>NZ_JBSWYH010000013.1:0-153652 GCF_056161025.1 Roseibium sp. AWQ4_254
TCATTAAGGGCCCTTAAATGTCCATTTAATTAAGCGGACACTTAACGCACCAAATCGAAAAGCGGCAGGTCGGGTTCAACGGACGCTCACCACGTAGGTCCTTTGTTTTTGGCTAAAAATCGGGTCTTCCACTGGTCTGATTACCTCCGGCTCACGGATATCAAGTTTTCCAATAGAAGTATAAGCTGGATTTATGCGTGTTGCACGGCCCCTTCGATTGAAAATATTGGCAAATTTCCTCCTGTGAACTGATGAGATCCAGCATGTTAATGATGTTCTGTTGAGTGTGCTAAATCGATATCTTAAGAATTACAGGAAGCTCATCTGTAATCATGAGTTAGAAATTGTTCTACCGTTAGGGTGATTTGATTTTTTTCAGGAAGAGCCGGGGTTTTTTGATTAAAAATGTATGAATTTCATTGACACAATTGGCGGTAATAGCCTAATGTCCCTCAGGTGGCGGTACTCCGCTGAACGTTTAACTATTTCAATTGAGTGAAAACAATGTTTGGAAAAGCTAAAGCTACAATGTTGGCGGCTGCGTTTGCAGTTTGCTCAGCGGGTGCTGTGAGCGCAGCTCCTGTTACCGTCGGTGCCGGCGGATTTGACAATGGATATGCGACGCAGATCACTTATGACGACGCAGCAGCCCGTGGTACGGCGGACGGCCGCGATAACGCGGCGAACGCCCTTGGGGCAACCGATGGAAGCTTCTTCGAAATCGGGTTCGGCAGCTATATCGAGCTTACTTTCGGCAAACTCTTCGACACGAGTGTCTCCGTCTTCGAGGTGACCTTCGATGACGTTGCTGGGTGGCCGGAGAGCGCTGACCTCTTTGTTGGCATCGGTGGCGTCTTCACCAAGGTGGCAGAGATCTCCAACCTTGATGCGGTTAGCGGGGTCGTCATCAGTCTTGGTGCGGGCCTGTTCGACACGATCAAGCTGGTCGATACAACCGATACATCCCTTCCAGTGTACGCTGGCAAGACCTTTGGTGGTTTCGACGTGGACTCCGTTCGCGTAACCCCGGTTCCGCTTCCGGCGGGCGCTCTGCTTCTGGTCACCGCGATCGGTGGTCTGGCTATGGTTCGCCGCAAGCAGGCTTAATCAAGCCTCCTTTCTGTATGATGATGATATCCCGCCCGCAGGCTGCCCTGCGGGCGGGATATTTTTTTGGACCTCCGGACAGGCTGGCAGGTGTTGAGATCCTGAACCGGCGGCCGGATCAAAAGGCCCCGGGCACGTTTTCAAAGAATAGGCGTGTGCACTGCCCTCATTCTTTTCTCTTTCAGGCAAGTATTGGGTTTTGAAGGGAGGGAAGAGTGGAAAACCGCTTTTGCGGGAAAAGCGGGGCTGGTCGTTTGGCTTGTTTTGTCTTGCTGGATCCGGCGGAGAAAGACGCCAAATATGCTGTAAAGCCGGGAGCTCGAGGTTTTATCGTTTGCGTGTACCGCTAGGACATGAAAATGTGCCCGGGACATATTGACCCCGCCGCCCGAACCATTGACGAGGCGATGGGATAGATTTGAGCGTGAACAAACGTTGCAATATTTAAGAGTTTCACCTTGGCAGATAGATTTCAGATCGTAAATTTTCACGGGATCGGAACGCCAAAGCGCCCGCTGGAGCCGGGTGAAGATCGCTATTGGATCAGCACTGACCAATATGCAGGGTTTCTGGACCAGATTGCGGCGGCTGGCGAACGGGTTCTGATTACTTTTGACGACGGCAACCTCTCCGACCTGGAAATCGGCGCCAAGGGCCTTGCGGCACGCGGCCTGACCGCCACGTTTTTTCCTCTGGCCGGGCGGCTTGAGGACACAGGTTCGCTTGGGCCGGACGATCTTTTGGAACTCTTGCATCTCGGTCACAAAGTCGGCTCTCATGGCCATGATCATGTGAGCTGGAGACAGATGGATGATGCAACAGCGCAGCGGGAGCTTGCCGAGGCCAAATCGCTGCTGGAGAGCCATATCGGGCGCAAGATCAGCGAAGCGGCAATCCCCTTCGGTCAGTACGGAAGATCCACTTTGCAGCGTCTAAAGGCAGCCGGGTTTAGCAGGGCCTATTCCAGTGACGGTGGCAGCTTCACGGGCATGCCTTTCCCCATTCCGCGCTGGTCTGTGCGTGCGGACACCTCGCAACAGGATCTTGCCGGCTTCCTTGCGGGAGACGAGCCGTTCGTCAGAACAGTCCGCCGGGCCCTGGCGAAAACCAAGAAACAGCTTTTTTAAAGATGGTATCCGGTTCAGACATGAGAACGGTTCTTATCGGCTTTGCGGACGCGCTGGCTGCGCCGGAGGTGTTTTTCAGCCTGCATCACAAGGGGATGAATGTCCGCGTTTTCCAGCGCAAGGGCGCCTTGGCACCGGTCGCCCGATTTCTGCCAGTTGGCGAGCCTCTCCTTGTCACCGCTCCGGAAGACGATTCCGGGAAAGCTGCAGCGGATCTTGCAGAGCATTTGCGCGCGCATCCGGAGATTGATGTGGTGCTGGCACTGGATGATACCGGGCTTTGGCTTGCCAATGAGGCCCTTGCGGGCTTGGGAGAAGGGGAGGCCAGGCCGGCGCTCGCAAATGCAACCGGGCCGCAAAAGGAAATCGCCCTGGACAAGGCCCGGCAGATCGCTGCGGCTGAGGCCGCGGGTCTTTCTGTGCCGCCAACACTTGTGGCTGAGACACGGGAAGACATTTTCCAGGCGACGATTTTTCCGGCAATCGTCAAGCCCGCCCGGGCGATTTCCCTCGACGCCTCTGGCACGCTGAAAAAGGGGGACGCCTTTTATCTTTTTGAGGCCAAGGACCTGGAGACGCTTCCGCCGGAAGACGCCATGACCTTTCCGATGCTGGTGCAGCCCTTGATCCATGG
The DNA here is from genome assembly GCF_056161025.1 of Roseibium sp. AWQ4_254. Lineage (NCBI taxonomy): Bacteria > Pseudomonadati > Pseudomonadota > Alphaproteobacteria > Hyphomicrobiales > Stappiaceae > Roseibium > Roseibium sp. AWQ4_254. Next base: position 2,869 of record NZ_JBSWYH010000013.1, read on the forward strand.
CGCGGGAGAAGGGATATTCGGCTTTGCAGGCGAGGGGGGCATCAGCCATTTGTTCGCTCACCGCCGGGTGCGCATGATGAACCCGCACGGCTCTGGAGCAAGTGCCTGCCGCTCGGTCGCTCCGGCCCCTGATCTGGTAGAAAAGGTCAAGACATTCGTTTCTTCTATCGGATGGCGGGGCCCCTTCATGGTGGAACTTCTGACGGATGATGACGGAACCGGATGGTTTATCGAGCTGAACGGGCGTCTGTGGGGATCAACAGCTCTGTCGCGCCGCAGTGGTCTGGACTACCCGGGCTGGGCCGTCGAGCAGGCTCTGGACCCCGATTTTGTCCCGAAGGATGTGCCGGTAGTAGAAGGCCATCAGCAGGTCCGCCACCTGGGGCGGGAGCTGTTGCACCTCTTGTTTGTGATCAAGGGGCCCAAAAGCAGGTTTCATGCGCAGCGGTGGCCAAATCTCCTGCGGTCCCTGTTCGGGGTGTTTGCCCTCCATGCCTTGTCCCGGTTTTACAACTATGATCCCGCCTTTCCCGGGTTCTTCCTGCGTGAGGCCCTGGCTACGGTGAAAAAAACAATCAGGAAGCGCAAAGGATGAACCGGTCCCTGTCCGTGGTGCTGCATGCCCACTCCACCTGGTCTTATGATGGCCGCTGGACCTTGGCTCAGATCGCGAAGTTTTTCGGCCGGCGCGGTGTCGATGTGGTCATGATGAGCGAACATGACACAGGCTTTGCACCAGACCGGTTTGCCGAGTTCCGAACTGCGTGCGTGCAGGCGTCCACGGAAAGATGCACCTTGATCCCGGGTATTGAATATTCTTGTCCCGACAATGACATTCATATTCTGACCTGGGGGCTTGATCACTTTCTTGCCGAGCACCGCCCGGTTCTGGAAACCCTTGAAAAGGTTCAGAAAGCCGGAGGGGTGGCGGTATTTGCTCATCCGATTCGCCGGGAGGCGTATCGGAAATTTCAGGACGCCTTCGTGCCCTATCTCGCCGGGATCGAAGTCTGGAACCGGAAGTCCGACGGAATTGCGCCCGGGGCAGAGGCAAAGAAACTCATCACCCAAACGGGTTTGCATGCCACGGTCGGCGTCGACTTCCATCATTTGCGCCACTACTGGCCGTTAACGCACCGGGCCGAAGTCGCCGGAGAAGATCTGGAGCGCGAACTGGTTGCGGAAATCCGCGCAGGCCGTTTGCAGCCAATGATCGCTTCGCAGCCGGTCCTGACGAAGAACGGTGAGGTTTCAACACCCGTGTCCGACCGTTTGGAGGCCCTGCGCAAGGGATTGAAACGGGTTAAGCCGGGATCGGGGGACGGTCCGGGACAACGCAGCCGGACAGGCGCGGACAGCTGACCATGGCAAAGGTGATCGTGCACATCTCCGGCGATTATCCGGATGCGGTTCAGCCTCGCAAAACCAGAGCGGTGAGCAGCCTCGTGGAGGCTGTGCATGACACATTTGACCAGCATGTTTATTCTATAAACCGCACATCCCCTTCCGGCAGGGAGTTGTTGAGCGGACTGATGCGCAATCCGGTTAAGCCCGGTTTTAAGGTGCGTCTGACAGAGGCGGACAACGGTGTGACCGCGGTTGAATATGACGGCCTGCCAGCGGGCCTGTTCATGCAGGGAACCTTGTCACAATTGGCGGACCGGATTGCGGATGACCTTGTCCGGCGTGGGATCAGGCCCGACCTTCTTCACGGGCACAAGCTTACGCTGGAAGGGTTGATTGCTGAGCGGGTCAGCCTGCGTTTCAAGTGCCCATTCGCTTTGTCGCTGCAGGTGAATACCGACAGAAAAATCCTGAAATTCCGTCCGGATCTGACGCCAGCCTACCGAAGGATCTATCACGGCGCAGCCGTCGTGTTTCCGTTTTCGGTGATGGGGCAGCGTGTGTGTGATGCGGTGCTTGGGCCTCGGGACAAACCGACCTGTCTTTTACCTTGCAGTTCGTCCCAGGACCGGATTCTTGCCCCGAAAGTGACCGCCCCCGTGCTGTCTTCGGTGTTTCATCTGAAAGACCAGAAAAACAAGAATGTTGCCGCCCTGGTGACGGCCAGCAAGGCGTTGCAGGACCGGCACAGGGATTATGCCTTCCATCTTTACGGCGGCGGAAGTCTTCAGGACGAATCCCGGATCGATCAGTTGGCCGCACAGGCAGAGGCTACGTCTTTCGTGCGTAAGGGCCCGATCGCCCATGAAAACGTGCAGGACATGCTCAATGGCATGTGCGGCTTTGCCATGGTCTCAAAGCGGGAAACTTTCGGCATGGTGTTTCTTGAGGCGATTCTGGCAGGGTGTCCGGTTGTCTATCCCAAAGACTGGGCCATTGATGGCTTCTTTGACGGTGCTTCCTTTGCCTTGGCAGCCCCCTCCGATGATGTGCCGGCCATTGAAGCAGCCATGGAAAAACTCATCACGGACCAGGAGCGCCTGAAAGGAGACCTGGCCGAGTGGCAGCAGACCGGCCAGCTTGCCAGGTTTCAGCGCAGCAATGTGATTGCAGCCTATGAGACTGCCGTTCGAAAGGTCCTGTCCGGGGAGCAAAGCACCTGATCCGAAGGGAGTCTGGGGCTTCGGCTCCACGCCGACAGCAATCCGGTTTCCTGCCTCAGGAAGCCCGCACCGGCCCGCTCATGTCCGTGACTTCGCGCGGGTGGAACACGGTCTGATAGGCGTCCAGAAGCGACTGTTTTTCAATGTCCCAATGGAACTCCCGCTGCGCTCTGTCGGAGGCATAGTGCGCCATTTTTTCCCGGCGTTCTGGATCGGCGAGCAAGTCCATCATGCCCCGGGCGAGACCTTCTGCGGTCCGGTCTTTCACCACATGCGCCGCGTCGCCCGCGTCGATCCTGGCCTGTTCGAGGTCGAATTGAACAAAGGGCAGGCCGAGCGCCATATATTCGAACACCTTGTTCATTGACAGCTTGTCGTTGCACACATTGGGCGGATCGGGAATCACACCGATATCGCAGGCGGACAGCTTTTCCAGAAGGGGAGGGCCTGACACATAGCCAGTGAACTCCACATGGTCTGTCAGCTGCAGCTCCACTGAGAGCGCGCGCAGACGGTCGTAATCGGGGCCATCCCCGATGATGATGCAGCCGATATCATCTCTGCCTTCCACATTGACGATATGGTCCATAGCCCTGACGAGGTATTCCACCCCGTCCTGTTCAGCCATGATGCCGACATATCCGGCCAGGAACTTGCGGCCCCGTTTGGCATTTTCATCTGGCGCGGTCCGTTTGAAGCGGGCAATGTCGGGAAAGCTTCTGACCACCCAGACATTCTCAGGTGCCATTTTGCCGGTCGTGACCGCCCGGCCCTTTAGGGTTTCGTTCGTGGCCAGGCTGACATCGGCAAGGCGGAAGGTGCAGCGTTCGAAGAAGGTCAGGAGGCGGTGGAAGAAGCCCTTTTTGCCGAATTTGACCTCATAAAGTTCCGGGTTGATGTCATGCTGGTCGAACACGAATTTCTTGCCGAAGAGCAGTTTGTGAAAGAGCGCGACCAGAAAGATCAGATCCGGTGGATTGCAGGCATGGATCACATCGAAGCCATGGCGCCTCAGAACCCGGATGGACAGCCGCATCTCGTGGAAAAGGGCGGCTGAATATTCTGCCAGATAGCCGAGCGCACCGGTGGCTTCCAGCGGCAGGCTGTGACGGTAGATGTGAATGCCGTCCAGAGTTTCCTCAGAGAGAGTGTGCTTCTTCCCTTTTGGGCAGATGACAGAGACCTCATACCCGGCTTCACGCAGCGCGCTGGCCTCCTGCCAGACCCGGCGGTCAAAGGGAACCGGGAGGTTCTCGACGATGATCAGTACTTTTCCGGGCGCAGGGCGCGGCATGATCTCTGTTTCACCCAACAATCCAACTCCTCAATGTGCAAATCAAAAATCAAATTGTGTTTCCTATAGGGCGCTGGCGTCCGAAGCGTCAAATGCGGTGGCCCCAATTTCAAATCACATTCAATATTAAGCTTAATTCTTCAATTGTTTTATTAAAATTTGAAGCGACGATACGTCCTCACCAAGAATTTAAGTACAAATGAGGCCCGGATTTGGGTATGAAGAGGGCATGGAGCGTCTGATGATAATTGCGCTCTGGCTTTCTCTTTGCTGAATAACTTGTCTTTTGAAACGCTTTTGGACGGAATTTCCATGACGGCCGATGTTCGAAACGATACTCCCGGAATGCCGAAGGAATTTTTCTCCTTCTCCATGCGGGCGATCCCCTGGATCCTGGTGGCGTCGCTCGGAGCCGTCGCGTTTTTCTGGGACGGGCTGATTTCGCTGGGCGTGGCCTGGGCGCGGCCGGAATACAGCTACGGGCCGCTTGTGCCGCTGATTACCGGCTACATGACCCTGCTGGAAATTCACCGGCATCCGGTCAAACCGGATCACGGCAGCCGGATCGTCGGCCTTCTTGTGTTCGCACTGGCGCTGCTGGTTGGACTGATCGGCAATCTGGTCGAGATCCCGGACATCATCACCTATGGGTTTATTCTGTATATCGGTGCGCTGATTCTCCTGCTTGCCGGCACCCGGGAAGGGGTCCGGTTCTGGCCGGGCTGGCTGCATCTGATCTTCATGCTGCCATTGCCGCAATTCATTTATCTGAACGTTTCCACCTATCTTCAGGCGGTCTCTGCGGAGCTGGGCGTTGCAGTGATCCAGTTCGTGAACATCCCGGTTCTGCTGGATGGAACGGTTATCGATCTGGGCGAATACAAGCTTCTGGTTGCAGAAGCCTGCAGCGGGCTGCGCTATCTCTTTCCGCTGTTCAGTTTTGGCTGGCTGATGGCCATTCTCTATAACGGCCCGAACTGGCACCGGGTCGTGATCTTCCTGGCGACGATTCCCATCACGATCCTGATGAACAGCTTCAGGATCGGCATGATCGGCGTGCTGGTGAATCAGTACGGGATCGCGCAGGCGGAAGGCTTCCTGCATTTTTTCGAGGGCTGGGTGATTTTCATTTCCTGCACACTGCTGCTCTATGTGCTGGCCTGGTTCCTGTCACGTTTCTTCCTGTTTGGGCGGCCGCGTCCGGCTTATGTGATCGGTATGGATTTTGAGGGGCTGCTGGGGCCGTTGAAGAAACTTCCAGCCATGCGGGCCGGTCGGGCCTTCATTGCTGCGGCGGTGGTTAGTGTGGTGGCTGGTGCTTTGTGGCAGGTGACCCCGACACCGGTTCCGCCCGCGATCAACCGTATTCCTCTCGGGGTTTTTCCGCTTCAGGTCAGTGACTGGCAAGGGCGTTCGACGATCCTGGACCGCAACATCGAGCGGGTGCTCGGCGCCGATGAATATTTGCTGGCGGATTACACAAATGGCAAAGATAGCATCAATCTGCTGATGACATTCTACAAATCCCAGACCCAGGGGTCGGGGATCCATTCTCCGGAAATCTGTCTGCCCGGCGGCGGCTGGGAGGTCTCCAACTGGGAACAGAAGCCGGTGACGATCGAGACCGGTGCAGGCCCGAAGACCATCACCGTGAACCGGGCGGTCATCCAGCAGGGTCTGAACCGGCAGCTGGTTTATTTCTGGTTTGAACAGCGTGGCCGCCAGATCACCAACGACTTTGAGGCAAAATTCGTGTCCATGTGGGACACGTTCACCGAAGGCAGATCCGACGGCGGCCTCGTGCGGGTGGTCACTCCCATTGGCCAGACAGAGGATGTGGCCCGGGCGGATGACAGGCTTCAAGGGTTCCTTGAAGAGATCGTGCCGCAACTGCCGAGCTATTTTCCAGACATGGGTGCAGATGCTTAAGGCCTGTTCATGCATAGGCCGTCTCGCTTCTGCTCTTTGCCATGAGGGTCACTGATGCAGACCGGTCAGCTGCCGCGTCGTGGCTGCTTCTGATTTGACGCTTTACGTCAAATCGGGATAGGTCTGCCTCTCGAGCCTTTTTCCAGACCCTTACGGTGTATCTGAGGTGTCCAGCAGCGCCTCGGGAGCTGACCGTTTTACGGACATTTGATCATGACATCTGACAGTGCGAAAAGCCGCCAACTTCTGAAGTTGATTGACGGCAAGGCTGCCCGTGTCGGGGTGATCGGGCTGGGATATGTCGGTCTGCCCCTGGCTGTGACAGCCGCCTTGCGCGGCTTTCAGGTTACAGGGTTCGATATTGATGCCAGCAAGGTGACCCGGCTTGAGGCACGCCGCAGCTATATTGGCGCCGTGACGGATGCTATGCTCGAGGAGGTCACACAAGCCGGACGGGTAAGTTGGACTGCGGATTTTGCAGGACTGGCGGCCATGGATGTGATTGTCATCTGTGTGCCGACCCCGTTGACCCGACACCGGGAGCCGGACCTTTCTTTTGTCGAAAAGACCGCCCGTGAGATCGCCCGGTATTTGCGGGAGAAAGTTCTGGTGGTTCTGGAATCGACCACCTTTCCCGGAACGACCGACGAGGTGCTGACGCCGATCCTGACAGCCAGCGGGCGGCAGGTGGACCAGGACTTCTGGGTGGCGTTTAGTCCCGAGCGGGAGGATCCGGGCAACGCGACCTATCGCACCCAGTCCATCCCCAAGATTGTTGGGGCGGATACTGAAAGTGCCCGGGTCCTGGCGGCCGCCTTCTATGGGCAGATTGTTGACCAGGTGGTGCCCGTCGCCTCAACGCGAACGGCTGAAGCGGTCAAAATTACGGAGAATATCTTCCGTTCTGTGAACATCGCGCTCGTGAATGAGCTCAAGGTGATCTATGACGCCATGGGAATTGATGTCTGGGACGTGATCGACGGCGCAGCCACGAAGCCGTTCGGCTTCATGCCCTTCTACCCGGGGCCAGGTCTCGGCGGACATTGTATTCCGATCGATCCTTTTTACCTCACCTGGAAAGCTCGCGAATTTGGACATTCAACCCGTTTCATCGAGCTGGCCGGGGAAATCAATGTCACCATGCCACACTACGTCATAGGCAAATTGCGTGAGGTTCTGGACCGGCAGTGCGGCAAGGGCCTGTCAAGGTCCCGCATTCTGCTGGTGGGGATCAGTTACAAGAAAAATGTGCCTGACATGCGGGAGAGCCCGTCCGTCGTACTGATGGATATGATGCTGAAAAGCGGGGCCCGGGTGGACTTTCTAGACCCCCATATCGGTGCCATCCCTCCCATGCGGGAATTTGCACATCTGAAGGACCGCGAGGCGGTTAGCCTTGAGAGCCTCAAAGCGCAAGACTATGATGCGGTTTTGATTTCAACGGATCACGATGCGCTGGATTATAAGAGGCTGCTGGGCCTTGGATTGCCGGTGATTGACACCAGAAACGCGATTGCGTCGCGAGGCCTGCCAACGGAGCTGGTGACCAAGGCCTGAAGCAATCTCGATTGATAGAACCCGATTTGATGGTTCTTTCCAAAGGCAGGCAAGGGGCGTTGTGACGGACGGTCTGATATCATTCAAACAGCGCAGCGCCGTCTGGCATGTTGGAACACGCCAGCATAGGCCGGTTTTCGAGATCAGATGGGTTTCTATTCATTGAGAGTGGTGTCCGGCCGTGGCCGAGTGGAAAGAGCCCGTCAAAAAGGCGGCATGCTTTAACGCATCCCGCCCCCGGCTATGTGTCTATTGCTGTGGCAGTGCCATGTCGGGCTGAACAGCGAACACGCCAAAACGCCGCTTGTCATCAAGAACGCGCTTGACGATGTCCGGTGTGATTTCATCAGCTTCCGTTGCGAACCCGTAGAGAAGGGCAGTGTCGCACAAGGTGTTGATCAGACGGGGGGTGCCCTGGGTTGCATAATAGATCAGGTCACAGGCCCCGGGCGTGAACAGGGACCTTGTTGCACCGGCGACCTTGAGCCGGTGGGCGATATAGCCCGCGACTTCCTGCTGTTCAAGAAAGGACAGGTGAAAGTCGGAGGTCACCCGCTGCACGAACTGGCGGAGATTGGGGGCTGCGAGCAGGGTTTTCAGCTCCGGCTGGCCGCTTAACACGATCTGCAGCAGCTCCCGGTCATGGGTGTTGATGTTGGACAGCATCCGCAGCTCTTCCAGCGTCTCAGAGCCGAGATTCTGGGCTTCGTCCACGATCAGGACGGTCCGACGTCCCGCATCATATTGCGAAATAAGGAAGTCCTTGAACTGCTTGAACAGTTTGACATGGGAGTCCGTTTCAAAGTCCTGATCAAAGGCCATCAGGACCCATTGCAGCAATTCGCCGCTTCCGCCTGTGTTGGACAGCAGCCCCACACAGATATCTCCCGGGAGCTTGCCGAGCAAATGCTGGATCAAGGTTGTCTTGCCAGCACCGACCTCACCGGTAATCACCGTGAAGCCCGCATGATTGACGATACCGTATTCAAGCATGGCGAAGGCCATGCTGTGCGGGCCGGCCCAATATATGAACCGGGGATCAGGTACTAGTGCAAACGGCTTCGTCAAGAGACCGTAATACGGCTCATACATCAGCGACCCCGAAGAGCGAGAGTTTCCAATTTTCGAATCTTGTTGCATCGGCTTTCACCGGCAAAACCACACCAATTCGAATTCTCTATTTTGACTGTAATTTTACCGTTTCATCTAGTGTTTCAAATCGCAAGTTTACGCTCTATTATCAAGGAAATACTCTTAAAAGGGTAAATCCTGAGATATGTCTCTTACCGGACATTTCAAGACGCTAAGACATCCAGGGCAGGAAGGTGCCTAAGGCTTCAATCGAAACTTGCGCCTCTCGTTTTAGGCTGAAAGGCAGCTGCAGAGAAGCAAATAAATCACTATCCGTGCGACAAAAATTTACGCGTGTATTCAACATCGAACATGGAAAATCCGCGAAAAAATCGCGGATCTTTTTAAGGTTGTTCAGACACCCGCACAGGGTCAGGCTTTTTTGCGCCGGTTCACGACATAAAGCCCGGCGAGACCGCAGGTCAGCAGCAATCCGGCAGCTGGAAGCGGGACCGGGGTCACGCTGACAAGGTTCTGGCTATACTTTTTCTTCCACTTTTTCTTGCCCCAGCCGGACTTGTATCCGAGGGACTCATAGTAGGTGAAATTGTAGGCTTGGGTGATGGCGCCGCCCAGATTGCCGAGGAAGGCGTTCGCCAGATCGCTGGCCGCACTGGACGCACGCGCGTAAAAATTGCCATCGGTCACATCAAATGTGCCGGACTTTTCGTAGATGACTTCCCAAAGCGCCAGTTGGAAGCCCGCGGACTGAGCGTCGTTGCTAAGGTCCAGCGTCGAATAACTGGTCTCGAAAAGGTTCTCGACATTCGCCTTTTGGACATCCGTCAGGCCGTAGCTGTTGGAAAACGGATCATCGGTCGTCTTGTAAGGGCTCGGGAGGGACAGGTTATGGGTAATATCCAGGCACCAGGCAATCAAGTCATTGACACCGTCGGAGAGCCGGAAGCCACCTGCATCCACACGTGCGCTTTCAAATGGATACGATTTGTTGCGGATCTTGACGGATTGACTGCCGCCTCCGTCGAAAACGTCCCATTTGTTCTGTTTCGACAATGTTACCGGCGAGGCAACTGCAAACCCAGCGCTCATGGCAAGCAATGCCGCGCCGGTGATCAAACTGGTGAATTTCATACTCGAGTTCTACCTTTTTAGAATGTTCACACTTAATTAAAATTTAGAAAAGTCCTAGCATTTGTGACGGTAAGTTACAAGCATATTCCTTGGTTTCTGCAGGGGCTGCCTTATGGTTTCTCTGCAGGTGGTAAATGCAAAAGAGGTAGGGAAGGCGGAGTTCTCAGGGACTGGGCCCTCGAGAAATGTGGTTGCGTCAATAGTGCAAAAGAAAAGAACCGGTAAACACTGGAGGCAGCGCTTGTTGGGCAGGTTCTTTGGAAAAAAATCCTGAAATGATTACAAAGAGTTCTCGAAAAACGAGTGGAGCGTGTGCGGCGCAGCCTGAACGCGTTCGGGCCGTGTCGGTAAAGCCGCCATGTCTGGCGGCTTACTGCCTGGCTGATGTAGAACAGCCATGTCACTGCAGAAACGCTTGTGGCCACTGCGGCGCGCGTCAGGGCGTTAACGCTCTCTTTCATCTTCAAAGCAGAGGCCGCACAGAAGCACCGCTTGAGCGCTGGGTCCCTAGTAGTAATATGCCTCGGATTTCACATCGTCGCACTTGTTGAGGACAATTCCGAGCAATTTGTCGAGTTCGCTGATCTGCAGTTCACATTCGTCGACTTCCGTTGTTGTGGTTGTGCCGGAAGCAACCACAAGCAAGGACGTGTCGATGCGCGGCAGAAATCCGAGCGCATCGTCGCTGTTGCGCATGGGGGGCAGGTCGAACAGGACAATGTCTGGAGACATGGCTTCGATGAACTCGAACAGCTCCAGCATTTTCGGCGCTTGAAGCAGTTCGGACGAAGCGGGGGTATGACCGCTGTTCAGGCCGAGAATGAGGTTCGGATCGGCCTGGACAAAACAGTCTTTTGCCTCCGCTTTGCCAAGCAGGAACTGGGCAACGGACCGGTCCGGTTCGATCTTCAGGGTCGGCGCGATTGAGGGACGCTTCAGGTCCAGATCCACAGCAATCGTCTTCAATCCCGGGTTCCGTGCAAGGCTGAAGGCAAGATTGAGGGTTACCATTGTCTTGCCGCAGCCCGGGGTCGGAGAGGTGATGGCCAGCGATTTCCAGTCATTGTCAGCCATCGCCTTGCGCACCCGTGTGCGCAACAGGTTGAAGGCGATGTGGTTGGGATCGTCCATGGATTTCGAAACGATCCGCTTTTTCTCGAGATGTTTCGGATCAATCTCGACCTGGCGAAGCACAGGCTCTTCGTCTTCTTCCGAAGAAACCGTGTCTTTAAAAGTCTGTTTCACGGTCCGGTTTGGCACTGAGGCAATCGGCGTCACAGTATCGGTGCTGTCGTCCGCAACGCCAGCCTTTTTCAGTGCACTCTTGATGTGTTCCAACTCATCTTCTCCGAAAATAAACGTCCGGGACCGTCATTAAGGCAGCAAGGAACTCGGCACAAAAGCCTGAATTTTTTGCAATAGCTGCTCGCCGAGAATATCCAATGGTGTGACGAACAGATGAACGGCTGCCAGTCCTGCGACAATAACAGATAATACTACGAGAATTGTTAAACTCCGCCGGGCAACCCGGCGCATTCTTTCCTGCCGTGTGGTGACGTAAGGAATAACGGCGATTGGACGCAGCTTGAGGCGGCGTTCCAGATCATTTGCTGTGCGGATGCTGTTGTCCAGAAATTCCAGGATGAACACCAGAGCGATGCCTATTGCCACAGCCCCGCCACCGCCAGCAGCAACAATCTGGATCCGGTTCGGCGCTGCCGGAGATTCCGGAATGGTGGCCTGTTCCAGAACCTCAAAGCGCTCGGCCTGACGGTCCTGCTCCAGGCGCTCACCGATCTGGGCGTCTGTGAGCTTTGCTTTGGTTTGGCTGTATTCTTTGCGCAGGTTGTCGTAATCCCGCTCCATGGCCGACATTTCCACTTCGGTGGAGGGGGTCCTGGCAATGGATTGCTGCACCAGTCCTGCCTGTCTTTCAAGCTCAGTCTTTTGGGCCTTGAGCAGCTTCAGCCGGGTTGCAGGGTCAGTTGAAAACCCTTCCTGGGCCATTTGGGATTTCAGCGCGGCAATGCCGATTTCCGCCTGGGTGATCTGCCTGTCCAGATCTTCAAGAGTTTTTTGGGAGACAAACCCCTTTTTCACCAGCGGCGCAAGGCGCTCGCGCCGGTCGACAATGGCCTGGTAACTGAGTTCCTTGGACTGCAGGCTGAAGCCAAGTTGCTGGGCCTTGGCATCGCCCAGCCCGCCAGTGCCATCATCTGACTGCTCGGCGACGAGCAGCTGCTGATTGACAAGTTCCAGCTTGGTGTTGAGCGAAGACAGCTGCTCCCGGCGGAAATTGAGCGTTTCCGGCAAAGTTGCCTCATTGTCCCGCTTGAAGGCAGCAATTTTCTGTTCCATCGACAACAGCTCGTTGTCCAGATCCCGCAATTGTGCTTCGAAGAACTCACTGGTTTCAGCCGCACGGCTGATCCGCGATTCAAGGTTCTGCGACAAGATTGACGTGACCAGTTCGTTGGCAACGCGGGCCGACATGGTTGCGTTGGAATATCTGAACGATACGTCAAAGCCGACAACCTGGGTGTTGCGGCGGGAGCGGGAGACGCTGATCTGCTGGATCTTGATGTCCCTGCGCATGTTGGCGACAAGCGCGGTGGGCGACGGAGTGCCCTTTTCTGTGCGGTAAAGCGAGAACTTGTCGGCGATGCTCAGCAAATTGTCGCGGGCCATCAGCCTCTGCTCAATCACTTTCAGCCGCTCGCGCGGATCTGCTGTCACTGTTGCGGCAGCAAGTTCATTCGGAATGCGCTGGGATTCGATCAGGATTGTTGCTTTTGCCACATAGCTGCGCGGCAAAGAGTAAGCAACAACCACAGCAACCGCGGACACAAGGACGGCTGGCACCAGAAAAAAGGCGTAGCGTCGCTTTACGATTGACCAAATTGCACCGAGGTTAAAGCCTTGTTCCATCGATCCAAACCATTACGAAAGAGCTATTGGATGCCGCAGATGGGCACGATATTAATTTGCTTGTGTGACTTCATTCTTACTTTTCAGCTCGTCCAACTTCATATTGGCTTGCTGAATGTCCTTATCCGTCATGACGGTCTTAAGGTCCAGCGCCTTTTCAAGCGCTGTGATTGCCTGGGTTTTCTGGCCCAGTGCGGCAAGGGTCATCCCGTAGTGGAATTGGGCAAGCCCCATCTTGTCCAGTTCCTGTGAGGCTGTACGCAGCAGGGGGAGAGCCGAGGAATATTCGCCGCGCAGGTAATAGATCCACCCAAGTGTATCGAGATATTGGGGAACTTGCGAGGTCCGGAACCGCTGGGCGATTTCGAAGGCCCGCTCCAAAGACGCAGGGTCCCCCCGGCGTTCGGACAACAGGCTGGCCAGATCGTTTGCGACAATCGTGGATTCGGGGTCTTCCGCAAACATGGCCTCATATTCCTGAATGGCTTCATCGAACCGTTCTTGATGTTGAAGCACGGAGGTCAGCATCAACCGCAGAGCCGTGTCGGTGCCGTCTTTTTTTAGCCCGGCGCGAATGGCTTTTTCCGCTTGATCCGTCTGGTCCAGGGCCATGTGAAATTGGGCCAGCGAGGTGTCACCGACGACGCTGTCCTTGTCAGCCGCGGCGTCTTCGAACGCCCCTTGCGCCTCTTCGACAAGATTTTGCGACAGATAGACAGATCCCAGAAGAACCTGAGCAAGGGTGTTTTTCGGGTCGTTCTGCAACAGCGTTTTCAAGTGGGAGATGGCCGCGTCCTGACGCCCGGCCTGAACATAGGCCCGGATCAGGTCCGGCAGGAGCTCCTGATCGTCATCCGCCTCTGCTGTCGATTTTTCAAGAAGCTTGAGGCTTTCCGAATATTTTTGAAGACCGGAGAGGGCTGCGGCGGAGATCTTGTCAGCCACCTCACCATTCGCGGTGCCGGTCTTGTCAACATCCTTGATCTGTCTGAGGATGCTGGCAAGTTCCTGAGCGCCAGCCCAGTCCTTTTGAGCCAGTTTTTGCTGGGCAAGAAGGGCGATCACCTGGCCGTTTGTCGGGTTTTCAGACCGAACGGCTTCCAGAACCCGTTCCGCCTGATCCGCCTTGCCGTGGCGCAGCAGGAACTGGGCCATAGGCAGCCCGGTTTCCGGTGAGTTCCTATCCAGAGCCATGGCCTTGGCATATTGCTCTTCCGCCAGGACGGAGGAGCCGTCCCGCTCATAGGCGCTGGCAAGCATGGTGCGCAGGCGGGCGTCTTCCGGGGATTCGTTCAATGCCACCAGGATGTCATCGACGGCCTGGGCATTCTCGTTCCGGGAGATCCTGATGGAGGCGCGCAGACGCAGCGCTTCGACATTCTTGGCGTCGTCCTTGAGAACGTCTTCGATCAACACTTCTGCTTGCGCAACCTCATCGGTCTGACCGAGCATGGTGGCCAGAATGATGCGGGCGCGGTTCTTTATATCCCTGTCGCTTGTGCTGTCGACAATCGAACGCATCAGGGAAATGGCGTCATCCTTGTGGTCCGACTGAAACAGCAGACGGGTGAGGGCGGATTGCAGCGGAAAAGCGTCGAGATCCGCGTCTTCGCGCGTCTTGATCATGCGCTCCAGCTCGGATTGCGCGGCGTCCGGGCCGCGCTGCTGGTTTACAAAGGCGACAAGAGCGAGCTGGGCGTCGTTGTTGTCCGGGTTGTTCTCGGCAAATTGGCGGATGACCCCTTCGGCTTCCCGGGTCTGCCCCTTGCTCATGTACCATCGGGACCAGGCCTGCGGGAATTGCGGAGCGTCGGGGAAGAGGGTCACGAGCCTGCCGAACAGCTTTTCAATGCCGTCCTGATCATTCAGCGCTTCCAGAACAGACAGGTGCAGGACTTGAAGACCAATGTTCTTTTCTCCGCTTTTCGGCGCCTGAAGAATGTAGTCGAGGGCGCTTTGGGGGTCTTTGGCAGCCATGCGGGAAGACGCGAGAACGATCACCGCTTCCGTTGACTCCGGATCCTTCTCAAAGGCCTGCTTTCCCAGCTGCTCCGCCTTGTCCAGATCGCCGGATCGCAAGTCATAGGTGGCCCTGGCGATCAGGTAGTCCGGGGTTTCAGGGTCGATTTCAGCAGCCTGATCCAGGAGCGTTTTGGCCTGATCCAACTGGTTCCCTGTCATGAGCAGATAAGCAAGCTTGAGGCGTGCGGGCTGATGCTGAAGGTCCCGCTCCGTGACTGCCGTGAAGACCCGGAAAGCTGCCTGAACGTCGCCCTGCTTTTCCTGGATTTCACCGAAGGCATAAAGAGCATCAACATGGTCGGGCTTGAGTTTTACCGCGTTGCGGAATTCAAGGCTCGCCTTCACGAGATCGCCTTGTTCCACGAGTTCGAGGCCGCGTTCGTAATGGGCCTGGGCTCTTTCTTCAGAGGAGCTGCAACCAGCAAGGATCGAAATACCCAAAAACAATACTAAAGAGGCGACTGCCTGACTGAACCGAGGCGTCGAGTTCATAAAATCAGCTCCTGCGAAATTCCGTATCATAACTGCTGCGAAAATAGGGACTTGGCCGCAAAATTTCGAGTAAACAAAACGTAAAAATTTACTTAAGGTTAAATCACATGATGTGGACCATGGCAATGCTGCGGTGCACAAACACGGTTTGTGTCCGCAATTTTTCAAATCTTAGATGCTTTTTCTTTGTGCGCAACCTCTTTACCGGCAAAGACCGTCTGTTTGCGCTACCCTCGGAAAGGCAAAGCAAGGCAAGGCAGGGCAGGGAAGCACTGGCCCGCTGCTGCACACGCTGTCTGAGAGGGGTGCGCAGGGTCAGGAAGGACGCGTTTTTTGAACAATCACAAGTGCAGTCATCACGGACAGGGTGAGGGGCCAGAGCAGGGCCGCCGTGAAGGCGGTTGCCAGTGGTGCCGTCCGGTTCCTGCCGGTTTCCGCCAGCTCCATGGCGCTGAGCGTGAAAAACGCAAATGCCGGAGCGAAATAGAGAAAAAAGCCAAGGGCGATCAAAAAGAACATGTCAGAACCAAAATGCCGGTACAGGAAGCCACAAAATCTAGGCATGTCTGTCAGGTTATAGTTAATAATTGTTTACCTGTGATTTGAGTAAATCATTGAAGTGCATTGGCGTCAATATACGACTAATCCGATATTTAACTTAGCGGCATTAAAGGGTTGTCAGGCATTCTTTATCTGGGTGCATTCCGCTCCGCCGGAGATGTGAGGAACGCGGGGGTTGCTCTGGTGTTACCGCAGCTGCGCTGCCGTTTGGCGGCTTCTGCCCACCATAGGAGCTGCTGAAAGGCTCTGTCCAGATAACCGTCCCACCGTTCGGGATCCGCGTCTGAGCGACAGGCGCCAGTGTCTTCAAAGACGTCCTGTGCCATGGGAACGTGGATCATGGCGGAAACGGGCAGGCAGCCCAGCTCGGACAGAAAGCTGCGCATGGAAACGGCGGCACGGGTGCCGCCCCATTGGCCTGCTGAATAGGTCACGATCACGCTCGGCTTGAAGGAAAACAGCGAGCTGCCGAAGTGATTCAGCAAGTGGGCGAGGGCCGGGGACATGGAATGATTGTATTCCGGGCTCACCATCACATATCCGTCTGCGTCCTGGATGCCGTCGGCCAGCTGGGTCAGTTGGGCGGGAGCCTGTCCGGCTGCATAGGAAAAATGCGGCTTGAAGGGAGAGGGCAGGTCTATGGACAGGGGATCCACAAGTTCTGCTTCGGCATTCAGGGTGTGCAGTCTCCTCGTGCAGGCTGCCGCGACCCGGGCGCCGAGCCGGGCGGGCCGGGGAGGCGTGCTGTCTCTGTCGGACCCCAAAAACACCAGAAACCGCATTCTCGCACTCCCTTGCCCTGAAACCTTGAGAATTGTTTGTACCGCCCTCCAGGTGGAAAGCAATGGCGCCTTAGGCGAGGGGGCCGGCGCACCGGGTGGCTGGGCTCTCAATTGATAATACCTTTGCAATGCCTTTGAGCCGTTTGCTCGGCAGAATTCAGCATATTCCTCAGGAAATCGCAGGCTATTCTGGTTAGCAGAACCTTGAGATTTGCGAATCGAAACTTTGCCGTCGACAAATGGTATTAGATAGGTATTATGTTTTGAGGCGAACGGGGACTGCGCCTGCAAGTCCGGAGACTCTACCGAAAAGTCAGGAGAACTGGCGGGTGTAGAGGGGGAGAAGGCGGTGCAGTGCCAAAGCGGGGCCAACCCGCCGGGCGGCGTCAATCAATGAACGGTAATACCGGTTGAGACAGGGAACAGCGCTATGAAATTGAAGTTATTCTCCTTGGCAATGATCAGCACGGCACTGGTGACAGGCCATGCCTATGCCGAAGATGTCACCTTGACGATTGAAAGCTGGCGGAACGACGATCTGGCCTTGTGGCAGGACAAGATCATCCCGGCCTTCGAAGCCTCTCATCCGGGCATCAAATTGACCTTTTCGCCGACAGCGCCGACCGAATATAACGCCGCGCTGAACTCCAAGCTGGAGGCAGGCTCTGCCGGAGACCTGATCACCTGCCGCCCGTTCGACGCCTCCCTGGCGCTGTTTGATGCTGGCCATCTCGCCAATCTCGACGATATGGAGGCGATGACCAATTTTTCCGATGTGGCCAAGGCAGCCTGGCAGACCGATGACGGGTCGGCCAGCTTCTGTGTGCCCATGGCTGCGGTGATCCATGGCTTCATCTACAACAAGGATGCGTTCAAGGAGCTCGGGGTCGAGGTTCCGCAGACCGAAGAGGAGTTCTTCGCGGTTCTTGAAAAGTTCAAAGAAGATGGCAGCTACATCCCCATGGCTATGGGCACCAACGACCAGTGGGAAGCGGCCACCATGGGCTACAACAATATCGGCCCGAACTACTGGAAAGGCGAAGAAGGGCGCCAGGCTCTGATCAAGGGGGAACAGAAACTCACGGACGAGGCTTGGGTTGCCCCCTATGCGACGCTGGCCAAATGGGCGCAGTATCTGGGCGACGGCTATGAAGCCCAGACCTATCCGGACAGCCAGAACCTCTTCACCCTTGGCCGTGCGGCCATCTATCCGGCAGGCAGCTGGGAGATTGCAGGCTTCAACGCCCAGGCCGATTTTGAAATGGGCGCGTTCAAACCGCCGGTCCGCAAGGCAGGGGACACCTGCTACATTTCCGACCACACCGATATCGGCATTGGCATGAACACGGCGACGGACCACCCCGAAGCTGCAAAAGCCTTCCTGGCCTGGGTGGCCTCTCCGGAATTTGCGTCGATCTTCGGCAATGCGCTGCCCGGCTTCTTCCCGCTGTCCAAGGCCCCGGTCGAACTGGACGATCCGCTGGCCAAGGAGTTTGCCAGCTGGCGCAGCGAGTGTGAAAGCACCATCCGTTCCACCTATCAGATCCTGTCCCGCGGAACCCCGAACCTTGAAAACGAGACCTGGGGCGCATCCGCCGCCGCCATCAAGGGCACGGAAACCCCTGAGGCGCTTGGCAAGAAGCTGCAGGACGGCCTTGCAAGCTGGTACAAGCCGCAACAGTAACCAGCCTTTTTGACGCGTCCGGACAGGGCTTGCCCTGTCCGGGCACTGTGACCGGAGCGTCTTCGGATGAGCAAGCCTCGTTTCCGCTGGCACATCGCCGTGTTTCTGGCCCCTGCCGTGCTGGTCTATACGGCCGTGATGATCTTCCCGCTGTTCAACACGCTGCGTCTGGCCCTTTTCAGCAGGATCGAGCAGGAGCGGGTGTTTGTCGGCCTGCAGAATTTCATGACCCTGTTCGGGGACCCGCTCTGGGCAGACCAGTTCTGGAACGCGCTCGGCAACAATTTCTGGTTTTTCCTGATCCACATGCTGGTGCAGAACCCGATCGGTATCGCGCTAGCCGCTCTGCTCAGCCATCCAAGACTGCGCTTTGCCGCCTTTTACCGCTCGGCCATCTTCATCCCGACGATCCTGTCCTTTGTGATTGTCGGCTTCGCCTGGAAACTGATTCTGTCACCGATCTGGGGGATCGCACCGTCCATGCTGGACGCGGTCGGGCTGAGGTCATTGTTTGCGCCCTGGCTCGGCAAGGAGGCCTATGCGCTGACGACCCTGTCGCTGATTTCCGTCTGGCAGTTTGTCGGCATTCCGATGATGCTGATCTATGCGGCGCTGCTGTCCATTCCGGATGAGATCCTGGAAGCAGGCGAGATTGACGGCATCACGGGCCTGTCCGCGTTCTGGAAAATCAAGCTGCCCCTGATCCTGCCCTCCATCGGCATCATCTCGATCCTGACCTTTGTCGGCAATTTCAACGCCTTTGACCTGATCTACACCACCCAGGGGGCGCTGGCCGGACCGGATTTCTCAACTGATATTCTGGGGACCTTCCTCTACCGAACCTTTTTCGGCTTTCAGCTGCAGCTGGGCGACCCGCATATGGGCTCGGCCATTGCCAGCGCCATGTTCGCGATCATCCTGATCGGTGTGTGCATCTATCTCTTCGGCATCCAGACCCGGCTGCGCCGGTATCAGCTTTGAGAGGAGGGGAGATATGAACAAGGCCAGATCACACCCGCTCAACAGCCTTGCCATGCATGGCGCACTGATCCTCTATACGCTGATTGCCCTGTTTCCGGTCTTTGTGATCCTGATCAACAGCTTCAAGACCCGAAAGGCAATCTTCCGTGAACCGCTGAGCCTGCCGGATACAGAGAGTTTTTCCCTGATCGGCTATCAGACGGTGCTGAAGCAGGGGGACTTTTTCCTTTATTTCCAGAACTCCATGATTGTCACCGTGGTTTCGCTGGCCCTGATCCTGCTATTTGGCGCCATGGCCGCCTTTGCGCTCAGCGAATACCGGTTCCGGGGCAACCTGCTGATGGGGCTCTATCTGGCGCTCGGTATCATGATCCCGATCCGGATCGGCACGGTGGCCATTCTGGACATGATGGTCGCCACCGGCCTTGTGAACACGCTGACCGCCCTGATCCTGGTCTATACGGCCCAGGGGTTGCCGCTTGCCGTCTTTATCCTGAGCGAGTTCATGCGTCAGGTGTCGGATGATCTGAAAAACGCCGGCCGGATTGACGGCCTGTCCGAATATACGATCTTCTTCCGTCTGGTGCTGCCGCTGGTGCGTCCGGCCATGGCTACGGTCGCCGTCTTCAACATGATCCCGATCTGGAATGATCTCTGGTTTCCGCTCATTCTGGCCCCGGCTGAGGAAACCAAGACGCTGACCCTTGGCAGCCAGGTGTTTATCGGTCAGTTCGTGACCAACTGGAACGCCGTTCTGTCCGCGCTCAGCATGGCCATTTTGCCGGTACTGGTGCTCTATGTGATATTCTCGCGCCAGCTGATCCGCGGCATCACCTCCGGAGCTGTCAAATGACCCGCGTTCTGGTGGCCGGTCTCGGCAATATGGGCCTGTCCCACGCCCTGGCCCACCACAGGCACTCAGGCAGCGAGATCGTTGCCCTGGTCAACCGGTCGGGAAAGGTGGACCATCCGGAGCTGAGCGCCTATCCGGCCTATGACAGCTTTGAGGCGGCCCTTGCTGCGGCAAAGCCGGATCTGGTGGTGATCGCCACCTATTCGGACACGCACGCCAGTTATGCGGTGGCAGCCATGGAGGCCGGGGCCCATGTCTTTGTCGAAAAGCCGCTGGCAACCACAGTGGCAGACGCTGAAAGGGTGGCCGAGTGTGCGCTCAGGACCGGCCGGAAACTCGTGGTTGGTTATATTCTGCGCCACCATCCGTCCTGGCAGCGCCTGATCACGGAAGCCCGGGCGCTGGGCGGGCCTTATGTGTTCCGCATGAATCTCAACCAGCAGAGCTCCGGTGCGGAATGGGACACCCACAAGGCCCTGATGCAGACGACCGCACCGATTGTCGATTGCGGTGTTCACTATGTGGATGTCTGGTGCCAGATCACCGACGCGGTTCCGGTCAAGGTCCATGGCATGGGGCTGCGGCTTTCCGGGGAAATTGCCCCGGACATGTATAATTACGGCCAGTTCCAGGTGGTGTTCGACGACGGCTCAGTGGGCTGGTACGAGGCCGGCTGGGGCCCGATGATGTCCGAAACAGCCTTTTTCGTCAAAGATGTGGTCTCGCCCGCCGGGTCCGTCTCCATTGTGGAGGGCAACAAAGGGGGCTCGGCGGATGTGGACGGCCACACCAAAGTGGGGGGGCTGCTGGTGCACCGCCTGGACGGGGACACCCGCATTGATTTGCCGGACGAACCCGGCCACCAGGACCTGTGCGATGCGGAGCAGGCCTATATGCTGCACGCAATACGCAAAAATCTCGATCTGACCCGTCACATGCAGGACGCGGTCCGGTCTCTGGCCATTTGTCTTGCCGCCGATGAGAGCGTGCGCACCGGCAAGCCCGTTTTCCTGAAGGAGCCGACGCCATGACGGCGCTTACCTTGCAAACTGTCAACAAGTCCTTCGGGGATGTTCACGTGCTCAAAGATGTCACGCTTGAGGTGGAGGACGGCGAATTCGTCGTTTTTGTCGGCCCCTCCGGCTGTGGCAAATCCACCCTCCTCAGGGTGATTGCCGGGCTGGAGGATGTGACCTCGGGCGATATTCATATCGGCGGGGAGCATGTGAACCTGACACCGCCCTCCAAACGCGGCATTGCCATGGTGTTTCAAAGCTATGCGCTCTATCCGCATTTGACTGTGCGCGGCAACATGTCCCTGGCCCTGAAACAGGAGCGGCAGCGCCGGGAGGTGATTGAGCAGCGCATCGCGGAAGCCACCCGCATGCTCAATCTGGAAGCCTATCTGGACCGGTACCCGTCCGAGCTGTCAGGTGGCCAGCGCCAGCGGGTCGCCATTGGCCGGGCCATCGTGCGCCATCCCAAGCTGTTTCTGTTTGACGAGCCGCTCTCCAATCTGGATGCGGCCCTGCGTATGAATACGCGGCTTGAGATTGCCAATCTGCACCGTCAGCTCGACGCCTCCATGATCTATGTGACCCATGACCAGTCCGAAGCCATGACGCTGGCCGACAAGATCGTGGTTCTGCGGGAGGGCCGGGTGGAGCAGACCGGAAGTCCGATGGAACTCTACAACAATCCGGTCAACAAGTTTGTGGCGGGCTTTCTTGGCTCACCTGCCATGAATTTCCTGCCTGCCGGTTTGCTTCGCGAAGGCGACACCCGCACGCTGGGGATCCGCCCGGAAGATCTGTCCCTGTCTAAGGACGGGGCTTTGAAAGCGACGGTTCAGCATGTGGAGCAGCTCGGCGGTGACACCAATGTGATTGCCACGGTTAAGGACCACCAGATCACCGCCCGGCTGTTCGGCCAGCATGCCATTGCCCCAGGCAGCGATCTCGGCCTCGCGATTTCAGACGGTAAATCCTATTATTTCGACGCTGACGGGCAGCGATTGAGCCCGTAGGGACGCTCTTGCCGGATACCAAAATAAAAAGCCGCGCGGCGTCCCGGCGCGGCTTTTTTGTGTTTTGAGGCTCCGGGCGATCACGCGATCATGGTGAGCAGCTTGTCCAGGCTTGATTTGGCGTCGCCGTAATACATGCGGGTGTTCTCCTTGTAGAACAGCGGGTTTTCGATTCCGGAATAGCCGGTGCCCTGACCGCGTTTGGAGACGAAGACCTGCTTGGCTTTCCAGACCTCCAAAACCGGCATGCCGGCAATCGGGGAGTTTGGGTCTTCCTGCGCGGCCGGATTGACGATGTCGTTGGAGCCGATCACGATGGCCACATCGGTTTCGGGAAAGTCCTCATTGATTTCGTCCATCTCCAGCACGATGTCATACGGCACCTTGGCTTCCGCCAGCAGCACGTTCATGTGGCCGGGCAGACGGCCTGCAACCGGGTGGATGGCGAAGCGCACGGTCTTGCCCTTGGCGCGCAGGCGCTTGGTCAGTTCGCTGACCGCTTGCTGGGCCTGGGCCACAGCCATGCCGTAACCGGGCACGATGATGACGCTGTCCGCATCTTCCAGCGCGGCGGCGACCCCGTCGCCATCAATGGCGATCTGTTCGCCGTCCACTTCCATGGCCGGGCCGGTCGTGTTGCCGAAGCCGCCCAGAATGACGGAGATAAACGAACGGTTCATGGCCTTGCACATGATGTAGCTGAGGATGGCCCCGGAGGAGCCGACCAGGGCGCCCACCACGATCAGGAGGTCATTGCCCAGCGAAAAGCCGATGGCCGCTGCTGCCCAGCCCGAATAGCTGTTCAGCATGGAGACGACGACCGGCATATCCGCCCCGCCAATACCCATGATCAGGTGATAGCCGATGAAGAAGGCCAGTAGCGTCATCAGGATCAGCGTCCAGATCCCGGCCCCGTTCAGGAACAGGATCAGGAGCAGAACCGAGAGGCCGGCAGCCCCGGCATTGAGTGCATGGCCGCCCGGGAGTTTTTCCGCCTTGGACGTGATCTTGCCCGCAAGCTTCCCGAAAGCCACGACGGAACCGGTGAAGGTAACGGCGCCGATAAAGACGCCGAGAAAAACCTCGACCTTCAAGATTGCCTGTTCGGTGGCCGTCTTTTTGGCAAGCAGGGCTGCAAAGCCCTGAAGCGCCTTGCGTTCTTCCTCGCCCATGGCCAGAACCCGGCCCAGTTCGAGATAGGCATTGAAGCCGACAAAGACAGCAGCAAGCCCCACAAGCGAGTGCATGGCCGCGACCAGCTGAGGCATTTCGGTCATCTGCACACGCTGCGCAACGAAATAGCCGATGATGCCACCGCCTGCGATCAGGATCAGGGACAGGAACCAGAGGCCCGAGCCGGGGCCGATCAGAGTCGCGGCGACCGCCAGGGCCATGCCCGTAATGCCGTACCAGACGGCACGCTTGGCGCTTTCCTCACCGGACAGACCGCCAAGAGAGAGAATGAACAGGACAGCCGCAACCACATAGACGGCAATGGTGAAACCGAATTCCATAGGCCGGGCTCCTTAGGATTTCTGGAACATGGCGAGCATGCGCCGTGTGACGAGGAAACCGCCGAAAATATTGATTCCGGCCATGAAAATCGACAGGCCTGCGAGCAGGATGATCAGGAACGAGCCTGACCCGACCTGCAGCAGGGCGCCGACAATGATGATCGACGAGATGGCGTTGGTGACCGCCATAAGAGGTGTGTGCAGGGAGTGGCTGACATTCCAGATGACCTGGAAGCCGACAAACACCGCCAGCACAAACACGATGAAATGCTGCAGGAAGCTGACCGGTGCGACCAGTCCCACCAGCAGCATCAGCAGCCCGCCAACGGCCAGCAGGGTGACCTGCTGTTTGGTCTGGGCCTTGAAGGCGTCCGCCTCCCGCTGCCGTTTTTCCTCCGGGGTCAGCTCCTTGGGCTTTTCCTTCGGCTTTGCGGCAATCGCCTGCACTTTGGGCGGCGGCGGCGGGAAGGTGATTTCGCCCTGATAGGTGACAGTTGCCCCGCGAATGACATCGTCTTCCATATTATGGACGAGCTTGCCGTCTTTGTCCGGGGTCAGATCCGTCATCATGTGCCGGATGTTGGTGGCGTAAAGGCTTGAGGATTGTGCGGCCATGCGCGAGGGGAAATCCGTGTAGCCGATGATGGTCACGCCGTTTCCGGTCACGACTTTCTTGTCCGCGACCGTACCTTCCACATTGCCGCCGCGCTCAGCCGCCAGATCGACGATCACCGAGCCCGGTTTCATGGACGCAACCATATCCTCCAGCCAGAGTTTCGGGGCCGGGCGGTTCGGGATCAGGGCCGTGGTGATGACAATGTCGATCTCTGGCGCCAGCTCGCGGAACTTGGCCAGTTGGGCTTCTCGGAACTCCGGTGACGATACGCTGGCATAGCCGCCCGTGGTGGCGCCATCCTGCTGGGCTTCTTCAAAATCCAGATAGACGAATTCGGCCCCCATGGATTCAACTTGTTCGGCCACTTCCGGACGCACGTCGAAGGCGTAGGTGATCGCCCCGAGCGACGTAGACGTGCCGATGGCGGCAAGCCCGGCAACCCCGGCGCCGACAACCAGAACCTTGGCTGGCGGCACCTTGCCGGCAGCGGTGATCTGCCCTGTGAAGAACCGGCCGAAATTGTTGCCCGCCTCGATCACGGCCCGGTATCCGGCGATATTGGCCATGGAGCTGAGCGCGTCCATCTTCTGGGCGCGGGAAATGCGGGGCACCATTTCCATGGCGATCACATTGGCGCCCTTGGCTCTGGCCTCTTCCAGCCCGGTTTCGTTTCCGCCCGGATTGAAGAAGGAAATCAGCGTCTTGCCGTCGGTCAGGTATCCCAGTTCCTTCTCGTCCGGCTGGCGTACCTTGGCGATGATATCGGCCTGTTTCCAGAGGCTTGGCGCTGTCTTGACGATTTCGGCCCCGGCCGCCTGATAAGCCTCGTCGGAGAAACCGGCTGCCTTTCCCGCGCCGCTTTGCACCAGGCAGCTATAGCCGAGCTTTTGCAGTTGCTTTGCCGATTCCGGGGTCATGGCGACACGCGCCTCACCGGAAAAAGCTTCCTTGGGTGTGCCTATCTTAAGGGCTTCTGACATATGTCGCTCCAAGATGGTGACCAGGACTTGGCCAAAGAAATCTGGTGCCGCAGGGTCCATCAGGGGAATGTGCCCGCATCGGTGGACCTTGTGGTTTCTCCGCATATAGAGACGAAAAATATACTTATGACAAGACGTGTTTTTGCGTGAAAAGGACGCCTGCATGCCGCTTGACCAAAACAAGCGCGTGATTTGATGGCTAGGCCAGAGAGGCTGGAAAACGCGAATTGAGGAAGTGTCAGTCTGAAAACTTGACTCCTTAGAAATCAAAGGGTCGTAATACTCGAGCTTTGCCCGGTATTAATATTTTTTTCTAACAAAAATAAATCAATTGGAATGAAGAGTGACTTGAAACGCGCAGGCGCCCGGCCCGCGGGAGCGAGCCGGGCGAGGGTTATTCGGCGGCCGGCTTCATCTCCAGATCCGCAGCGCTGTGGCGTTCCGGCACCTGATCGGCCTCATCGCCCCAAACCTTGTTGACCTTACGTCCCCGGATGACTGCTGGCCGGGCGTCGATTTTCTCGGCCCAGGCCTTCACGTTCTTATAGTCATCGACACTCAGGAACTCTGCTGCCTCATAAAGCCGGCCAAGCACAAGGCCGCCATACCAGGGGAAGATCGCAATGTCCGCGATCGTATAGTCGTCTCCGGCAATATAGGGCCGGTCAGAAAGAGCCTTTTCCAGAACATCCAGCTGGCGCTTGGTTTCCATAGCAAACCGGTTAATCGGATACTCGAACTTCTCAGGCGCATAGGCATAGAAATGGCCAAAACCGCCGCCAACATAAGGCGCAGAACCCATTTGCCAGAACAGCCAGTTCAAGGTCTCGGTACGGGCCGCCGGGCTGGCGGGCAGGAATGCCCCGAATTTTTCGGCCAGATAGAGCAGGATGGAGCCCGATTCGAACACCCGGGTCGGGGGTGAGGTGCTGTGATCGACCAGGGCCGGGATTTTTGAATTTGGATTGGCCTCCACAAAGCCGCTGGAAAACTGGTCGCCCTCGTTGATGCGGATCAGCCAGGCATCATATTCCGCCCCCGTATGGCCCAGCGCCAGCAGCTCTTCCAGCATAACAGTGGCTTTGACGCCGTTGGGCGTTGCCAGGGAATAGAGCTGCAAGGGGTGCGCACCGACCGGCCGATCCTTGTCGTGGGTGGCCCCGGAGACCGGGCGGTTGATATTGGCAAATTGGCCGCCACTGGCCTGTTGCCAGGTCCAGACTTTTGGAGGCGTGTAGGAGGAAGTCTCGCTCATGGAAAGGGTCTCCGGATCGGATCAGACTGAAAAGACTGCGATTCTTCCGGGTCAATCCGGCAATTCATCGCATTCTTGCGATTAAATAGGATGGCTTGCAGGATTTGCCTAGGTCTTGTGGCCGAAAAGCCGGTTCGGTGCCACGGCAGCGAAGGGGCGCCGGAGGGCCGTCCCAGTCCCGTCTCCTCGTCATCCTGAGCGGAAGTTCGTCTCATTTTCCAGCGCGTTCAGAACGACCTTCAGATTCATGGGTTTGACTAGAAGGCTTTTGTTACTATTGAGGTTTTCTGGATTTAAGGACGCAACGGCGCGGGCTGCGCAAATCAGGCGTATGTCAATTTCACCACACTAGTCGCGTACGATATAGATCGAGCATTTGGAATGCCGGGCCACCCGGGCCGCATTCGGACCCAGCAGATAGTCGCTGAGTTCCGGCCGGTGGGCGCCCATCACAATCAGGTCAATCGAGAGACGCGCAGCCATTGCCAGAATTTCCTCATAGACAGTGCCGTGGCTGACGATGTGGCGGGCCTTCACGTCCGGTCCGAGCGCGTCGCGGACTTGGGCGTGAAGGGTTTTGTCAGCTTCCTTCAGCATGTTTTCTTCCGCGTCATCCTTGAACCAGGTGGCCACCCAGGCGCCGCCAAGGGGCGGCAGAACCGTCATGACGTTCAAGGTGCCGCCGTCCAGATCCACAAAGCGCTTGGCTTCGTGCAGGATATGGGTCAGGTCTTGGGGGTGGGCCAGATCGACCGCGGCCAGGACATTCTTCTTCATGATAAGGGCTCCCTTCAGGCTGCGGTTGAGACGGGACCGGTTTCGCCGGCATGGGCGATGGCATGGCGCCTGCGCTGCAGAAGCACAATGATCCCGAGCACAAGCAGGGCCGGAATATAGAAGATCTCCTTTGGCGGCCGGACCGCAGGGACCTCCAGTTCCTTGACTTCCCAATCAAAATCGATCCCAAGTTTCTGGGCGGGTGCGCCGAATTCCAGCTGGTCGACAAACAAGGCACCGTCTTCGTCGCGCAAGGTCAGGCCGAGATTTTCGAAAAGCCTGTCTTTGCCGTCGGCTCCTTTCGTGCCGAGCGGCAACAGGTACTTGGCATCTACGGGATCGCCTTCAATGTTCACCCCTGTAAAACGGGCTTGCAACAACGCGTCATCCGGCGCGTCCTGAGCCATCTGGTAGATGTCGGCAGCTGGCCGGGTTTCAAATTCAGGGGCGACCATATTCAGGAAAAAGCCCGGCCGGAACAGGGTGAAGGCAACCAGAAGCAGGACCGCACTTTCCCAAAGGCGCGACTTGACGATGAAATAGTTCATTGTCCCGGCGGCGAATAACAGCATGGCGATCAGGGCAACGAGAAACACAAACACCGCCTGCACAGGGCCCACATCAATCAGGAGCAGGTCCGTGTTGAAGATGAAGAGGAAGGGCAAAAGCGCGGTGCGGATGGAATAGAAGAAGGCCTGAAAACCGGTCTTCAGGGGATCGCCCTTCGAGATGGCGGCTGCCGCGAAACTCGCCAGGCCGACCGGTGGGGTCACATCGGCCATGATCCCGAAATAGAAGACGAACATGTGAACCGCGACCAGCGGCACGATCAGTCCGGACTGGGCGCCCAGCTCGACCACCACACCGGCCATGAGCGAGGAGACGACGATATAGTTGGCCGTTGTCGGCAGGCCCATGCCCAGGATGATGGAGATCAGGGCCACAAAGAACAGCATGGCCAGCAGGTTGCCGCCGGATAGATATTCGACAAATTCAGCCATGACCTGGCCGATACCGGTCAGGGTCACAGCGCCGACGATGATCCCGGCAACCCCCATGGCAGCAGCCAGTCCGATCATGTTTCTGGCGCCGACCACCAGGCCTTCTTCGAGGTTCTTCCAGCCTGCAGCCACATTTGCCAGATAGGCGCTTTCGCCCCGGAAGAACGCTTTGAGCGGGGCCAGCGTCAGCAGGATGACCATCATCAGGACCGCGGACCAGAAGGCGGACAGACCCGGCGACTTGCGTTCGATCATCAGCAGATACATGAGCATCAGAACGGGCAGCAGGTAGTGAATACCGGTTTTGAAAATCGTGCCCACTGGCGGCAGATCGTCCATGGAGTCCAGGTCTGTCTTGAGATCTGGAACCTTGGACGCGTACCAGACGGCCGCAAGATAGGCGAGCACAAGCAAACAAATCAGAATGGGGGTTGAGGCTGCGCCAAACGCGGCTTTGCTGAGACCGACCAGGAAGCCGAGCGAGAACAGAATGCCGCCGCCGATGGCAATGGCAAGGACGATGATGCCGACTGCGGCCAGAAGGAATTTCGCGTTGTTCATCTGCAACGTGCCGCGCATGCCGCTTTTCAGCGCTTCCAGATGCACGATGTAAACGAGTGCGATGTAGGAGATGGCCGCCGGAATGATTGCCGTTTTGATCACTTCGACATAAGGAATGCCGACATATTCGATCATCAGGAAGGCGACAGCACCCATCACCGGCGGCGTGAGCACTCCATTGATTGAAGAGGACACTTCAATGGCGCCGGCCTTTGTAGGCGAGAACCCGACTTTTTTCATGAGCGGGATCGTGAAATTGCCGGTCGTGACGACATTCGCGATGGAGGACCCGGAAATCAGGCCGGTTGCTGCCGAGGCAATCACGGCCGCTTTTGCGGGCCCGCCGGTCAGGTGCCCAACAGAGGCAAAAGCAAGCTGCAGGAAGTAGTTGCCCGCACCGGCCTGATTGAGCAGCGCGCCAAAAAGCACGAACAGGAACACGAAACCGGAAGACACCCCGAGCGCGACACCGTAGACGCCTTCGGTGGTCAGCATGAGGTGGCTCATAGCCTTTTCAAAGGACGCGCCCTTCCAGCGCACAACATCGGGCAGCCCGTCCCAGGAGCCGAAAAAGACATAGGCCATGAAGAACAGGGCGACGCCCATCAACGGGAAGCCGAGGGAGCGGCGGGCAGCTTCCAGCAGCAGAACGAGACCGGTCCCGGCCATAACAAGATCCATGGTGCTTGGCACGCCGGTTCTGTTGGCAACGCCCCTGTAGTCCCACCAAAGATAGGAACACGCGACCGCGCCGATGATCGCCACCAGCCAGGTCAGCTTTGGAATGTAATGGCGGGGACTGCTCTTGAAGGCCGGAAAGGCCAGAAACGCCAGGAAGACGGCAAATCCCAGATGAATGGCGCGGGTTTGCGTGTCATTGAGAACGCCGATGCCGACGAGATAGGGCAGGGGCGAGGCAATCCACAGCTGATAGACCGACCAGAACAGGGGCACGATCCACAGAACGTTTCTGGAAAAACTGTCTTTGGGGGCCCGGGCGCCGGTGTCGGCCTCCGCTATGATGTCATCAAGGTCGTTTGATGCTGTGTCTGCCGATGTGCCGGTCATCTGGTCCCCAACCCGCTGCAAGTCAGTTTGTATCAAAATCGGCGCGTGCGCCTTCCTCTTGGAGGGCCAGGGGAAGGGCTTTCGAAAGGCAGTCATCCCGAAAAAAGGGGCAGGACCTGAAAGCTACGCGCCAGAACGCCTGGAAACAAAAAAGCAGCCCGGAAGGCCGGGCTGCTTCCTGGGCCGGTTACATCCAGCCCTTTTCCTTGTAGTACTTCACCGCACCGGGATGCAGATCGGCGGTCAAGCCGTCCTTAATCATTTCTTCCGGCGTCAGGCGGGCAAAGGCCGGGTGCAGTTTTTTGAACGTATCGAAGTTTTCAAAGACTGCGGAGACCAAGGCATACACCACATCGTCGGAGGTCTTGGCCGAGGTCACGATGGTGGCCTTGGGGCCCCAGGACGGGATGTCGTCGGGGTTGCCGGGATACATGCCGCCCGGAATAATCGCAGCCGCATAGGCTGAATTGTCGGCCAGCAGCTTTTCGATCGGTGCGCCGGACAGCGGCACGATCTTGATGTCGCAGGTTGACGTGGCTTCCTGGGACGAGCCGTTCGGCAGGCCGGCGGCCCAGATGGCCGCGTCCAGCTTGCCGTCGCACAGGGCGGCGGCCTGTTCGGAGGACTTCAGCTCAGCGGCGAGGGTAAAGTCGTCGGCGCTCAGGCCGGTATATTTCATAAGCGTTTCGGCAAGAACGCGCGTGCCGGAGCCCGGGTTGCCGATATTCACCTTCTTGCCCTTGAGATCGGCCGGGGAGCTGATATTGGCGTCAGCGCGGGCCATCACATGCATGGGCTCAGGGTGGACGGAAAACACGGCGCGCAGGTCTTCAAAAGGACCATCATCGGCAAAGGCGCCGGTGCCGTTCAAGGACGCGGACTGAACGTCAGACTGCACGACGCCGAAATCCAGCTCTCCCTGGCGGATGGTGCGGCTGTTATAGACCGACCCGCCGGTGGATTCCACCGAACAGCGGATGCCATGGTCTTTGCGGCCCTTGTTGACAAGACGGCAAATTGCTCCTCCGGTCGGGTAATAGACGCCGGTGACCCCGCCCGTGCCGATCGTGATGAATTCTTCAGCGGAGGCAGCGCCGGTGAAGGCGAAGCTGGCTGCCAGAACAGCGCCTGCAAGGTTTCGTTTCATCATCATAAGATTTGGCTTCCCTCTGTTAGACTTCTATGGTCCAGCGTGAACCACCACACTAGACATTTTCAAACTCATCGAGCAAGCGGTTCTGCCTGTCGACTTCCTCAATCCGATCTTCCGCTTCGGAACCTGACCGTGCCGCCAGCATCCCTGTAATCGTTTCGATCAGAACCAGCGTGGCCGCATAGGATGAAAAAAAGTGCGGACTTTCAGTGCGTTGTATGAAGTGAAAGTCTGCGAACCGCAACCCGGAAAAGGCATGACTGTCGGTCAAAACCCCGACTTTTGCACCTCTTCCTGCGGCCACTTCCGCTGCGCGGACAGACCGGTGAGCGTAGGGGTGTTTTGAAAGAATGAGAACCGTGTCGTCCGCCGTCAGGCCTGCCATGGCACTGCCGAGGGTCGTGCCGTTGCGCCCGGCGACGATCCAGCGTTCGTCAAACCAGTTGGCCAGATAGGCAAAGTAGTCGGCAAAGCCGGCCGAGGCGAGGGCGCCAATCAAAACGATATGCCTTGAGGCGGCCAGGCGGTCGACCAGTGCATCGAGAACCACCGGGTCGATGTCCTGAAGAAGCGCTTCGATATTGGCGGCACAGGCAGCCACCTGACGGGGCAGAAGGGGCTGGCTGGCGTCGTTGCGCAGGCGCCGGGCCTTGTCCTGAAAGCTGCCCCGGTCCCGGTTGCTGAGTTCAACACGGGCCTGTTCACGCAAGGCTTCATAGTCGGCAAAGCCAAGCGCGCGGGCGAGCCGGGTGTAACTGGCCGGAGACACGCCGCTGGCACTGGCGACCGATCTGAGGCTGCGTGTGGCAATGTCGATCTGGTTCTCCACGATATAGTCAGCGGCCACGCGCAAGGCGTCACTCAACTCCGCATAGCAGGCCGAAATGGCGGTCCGGATCTGGGGCGGCAAGGTGGTTTCCATAAGGCTAATGTTCCATTTGTTTTTTGTGTTGTCAAACTCTGAAACAAATGTTTCTTTGTTGACTCTGTGTCACTACATGGACTGGTTCCGATGTCATCTCCCTCCCTTCCAAAGCATGCCCCCGTCGTTGTTATCGGAGGCGGCATCATGGGCTGCTCAACCCTATATCACCTGGCGCAGATGGGGGTAACGGATGCCATCCTGCTGGAACGCAATCAACTGACCTCCGGGACCACCTGGCACTCGGCCGCGCAGGTCCGCGCCTTGCGTCACTCCCGCAATCTGACCCGCATGATCCAGTATTCCGTTGAGCTTTACAGCCGGTTGGAGGAGGAAACCGGGCAGGCCTCCGGCTGGATCCAGAAAGGGTCCCTGTCGATTGCAACCACTGAAAACCGGCTGATCCATATCCGGCGCCAGGAAGCGCTCGCCCGGGCATACGGAGTGGCAGCCTCCTCCATCAGCGCTGGCGAAGCCAAGGAGCGCTGGCCTCTGATGCGGGCCGATGATGTGCTGGGGGCGGTCTGGTCCCCCGATGACGGCCGGGTCAGCCCGTCCGACGTTTGCGCGGCGCTCGTCAAGGGTGCCAGGGCGCGCGGGGCGCGGTTGTTTGAGAACACCGGGGTGACCGGCATCCTCACGGAAAACGGCCGGGTGAGGGGCGTTGAAACCCCGCATGGTACAGTCATGTGCGACGCCATTGCCCTGTGTACGGGGCTTTGGTCGCGGGAGGCCGGGGCCTTGGCGGGAGCGGCCGTGCCGCTGGTGGCCTGCGAGCATTTCTACCTCCTGACCAAGCCGGTCGGCGGTATTTCCGGTAACATGCCGACCTTGAGCGACCATGACGGCCATCTCTACATCCGGGACGACAGCGGCGGCTTGCTTGTCGGCTGTTTCGAGCCGATGGGAAAGCCGATTGCGCCCGGCGTGCTGGGGGACAGCTTTGCCTTCGGGCTGCTGCCGGAAGACTGGGATCATTTCGAGCCGATGATGCTGAACGCGCTGCACCGGCTTCCGGCCCTGGAAACGGCGGAGGTGAAGATGCTGCTGAACGGTCCGGAAAGCTTCACGCCCGATGGTACGTTCATGCTGGGGGAGACAGCGGAAACCCGAGGGCTGTTTCTGGGCTGCGGCATGAACTCCGTCGGCATTGCGGCGGGCGGGGGCGCGGGCATGAACCTTGCGCACACGATCCTTCACGGGGCGCCCGCCTATGATTTGTCCGAGGCGGACGCCAAACGGTTTGCGCCTGTTTTCAACTCCGTAGACCATCTGATGGCGCGGGCGCCGGAAGTCCTCGGCACCCATTACGAGATCGCCTTTCCAGGCAAACAGTTCCGAACAGCCCGCTTCCTGCGGTCCTTGCCCCTGGAGGATGAGTACCGGGCGGCCAAGGCCCATTTCGGCCAGATCTATGGCTGGGAACGGCCACTTTATTTCGGCAAGCAGCACGAGCCGGTGCTGACCTTCTCCCGTCCGGACTGGTTTGACAATGTCGGCGCGGAAGTGCGGGCCGCGCACGAAGCGGCTGCGGTCTTCGATGCTTCGTCCTTTGGCAAGATCGAGGTTGAGGGGCCGGATGCGGAGGCCTTTTTGCTGAAAGCCTGTGCGGGATATGTGGGCCGGGCACCGGGATCTGTGATCTATAGCGCTGTCCTGAACGCGCGGGGCACCTATCAAAGTGATTTGACACTCCAGCGTCTGTCACCGGACCACTACCGGATTTTCACGGGAACAGCCGCGATCCGGAAAGATCTTGCCTGGCTCTCCCGGCTGGCGGACGGATATGACGTGCGCTTGAGCGACAGCACCGGGGAGTATGCGGTTCTCGCCCTGATGGGGCCTGACAGCGCCCGGATCGCCGCGCAGGCCGGGGCGCCGGACCTCAACGCCATCGGCTATTTCAAACACGCAGAAGCACAGATTGCAGGCTGCCATGTCCGGGCGGCGCGGCTGTCCTATGTCGGGGAGCCGGGGTGGGAAATCACCTGCCGCGCTGACACCGCACGAGCCGTCTACCGGGCGTTTGTGGAGGCCGGAGCCCGTCCGGCCGGACTGTTCGCGCAGACTTCCATGAGGATCGAAAAGGGGTTCTGCGCCATGGGCCATGAGCTTGACAGCGACGTGACGCCGGTGGAGGCCGGACTGGCTGCCATGACCCGCACGTCCGGGGGCTTTATTGGCGCTGAGGCACTGGCGGCCCAGCGGACTGACGGCATCCAGCCGAAGATTATGTCTCTAAGATTTGACAAAGACGCAGCCGTTCCACTCGGCCACGAGCCTGTGCTATTAAACGGTCAGATCATCGGTCAGACCACAAGCTGTGCCTATGGCTACCGGACCGGCCGGCCCGTGGCCCTGGCCCATGTCGAACAGCCCCTGGCAACCGGTACCCGGCTTCAGGTGGATCTTGCCGGATGTCTGGAAAAGGCCGTTGCCACCAATGGTCCGCTCTTCGACCCGGACGGGCACCGGATGCGGAGGAGTTGAGGTCAGGCGAACATCCCGGCGGGACACCCGCCGGGATGTTTATAGGGAGGCTTGAAGGCGCCCGGGGGCTACTGGCCCTGGCCGAGCGAATACCCGGCCGCCCCGTCGAAAGTGTAAAGGTTCTCGGTCTTGATGACATCAAGACCCGCCTCGGCCAGCACCAGCATCAAGCCGGCGATCTGTGCGGGCTCGAGACCGGCGCCCTTTGGGCCGGTGAACCGGCAGCGCCAATGGTCCGTGGTAAAGGTCTCCGGCAATCCTGCTGGCCAGACCTTGACGCCCCGGTTCGTGATCATGTTGAGATCAACGTTCAGATCATGAGTGTGAGCGGTCAAATAACCGGCGAGCTCGTCCGCTGTGCCGCCCCGTGCATGGACGAACACATCCACCCCCACAAGCTGTTTGACGGCCGGTTCAGACCGTGTCGCCGGGGCGGGGTGAAGAGGGGTCTGATGGGCCTGAGCGCGCACCGGAGGCAGCCGTTTGGGCAGCGCGCCCATGTTGCGGATCAGCGCATCCGCGAAACCCTCCGTGCCCACCTTGCTCCGGCTATGGGCCGGGTTGAAGATATCAGCCGTGTGAATACCGTCCTCAATCGTTTTCAGCCAGGCATTGTTGAGCCTGCAGGCAGCGTCCGTCTGGCCGAGATGGGCCAGCATCTGCACCCCGGCCAGAATGAGGCCGGAGGGGTTGGCCACGCCTTGTCCGGCAAGAGCGGGGGCTGATCCGTGAATGGCCTCGAACATGGCAAATGTGCTGCCAATATTCGCCGAGGGGCCGATCCCGACAGATCCGCTGATTTCTGCGGCAATGTCCGAGATGATGTCGCCATAAAGATTGGTCGTGACGATCACGTCGAACAGTTCTGGGGCCGCGGCCAGCTTGGCTGCACCGATATCGATGATCCAGTGATCGGCTTCGATGTCCGGGTACTCGGCCGAGATCTCGTCAAAGACCTTGTGAAACAGACCATCGGTCAGCTTCATGATGTTGTCCTTGGAAAAGCACGACACCTTTTTGCGGCCCTGCTGGCGCGCATAGTCAAAGGCAAACCGGATAATCCTCTCCGTGCCCGGACGCGAGACAAGTTTCAGGCACTGATAGACCTCATCTGTCTGGCGGTGCTCGATCCCGGCATAAAGATCTTCCTCGTTCTCCCGGAAAATCACCACATTCATGCCGGGGTGATGGGAGGCGATAAAGGGTGTCAGGGCCGCGCAGGGCCGGATATTGGCAAAGAGCCCGAGCGACTTGCGCAGCGTGACATTCAAGGACTTGAAGCCGCCGCCCTGAGGAGTTGTGATTGGCCCCTTGAACAGGGCTTTGCTGGCCCTGAGGGTCTGCCAGGTGTCCGGGGCAATGCCCGAAGAGTGCCCGGACCTGTAAACCGATTCGCCCAGGACGATTTCCTCAAGCTTCAGGCGCGCTCCGGAGGCTGTCAGGCAGCGCAAGGCGGCGTCCATGATTTCCGGGCCGATCCCATCGCCAAAAGCGATGGCGACCTTGGGGGCATCATGGGCCGTTGCAGACTGGGTGAGCGGGTGGCTGTGGACGTTCATTCGTGTCTCCCTGGACCGGTTCGAGTGCGTGCGGGACACGTGTAGAGAGGTTCGCGTGATTGTAAAAATTTATAATTTGGTATTTTATCATTGAAAAAACTCATGCATGGATGGTCATGGATACAATCGATCCGGCGTTGCTGAAGGCTTTTGTTCTGACGAGCCGGACAGGCAGCTTCACAAAGGCAGGGGAGGCGCTCTTCCGGAGCCAGTCGGCGATTTCGCTGCAAATACGGAAGCTTGAGGAGATCCTGGGAGAGCGGCTCCTGCGCCGGAGTGCGCGGCGGGTGGTTCTGACCCCGGCAGGAGACCGGTTTCTGACCTATGCCGAACAGATCCTTACCTTGAATGAGGAAGCGTTGTCCGCATTCCGGGGGCAGGAAGTAACCGGGCAGGTGCGCCTCGGCACGCCGGAGGATATTGCAACAACCTATCTTCCCCAGGCGCTGGCCGATTTCGCTGCTGCCTATCGGAAGGTCAGTCTGGAGGTCACCTGTGATCTGACCCTGAACCTTCTGGAGAAGTTCCGGAACGGGGTTCTGGATGTGGTGCTTTTAAAACGGGAACCGGCGGCAGCAATCGGCGGGCAGCGGGTTTGGGCGGAGCCTCTTTTGTGGGTAGCCGCCGATGAAAATCTGTTATCTCCGGCGTCCGGTGTGCCGCTGGCCGTCAGTCCCGAGCCCTGTGTCTACCGCA
The DNA here is from genome assembly GCF_056161025.1 of Roseibium sp. AWQ4_254. Classification (NCBI taxonomy): domain Bacteria; kingdom Pseudomonadati; phylum Pseudomonadota; class Alphaproteobacteria; order Hyphomicrobiales; family Stappiaceae; genus Roseibium; species Roseibium sp. AWQ4_254. The sequence goes on from NZ_JBSWYH010000013.1 coordinate 39,360, forward strand.
AACGGGCCTTCGAGGCCCTGCGGCGCAGCGGGCACGAGCCCCGGGCCGCCTATGTGTGCGGATCGCTTGCCGGAACCCTGGCGGCTGTGCGGGCTGGCTTGGGGATCGCGGTTCTGCCAGGCCATATGGCTCCGGACGACCTGATCACCGACAATGGCGAGCGGATGCCCTATCTGGAAGATACGGAGATCGTGCTGGCCACCGCGTCAGATGCGGGCCAGGCGGCGCGGCGTCTGGCCAATGTGCTGGAGGGAGCGTTCGAAACCGGATGAACGCGGCGGGCTCACACCGCTTGCAGCGTATAGAGTGAGAACCAGTCCCGCTCATCAGCCTCCCGGCCAGTGATACGCCAGCCAGCGGATGTGGTGATCCTGGCAAAAGCATTCTCGTCATATTTGTGCGAGTTCTCCGTATGGATGGTTTCGCCCGCAGCAAACGGGATCTCTTGCCCCGCGAGCGTGACTGTCTGGTCCCTCAGGCTCTCCAGATGCATCTCAATGCGGCTCTCGTTCCGGTTCCACAGGGCCCGGTGTGCAAAGGCTTTCAGATTGAAATCGGCCCCAAGGTCCCGGTTGAGACGCTGCAAGAGATTCAGGTTGAAGGCGGCGGTCACACCGGCCGGATCGTCATAGGCGGTGACCAGAACCGTTTCATCCTTGGGGCGGTCGACGCCGACAATCAGGGTGGCGCCGGGCAGGGCGGAGTGGATGTTTTTGAGGAGCGCAACAGCGTCCGGCACTTCGAAATTGCCGATGGTCGACCCGGGAAAAAACACCAGAACAGGCAGATCCTCCGGTACAGGCAGGCCGGTGAGCGGCTGGGTAAAGTCGGCGGTGACCGGAGCCACCGCAAGGGAGGGGTAAGACCGGCGCATGCGCTCGGCCGCCTCCGCGAGGTGACTGGCCGAGATATCGACCGGCATGTAAAGCTTCAGATCGGGAAAGGCGTCCAGCAACAGACCCGTCTTGCGGCTGGAGCCGCTGCCGAGTTCCACCAAAGCGCCCTTTGCTCCGGGAAGGCGGGCAAAGCTGGCCGCCTTCCGGCGCAAAATGCTGATCTCCGTGCGGGTCGGATAATAGGCATCGAGCGCGGTGATCGCATCGAACAGATGGGAGCCGACCGCGTCATAAAGCCATTTGCTCGACAGGGTCTTTTGCGGCCCAGTGAGGCCCTTGAGGGCTTCGGAACGGAAGACGGGATCGATGCTGGAGGGGGGGACATGTTTGGTCATTGATCGGCTGCCAGTCTCAGCCCAAGCATCTGCCAGCGCTGGTTTGGATAAAAGAAGGTTCGATAAGAAGCACGCATCTGGAGCCTGGGGGTTGCACAGGACCCGCCGCGAAGAACCATCTGGTTCACCATGAATTTGCCGTTGTACTCACCGATCGCGCCTTCCGGCGGCCGGAAGCCCGGATAGGGCGAAAACGCACTGCTGGTCCACTGCCAGACATCCCCCCACAATCCGGCCTCACGGCCAAGCGGCATGAAGGCGCCGCTTTCCAGAAAGGTTCCGGCAATGTCAGTGTGCTGGGCCGCGGCTTCCCATTCCGCCTCGGTCGGAAGCCGGTGTCCCGCCCACCTGGCAAAGGCGTCGGCTTCATAGTAGCTGACGTGAACAACGGGAGCCGAGAGATCGACGGGACGTGGTCCCTGGAGCGTAAAGGTCCACCACTGGCCGTCCTGTCGCCACCAGTAAAGCGGCGTGTCCCAGCCGTTTTGCTCCCTGACCGCCCAGCCTTCCATCAGCCAAAGCGTCTGGTTGTCATAGCCGCCATCTTCCATGAAGGCGATCCACTCGCCATTGGTCACCGGACGGTCCGCAAGCCTGAAAGGCTCCAGCCAGACCTTGTGCCGTGGGCCTTCGCAGTCATAAGCGAACCCGTTGCCGTCATGTCCGATTTCAAGAAGGCCGCCTTCGTGGCGCGTCCAGCTCTGGTCCGGAGCCTCCCGGACGGCTTCCGGCTGGGACGGCGTGTAGGCGGGCAGGAGAGGGTTGTGGGATAGGGCGTGCAGGAGATCCGTAATCAGAAGCTCCTGATGCTGCATCTCGTGGTGACACCCGAGCGTGATCAGTGCGTCCAGCTGAGCCTGATCCAGCGCGAACTTGTCGTAGATCATTCCTTCGCGCAGCGCGTCTTCCACATGGGCCCTGTAGGAGGTGACCTCCGTCACGCTCGGGCGGGACAGAAGTCCACGCTTGGACCGGGTGTGACGCGGGCCTGCCTGGACATAGTAGGAGTTGAACAAAATGGCGAAGCGCTCGTCCCGGGGCTTGTAACCGGGCAGATGGGGCTTGAGGATGAATTCCTCGAAAAACCAGGTTGTATGGGCCAGATGCCATTTGGGCGGACTGGCATCTTCCATGGATTGCAGCCCCATGTCTTCGTCGCTCAAGGGCGCGGTCAGTTTCTCCGTCTGCGTGCGTGTGGCAAAGAAAAGGTCCAGGGGATCTGCGGCACAGGCTAGGCCGCTTTGCTCGTCCAGATGGGTCATGTCTGTCCTTCCGCGTGGCATACGGCGCAGAATGTTCTGCCCGCTCCGTCAAGTTGCTTAAGGCCGCCTGAAGGTAAGAGATGGAGCCGGGATTTAAACGGCGGGAATTGCACCGCGGCGGTGCACAAATGCACCGCCGCCCACGAAAATCTCAAATTGGTGATTAAATTAAACAAAAGTTTGATTCTCATCATATTTCGCTCTTTGTGGGCAGAAGTAAGCAGATCTTTGATTTTGATCGTGAATTTTGGCTGGACGGAGACGAGGCGATGGGCCGGGTCGAGGCTGTTTTACATCTGCCTTCCTGACAGCTGCCTGTCAGGAATGTGTGGCCGGCCAGTCAAAAAGATGTGAGGGGATGAGATTGCCCGCGTTGGGCCTATCGGGTGTTGCGCCACGGAGCTTGCTGGGCGAGGGTCTCATACCAACCTCAATAGCTAGGAACCGATCTGACCGTGTTTGGGGACTGTTCGGCAAGAAGCAGGTTTCAGGGCGATATGGTTTATCGTTCAAAACCTGGGACGCAGCTGAACAGTCCTCAAACACGGCCTCGGTGGCCTGCTCCGGCCCGCCGGACTGCGTTGCGCCGCTTGAACGGCCAACCAGGCCGTCCTGCGCAACGCGCCTTGCCGGCCAATCCGGATCAGCGCCATCAGATGGGTTTCTATCTATTCAGGTTGGTATTATCAGGTGTGACGTGCAAGATTTCGCGCTCTTCAGCCTGCGCCGGGGCTTGACCCCATCTCGCGCGCTTGTCGGTCCTGCGAAGGCAGGCTTCCAGTCGCCGCCCAACTGCATATGATCCGCAGCCAATGCGGCGTACCGGGGTCCGGCTCTCCGTTGCGCTGCGGCCGGGATGATGAAAGGGAAACGGCATGGCCGGAGCGGGCAGCTCGACAAGGCATCCTGCGGCGGGGCGCAAGGCCTGCCCCAAATAGACCATCATCAATTGCGCTTGGTGTAACGCTCTGCGCGCGCATCTCATGGCTTCTTTTGGCCGTCAAACGCGCCCGGTTACTGGACCCGGGGGAAGAGGTTTTCAATCTCGCCAAGCGCCTGGCCGCCTTCAAGGCGGTCCAGTTCCGGGCCCCACGGAGAGGCCACGACAGGTGCGTTCAGCATGGTGAGCGCCCGGTCTGCGGAGCCGGGAATGACCTGCTGCAGTGCCTCCATGATCACGCGCAGACAATCGAGGGTCACGTAGATCACCGTCTGGCAGCGCTCTCGGGTGTCTTCGCTCTTGAACAGCGTCCACGGCGCCTGCTTGTCGATGTACTCATTCATCTCTTCCGCGAGCGTCACGATGGCCTGGCTATGCGCCGGAATGTCCTGAAGGTCGATCCAGCGGCTGAAGCCGGAGGTCGCCTCGACGACTGACTTGCGCAAGGCCTCGTCCTCCGCGCTCAGTGGTCCGGGCGCCGGAACCTTGCCGCCGAAATTCTTGTTGGAGAACTTGGCGACCCGCGACAGCAGGTTACCGATCTTGTTGCCCAGCTCGCTGTTATAGGTCTGGGTGATCAGCTCGACCGAAATCTGGCTGTCGCTGTCCGCGCGCATGTGGCGGGCCAGATACCAGCGCAGGGCATCCACGCCGAGCTTGTCCATGACCTCGATCGGATCGACCACATTGCCGATGGATTTCGACATTTTCACCCCGCCGGCCCCGACCCAGTGGCTGTGTACGGAGAGCTTTTTCGGCAGAGGCAGTCCGGCAGCCATCAGCATCAGGGGCCAGTAGACCCCGTGCGGCTTCAAGATGTCCTTGCCGATCATATGTTCACAGGCGGCCCACCAGTCCTGATAGCCGTCGTCTGGCCAGCCGATATTGGTCAGGTAGTTGGCGAGTGCATCGAACCACACATAGGTGACGAATTCGGGATCAAACGGCAGGTCCACCCCGAGGGTCACGCGGGATTTCGGCCGGGAGATGCACAGATCGTCCAGCGGTTCGGCGAGCATTTTTGTCAGCTCGTTGCGGAAGGGCTCGGGCTGCACGAAATCCGGGTTTGCCGCGATATGATCCAGAAGCTGCTGCCGGAACGGTTCCATTTGCAGGAAGTAGTTGGTCTCGTCCGTCTGCTCCACCTTCATGGTCGGATGCAGCGGGCATTGCCCGTCCTCGGTGAGGTCGCTCTCTTTCTTGAACTCCTCACAGCCCTTGCAATAGATGCCGGTATATTGCTTCTTGACGATCAGGCCCTTGTCGAAGATACGTTGCTCCAGCTCCGCGACGGCCGTCTTGTGGCCCTCCCGGCTGGTGCGCACGAAATAATCGAATTCGACGCCAAGCTGTTCAAACACATCCCGGAATTCCTTGCAGCGCATGTCGAGATAGTCCCCGACCGGCATGCCGAGATCCGCCGCAGCTTCCTGATTCTTCTGGCCATGCTCGTCCACGCCGGTGGACAGCATCATCTCATACCCCATTGCCTGCCGGTTGCGCTTCAGGATATCAGCCATGATCGATGTGAACGCGTGGCCAATATGCGGAGAACCGTTGACGTAGTAGATCGGGGTTGTGATGTAGCTTTTCATCCGAACGCTTTCGATAAAGTGGCTGCCAGGGCAGGAGGCCGTCAGGCTGTGGCCACAGGCTCGCTGGGGCGTCCCGCTCCAGGGACCGCCGCTATATTTCATACTCAAGGGATCAAGAAAAGCCCCGCTTGGGGTTTCAGACCGAAAACCGCAGTTCGAAGCCTGTTTTGAGACCCTTAGGCAGTCCAGATCCTGTTGTCTCTGCCGGAGGCTGTTCTTTCCTATACGTCTTCTCAAAGGTGCCGTCCCGGACGCACTGCAGCGGAGATCCGGGCCCCCTGGACGGCCTGGATGTGGCCCCGGCGCACAGGCCGGGGCGCGCAGCGTGCCGGGCTTGCGGCCATCCTACCCGATCAACCAGATGCCGCCGAGGACGAAAAGCGCCAGGAATGCAGTCTGGGTGACCAGCATCCAGATGGCCGGGCCGCCGACATCCAGAAGTTTCGGGATTGAGGTTTTCATGCCGACGGCGGCAATGGCGGCCAGAAGCGCCCAGCGGGAAACGTGGCTGGCCAGATCCTTGACCGCCCCGGGGATGAGGCCAAAGGAATTGAGTCCCGCCAGGATCAAAAACGCCACAACAAAGCCGGGCATGATTGGCGGCCGGGCCGCGCCGGGCTCAGAGCTCTTGCGCAGGATCAGCGCGGCAACCAGCACAATCGGGGCCAGCATGGTTACCCGGATCAGCTTGACCAGGGTGGACAGGTCGCCGGTTTCCTCGGAGACGGAAAACCCGGCGCCGACCACCTGGGCGACATCGTGAATGGTCCCCCCCAGAAAAACGCCGGTCTGATCCGGCGTGAGACCGAGCGCGCCGGTCAGAATCGGATAGAAAATCATTGCCAGGGTGGACAGGACGGTCACGGTGATGACGGTGAAAGCCAGGTCCCGTTCCGCATGTTCGCGTTTGGGCAGGATCGAACCGATCGCCATGGCCGCCGACGCGCCGCAAATGGCAACCGCGCCGCCAGACAGGAAGGAAAACAGCCGATCCTTGCCGAACAGGCGGCCGATCAGAAGGGAAAAGCCGATTGTGGCGAGCACACCCAGCACCACCAGAAGCAGGAAGGGCAGGCCGAGGGACTGGACCATTTCAACGCTGATGCGCACGCCCAGAAGGGCCACCCCCACCCGAAGCAGCACCTTGGCGGAAAAGGCGATCCCCTCCGAAGTGCGGTGTTCCTCGGACAGGAAATTGAGCGGCATGCCAAGCAGGATCGCCATCAGCATGGACGGTGCGCCGTAGTGCTCATTGAGAAACTGTGCGGAAATGGCAACGAGCCCGGCAATGGCAATGCCGGGAAACAGCTGGCTGGCGCGGTCCTTCAAAGGCATGTTCATGAAAAATCCTGTTGCTTTCTATCTGTCGACTGGCAGACCGCTTGGAACCCGGTCGGGTATGCCGAAAGGAGGGGAGGTCACGGAACGGGTTCCGGTCAGGGCTTTCAAAAAGGCAACGAGGGCGGCCACATCCGCGTCGGCAAGGTCCACGGGCGTGAGGTCCTGAAAACGGGCCTGACGGGCCAGTTCCCGCCTGTCTGACCAGACGATAAAATCAATGGCCTCCAGCCAGGGGGCACTGGGAAGATTGGCCGTGGCAGGCTGCCAGGCGGCCCGCATCGCGCCGGGGGCCAGATGGTGGCGCACGATGCCCTCCAGGGTGGAATAAGCGCCGTTATGGCCATAGGGGGCTGTCAATTCGACATTGCGCAGCATGGGGGTGCGGAACCGGTAGGCGTCCTCCAGCCGGTCGCTTTCCCCCATCCGGCCCACATCGCGCACCACCGGGTCAAACCGGCGGGTGCGGCCGGGGCCGAAAGGCGGCAGGCCAAGGGCGTGGAATTTCTGATCGCTCAGGAGCTGGCCCGAATGGCACGAGACACACCCGGCCTTGCCGTAGAAAAGATCAAGACCGCGCTGTTGCTGCGAAGTCAGCGCGGCTGTGTCTCCGGCAAGATATCGGTCGAACGGGCTGTCGTAACTCGTCCATTCCAGGGTCTGGAAGGCCGCAAGAGCCGCCGCGATCTCTACAATAGTAACCTCTTCGGGGGCTTTGATATGCTCGAACGCCTCGACAAATCTCCGGCCATATCCGGGCAGGATGCGCACCCGTTTCGCCAGGATCGGCCAAGCGGCATCTATGCGGTCATGGATGGCCCCGGCAATCTCGTTTTCCTTCGGGTTTCCCGCCATTTCAAACTGGGCCACCAGGGGAAAGAGCGCTTGGGCCGCCAGAAGCGAGGGCAGCCCGTCCGGCAGCCACTCTTCGGCCGGGGAATTGAAGCCGTTGCCATAGACGTCGGAGAGCGACAGGCGGCCATCGTGGAACATGGTCCGGATGGATTTTGCGCCAATATTCCAAAGACCTGGCGCATTTCGCGGAATCCGTTTCTTAATCCGGTTCTCCGCCACCAGGGCGCTGCGCTGAGGCCCCAGGCCAATCCCGCCTTCGCCAATGCCGAGGGACAGGCCGTCGCTGGTGCCAAATGCGGGATGGTGGCAGGTGGCGCAGGCAATATTCCTGTTGCCGGACAGGATCCTGTCGTAAAAGAGAAGCTGTCCGAGCGCTGCCTGTTTCCGGTCGGCTAAAATGAAGTCATCAGTGGTGAGCGGCTCGGGTAGACCGGCGGCAAGGGCCGGGGAGGAGATCAGGGCGATCAGGGGGAGCCAGACGACGTGAAACCCAAACCATATCACACCGCCCTGTTTGCGGGCTGCCGGAAGTTTGGTCTGAGCCTGGCCCTGCTTGTGGGGCTTTTGAGCGGTCCTGCCACAGCGGACATCGAAGAGGCGCGCGATCTGATGGAGGCGGGCCGCTTTGAAGAGGCAATGACCGAATTGTGGCCTGCGGCCCGGTCCGGCAATGCGGATGCGGAGGAACTGATCGGCGTTCTTTATGCCATGGGGCTCGGCGTGGAGCGGGACGATCAGCGGGCTTTTGAATGGTATCTCAGAAGTGCCATGAAGGGGCATCCGGGCGCCCAGTCCGGGATCGGCTGGTATTACGAAATCGGCCGGGGGGTGCCCGCGCCGGATCTGGTGCGGGCCTATATGTGGTACACGCTCTCCGCCATCGGCGGCGATCCCGATGCGGCAATCTCCCTTGAGGAAGTGGTCAAGAAAATGACCCCGGATGAAATCGAAAAAGCGCATATCCTGGTCGATGATTACAAGGTCTGGATGTATCCGTTCCGGTAGGGTTCATGGGCCCTGTGCGGCCGTCCCGTCCTGAAACCGCGTGAGTGGAAACCCGGCGCTTCTGCCCGGGAGGGGCGAGCCTCCAGGCGCTGGATGTCGTCTCAGGTCTTGGTGCCAGTGCGCGATGCAGTGTTCCGGGCCAAAAGTGTGCAGGAAAACCGGTGGGCATGCCCGGCCTTGGCCGGACATGCCTGTGTGTATAAGCCTAGTTCAGGTCGGCGTTGCGTGCTCCGTTGACGGCAGTTTCCGCTTCCTGAACGGCTGCCTCCAGTGCGCCGAAGATCTCGTCGCCCCGGGTCACATTGGACTTGAACCAGTCATAGACCGGGGAGGCGGCTTCCTTGAAAGCGGCTTTCTGTTCCGGGGTCGGAACATAAAGATCACCGCCCCCGGCCACGAAATCCTCATAGGCCTTGATGGATTTGCGCTTCGGCGAGGCGAAGGTTGCCTGCTGCAGGGCATAGAAGCCATCGACCACCACCCGGCGCAAATCTTCCGGCATGGACAGGAACCTCTCATTGTTCATCCACCACAGAGCGCCCATATAGGCGTGGCCGTCCAGGGTGACATATTGCAGGCCCGCATCCGGGAACTTCATGCTCATGATGTCGGTGATGCCGTTCTTGGAGCCCTCCACGACGCCGGTCTGGAAGGAGGTGAACAGCTCAGGCCACGGGATCGGGGTCGGGGACGCGCCAAGAGCCTTGACCAGTTCCTGTGGCAGGTCGGCGACCACCGTGCGGATCTTCAAGCCTTCCATGTCGGAGGGATTGGCGATACGCCGCTTGGTGTTGGCAAAGTTCCGCCAGCCGCCGGTGTTGCCGATGGTCATCAGGCGGATGGTGTTGTCGCTGTCTTCCAGGGCCATGGTGCGCATGGTACGGGCGAATTCACCCGACAGGACATGCTCGGCAATCCGGTCGTCGGACATCATGTAAGGCAGGTCGAGAACCTGAACATAGGGGAAGATGCCGGACGCCCCGCCGGAGGTGGAGATGTAGATGTCGATGGCACCACCAGCGACCCCTTGCAGGCACTCAGCGCCATTGGAGCACAACTGGGTGCCGATGAAGAGTTCCACCTCGATAGCGCCGTTAGAGGCGGATTCGACGAAATTCTTGAACACGACCAGGCCGTCATAGTCCTCGTCGTTTTCGTTGGAATTGGCCGTTGCGCGCAGCGTGTAGTCGGCGGCTGCGGCGCTGAGGGCCGAACCGGCGAGCATGGCCGCGACGGTAAAGGTCTTAAGGGCAGATTTGAGCATCAGGTACCTCCCATTATTCGCTCAAGATCAGTTGGCAAATCCGGTGAGACGGGGGATCGTCATCGAAAGTGCCGGAAAATAAGTGATCAGGAAGATCACCACTATCTCCACCGCCAGGAACGGCAGGATGGCTTTGGCGATGGTTTCCACACGTTCGCGTGAAACCGACGCGGCAACAAAAAGCACCAGCCCCATGGGCGGGGTCGCCAGACCGATGGTCAGGTTCACGCTCATGATGATGGCAAAGTGAATGGGATCAACGCCCATGGATGTGAAGATGGGCCCTAGGATCGGTCCCAGAATGATGATCGCAGGCCCCGCATCCAGAAACATGCCCACGACAAACAGGAGCAGGTTGATCAGCAGCAGCAGGATCAGAGGGTTGTTGGACAGGGACAGCACAAAATCGGCCATGATTTCCGGCGCATGGCTGAGGCTGACAACGGTCTTGAAGGCCATCGCCGCCCCGACCAGCAGCAGGACAACCGCGGAGGTGATGCCCGCCCGGCTGAGCACGCCGGGCAGCTCGTCCATCTTGATGGAATGGAGCACGAAGAAACCGATAATCAGCGCATAGGCCACGGCCACGGCCGCAGCTTCTGTCGGCGTGAAGACGCCTAAAAGAATGCCGCCGAGAATGATGATCGGGGTCTGAAGCGGGGCAACCGCCTTTTTGCAGACCATGCGGAAATCGCTGGACACAGTGCCGCGCAGGCCCAGGAGCAAGACATGGGACAGCCCCATCATCACGGCGAAGAGAAGCAGGGTCACAGGTGTGGAAAAGGCGTCATACCCCAATTTGCTTGCCGTAAAGCTGGCTGCGAAACTGGCCAGCATGGCAAGGTTCAGACGCAAAAGCACGAATGAGAACCAGTGTTCCACCGGCGCGATGGTCTGCCCCGGATTGACGATGCGCTGGGCCTTGGGCAGGTCGTATTTGTCCGCCATCAGCCGGACCATCAGCATCAGCCCGACGCCAACCATGACACCGGGTACGATCCCGGCCAGGAACAGCGCCGCCACGCTTTCCCCCATCACATAGGCATAGATGATCATGATGCCTGAGGGCGGAATGATCGGTCCGATGACAGAGGAGGCGGCGGTGACGGCAGCGGCAAACCGGCGGGTGTAGCCCTGTTTTTCCATGGCCGGGATCAGCATGGAGCCGAGCGCCGAGGTGTCGGCCACCGCAGACCCGGACAGGCCGGCGAACAGCATCGAGGACAGGATGTTCACATGGGCCAGTCCGCCCCGCAGATGGCCCATCAACGCCTGGGAAAATTCCACCAGGCGCAAGGTGATACCGCCCTTGTTCATCAGCTCGCCCGCGAGCATGAAAAACGGAATCGCCATGAGAGGAAAACTATCCATCCCATTGTAGACGTTGCGATAAAGAAGCGTGATGTCCCGTTCCTGACCGTTCAGCCACAACAACAGGCCAGGGGCGGCCAAGAGGCCGAAAAAAACCGGCAGGCCGATCATCAGGAAGATCAGAAAGACGGGCAGGAACCAGATCAGCATCAGTCCGCCCCCGCCATGTCCGTATCGGGAATGTCTGGCAGGCGGCCCGCGCCGCCAACAAGGGAAATCACGCTGCGCAGTATCAGTTCGATATTGACCAGCGTCAGCAGGCAGACCCCGAGAAACAGCGACATCATCATCCAGCTGCGGGGCACCCGGATCCACTCCGTCAGGGTCAGGTTGCCGGGCACATAAAGGGAGGCGGTGGCGAATTTGCCGCCAAAGCCGGTGACTTCGCCGTAACCGATCTGAATGGCGATCACCAGAACCAGAAGCGAGAGGGCAAGGAGGAGCAGCGACAGCACTTGTCCCAGAAAATGAGGCAGGGCCTGGCCGAACATGTCGATGGCGACAAACCCGCCGCGCCGGAAGGCGGTCGGGGCCATCAAGCCGGCCATCCACAACATGCAGAAGCGGGCCGCTTCATCGGGCCAGGGCAGGGCGTTGTTCAGCGCATAGCGGAAGACGACCTGCACCAGAATGGCTGCCACCATCAAGGCCACGGCCACGATGCCGATGGCACGCCCAAGACGCAAAAGCTGCGTATTAACAAAGGCGAGCGGTGTAAGAACCGCCAGCAATGCCCCCATTCGGGCTTCCTCCCAGAATATTATTATCGCCGGGACAGGGTCTGTCCCGCTGTATGGTTTTGCCCCTATTCTGGAGCGATTTGCCCCAATTTGCCCGCAAAAAAAGTCAGCGCCTCCCCATGGCGCATTTCTGCCTTCAGCACCTGTCCCAGAACAATCAGGTGATCACCCCCTTCATAGGCTGCAAAGCGCTTGCATTCAAACCGCGCCAGGCAGTGATCGATCAGCGGGACACCCCGGTCATCGATCCGGTGCGGCAGCTGGTCAAAGGCGTGGGCATTGCGGACAAAGCCGTTGCACACTTCCGCTTGATGATGGCTGAGCACATGAATGGCATAGTGTTCGGCGGTTTCAAAGTAGCGGAACCGGCGCGAGCCCTTGTCCGGCATCCACAGAACCAGCGGCGGGTCCAGGGAGACGGAGGAAAAGCTGTTGGCGGTAATACCGACCGGCCCGTCTTCGGAGCTGGTGGTGACAATGGTCACACCGGTTGCGAACCGGCCGAAGGCATCGCGCAGGAGGCGGGTATTGTCCGCATCCGGCGAGAAAGTCACAGGATGATTGGCATTTTGCATGGTCATCAGGGCACCTCGGTTCCAAGGGCAGCTTCATAGAGCCGGTACCAGGTCTCACGGTCCAGGGTGACGCTCAGCGCGTCGGATATCCGCGCGATCCGCTCAAGGGTGTTGGTCCCCATAACCGGCAGAAGCCCGGCCGGATGGGCCAGCAGGAAGGCGATGGCGACGGCAGAGCGGTCGACACCGGCCCCTTCGGCGATCTCGTCAAGAACTGCGCCCAGTTTGCCGTCTTCCGACATCAGCGAACCGCCGCCAAGCGGCGACCAGGCCATCAGTTTGGTGCCAAGGCGCTGGTGGAAGGCCAGATCGCCATTGGTGAAGGGCGAAATTTCGGCGAGCGAAATCTCAATCTGGTTGGTGAGCAGCTTGGTCGTCATGGCCGATTGCAGCAGCTCCCAGTCCCAAGGGCGGAAATTGGAGACGCCAACGGCGCGCACCTTGCCGCTTGCCACCAGATCATCCAGAGCCGAGCCCGTTTCCAGGTGGTCCATGAGCGGATCGGGCCGGTGAATGAGCAGGAGATCAATGGTCTCGATGCCCATTTCGCTCAAGGACAGGTCGACCGACTTTTCAATATGCGCCCGGCTGGTGTCGTAATGTTTCACCTTCGCCGCCGCATAGCGTCCGGCAGGGGCGACAATGTCGCATTTGGTGACGATTTCCATTTTCTGGCGCAGGGCCGGGTTGGCCTTGAGCGCGCCGCCCAGCACGGCTTCTGCCGCATAGCCGCCATAAATGTCAGCCTGGTCGAAAGTGGTAATGCCCTGGTCCAGGCACAGCTGGATCTTACGCTCCACATGGGCGGGTGAGGTGTCCGTATCATCCCCCAGACGCCACATGCCATAAATCAGACGCGAAAAGGTGAGGGTTTCGGAAAGCGATACGCGCTGCATCAGCGGCGGACTCCATTGCCAAGCGGGGTTGCAGGGGGGGCGGCCGGAACGCGGCCGTATTCGTGGGGAAGCGAGCAGGTCTTCAGGTTCGGCAAAACGCGCGCGCCGAAGTGTTTTGCCTCTTCCAGATGCGGATAGCCGGAGAAGATGAAGGCGCGGATGCCCATCTTCTGATAGGCCTCGATCTTGGACATGATCTGATCGGTAGAGCCGACCAGGGCGGCGCCGCAGCCGGAGCGGGCCCGGCCGACACCGGTCCAAAGATGCGGCTCGATATAGCCAAACTCATCGGCAATGTCACGGTTCTTGGCCTGATGGCTCACCCCCAGGGACTTGGCATCCAGCGCCCGTTCGCGGATGGCCGTGCCCCGGTCGTCCTCCAGCTTGGAGATGATGTAGTCGGCATATTCCCGGGCTTCCTGTTCGGTGTCTCGCACGATCATGTGAACCCGAAGGCCGTAATCGAGGGTGCGGCCATAGCGTTCAGCCACCGCATTCACCGCCTTCATGCGGCCTTCCAGCTCTTCCACCTTTTCCGGCCACATCAGATAGACGTCGCAATGCTGGCCGCACAGCTCCAGAGCGGCCGGGGAGTAGCCGCCAAAATAGAGCAGCGGGCCGCCGGTCTGATAGGGGCGGGCGGGATCTGTGGTCAGGTCCTTGAAGGTATAGATCTCGCCTTCATAGTTGATCTCGTCACGGGTCCAGGCCTGTTTGAGAATTTCAACCACCTCGCGCGAGCGCTGGTAGCGGTAGCTGCTGTCCGCCTGTTCGCCCGGAAAATCTGAGGAAATGATATTGACTGTCAGGCGGCCTTTCAGCATGTGATCGAGGGTCGCGATGGTGCGCGCCAGCATGATCGGCTGCATCTCGCCGCAGCGCACGGCTGCCAGAAGATTGATCTTGTCGGTGATCGGGGCGCACCCGGCCACAAAGGACAAGGTGTCCTGGCCCACCTGATAGGAGGAGGGGCACAGGATGTTGCGGAACCCTTGCTCTTCAGCGGTCTTCACAATGTCCGAGCAATGCTCCCAGGACGAGCGCAGATCGCCTTCAGGGACGCCCAGAAACTGATAGTCGTCGGAGCACAGCGCGGAAAACCAGGATACTTCCGCGGCCTCGAGATCCGGCGAGGTCACTGGGACGATTGTCATGAAGGGGCTCCCTGGTTTCGTTTGTTTTCGGACGGGTTCACTTTACCGTCGATTTAATCTTGCTTATCATCCGCATTGATGTAAATCAATAGTGTATCAATTTGTCCAAGGCCGGTCACCGCAAGCCCCATGTCCTCGTCTCCGCAATCGTCCAATGCGCTGCCTTTGTACCTGCAGATCAGCGAGCTTCTGATCCGGGATATCGCGGCCGGGCGGTTGATAGACGGTGAACGCCTGCCGCCGGAGCGGGACATGGCCGATGAGCTGGGAATCTCCATCGGTACCCTGCGCAAGGCCTTGGCAGACCTTACGGAAAAAGGCTTACTGGAGCGGGTTCAGGGGTCGGGAAACTACATACGCCAGGGCGGCGCCCAGGACAGCATCTATGCCATGTTTCGTCTGGAGCTGCTCACAGGGGGCGGCCTGCCGCGCGCAGATGTCTTAAGCGCCGGACGAACTGCCAAACCGGCTGATCTGCCGGCATTCGGCACCAGTGCGGAGGCAACGCGTATCCGCCGCCTCAGATATCTCAATGATGTCATGATCGCGGTGGAAGAGATCTGGCTGGATGGTGACGCCGGAACGGTGAGCCGGGACCTCCTGTCGGATTCCCTTTACCGCTACTACCAGAAGCATCTGGGCTTCTGGATCGTCCGGGCGGAAGACCGGGTCACGGTTGCAGGGGTGCCGGGCTGGGCCCCGGACGTGTTCCCGCTCGAGCCCGGCACCCTGACAGGGTTCATCGAACGGTTCAGCTGGGCGGACCGCCCGCAGCCGGTCGAATATTCGCGCACCTGGTTCGATACGGCCAGGGCACATTACGTTCAGCGCTTGAAATAGACGGGGCGCAGACCCCGTGTTCATAGGGAGACTTTGATGCCTGCAAAGGTGAGATACGGAATTGTCGGCTGCGGCATGATGGGCCAGGAGCATTTGCGCAATATCGCCCTTCTGCCCGATACGGATGTGAGCGTGATTTTTGAGCCGGATGCCGGAATGAAGGCCAGGGCGGCGGAGATCGTTCCGAATGCACGGTTTGCAGCTTCCGTGTCCGAGCTTCTGGACGAAGAGGTGCTGGATTGCATCTTGATCGCCAGCCCCAACCATTGCCATGTGCCGCAAATGCAGGAGATCCGCCGCAAGCGGCCCCTGCCGCTGCTGGTCGAAAAACCGCTTTTCACGGATCCGAAAGACCTTGCAGAGCTGGAAGCTTTCCGTGCGGACTATCCGGCGCCGGTCTGGGTGGCGATGGAATACCGCTACATGCCCGTCATCGCGGCGCTGGCTGCGCAGGTGGATACGGCGACCGGTGGCATCAAAATGCTGACCATCCGCGAGCACCGGTTTCCGTTTCTGGACAAAGTCGGGGCGTGGAACCGGTTCAACCGGTATTCGGGAGGCACGTTTGTTGAGAAATGCTGCCATTTTTTCGATCTCATGCGCCTGATCATCAAGGCTGAACCGGTGCGTGTGATGGCCTCGGCCGGGCAGGATGCCAATCACATGGAGGAGCGCTATGACGGCGAACAGCCGGACATTCTGGACAATGGTTATGTGATTGTCGATTTCGACAATGGTTCCAGAGCCCTTCTTGACCTGTGCATGTTTGCCGAGGGCTCCCGTTTTCAGGAGGAGATCGTTGCAGTTGGGCCCGAAGGCAAGATCGAGGCCTTTGTGCCGGGCCCCAGCCGGTTCTGGCCGGAGCATCTGGGTACGCCGCCGGTGGCCCAACTGGTTGTTTCCCCGCGCCAGCCGAAAGGGCCGCAGACCCTCGAGGTGCCTGTGGACCCGGCGCTTCTGGACGCAGGCGACCATAACGGCTCCACCTTCTATCAGCATGAACGTTTCGTTGCGCTGGTGCGCGGTGCGCTGAGCGGGCCGGAGGTTACTCTGGACGATGGCAGCCGGGCGGTGGAAATGGGCCTTGCCGCCCAGCAGTCCGCGCGCTCCGGCCAGGCGGTTCTTCTGGCCCCGCGCAGTGCCCGGCCGTCTCTGGCCTGTTAAGCGCAGGGTTCTGTGGGGCCCGAATGGATCTCGCGCCCGGCTGGACCAGCCGGGGCGCCCGAAAAACTGGAAGGCCTGCCCACCCCGATATACGGGGGAAAGTTACCAGCGGTCCGCTGGCCGGACAACCTGGGGGGCGTCGGTGCTGAAGGCGTCACGGCCCCGGCGCATGTTCAAGGATCTGATGGGCGCCTTATACTCCCGGCCCGTATCCGTCTTCCGGCATTGCTGTTTGCGATAGGCAATGTTGTCGGGAACACCGGTATGGTTCTGCACCAGAACGCAGAAGAGGTCATAGCGCCCATTGACTGCAAATGTGCGCCGGGCCCCCTGGGCGACAACAATCTGCCGGTGCCGCTGGAAGCCTTTGTCAAAGAGCAGGAAATTGCAGTATTTGGCGGATCCCTGCGGGGTCCGGGTGCTTTCACAGAAAAAGATTTCCGCTGCCGCGGCAGCGGGGACGCAAAGGACAGCGGCAAAGCCGAGACCGGCCGCCGACAGGCACCTCTTCAGAGTATTGTTCCAATGGGCCAATATAGATTTCTCCCGACCTTTAGGCCCTGCCAAATTTATGTCATGGTGAGTCGAATACAACCTTACGTAAATTTTTTTCCAGGTGCCGTATTGTGAAGGCAAACCGGGCAGGGGATGTGAGAGCCCCTTTGTCCGCAGCTTACCGGCAGAATCTGGACATGAGATTTTCCGGGCATCGCGCCGTCTCTTATAGAGGCGCTCAGATGCCAGGTCCTTTGAAAACGGGTTCCGCGTTGCAGCCCGGCCTGGTCCGGCCGCGTTTCGGGGGATCCAGACTGCATGAGACGCCTTTGGGAGGGCCAGATGCGCAGATTTGTTTCGGTGATTTTGTCGTCAGCACTGATTTTCCAGACCGTCCTGGTCAATGGCTTGCAGGCCGCCCCGGCCGTCACCACGGCAAAGGTCAATTTCCGCTCCGGGCCGGGCACCGGCTTCGGGGCGCTGGGCACGCTGCCGGATGGCGCGCAGGTAGAGCTTGAAAACTGCGACGATACCGGTGCCTGGTGCAGCATCAGCTACAATGGCCAGAACGGCTTTGTGAGCGGCCAGTATCTGCAATTGAGTGAATCGGAAGAGACGACCGGCTGGCCGAGATCCTTCCAGACCAGTAGCGGCGCCACCTTGATCCTCTATCAGCCCCAGTTTACCGAATGGGACAATTTCAAAACCCTGAAGGCGCTGGTCGCATCAGAATATTTGAAAGACAAGGACGCCCAGCCGGTTTTCGGTGTCATTGGCGTGAGCGGTGCCACGGTGGCCGATCCGGACAAGGGGGAGGTCTATGTGAGCGATGTGCAGGTCACCCAGCTCGATTTTTCATCCCTGGACCGGGCGTCACTGACGGACCTGACCTTGCAGGTCGGCAAAATCATGCCCACCGGCACCTTGACCGTGAAAGAAGACCGGATCACCGCAGGCCTTGCGGAATATCAGCGCATGGAAGATGTGGACGGCCTGAATGCTGACGCCCCGCCCATTTTCATCTCCAACGATCCGGCCATTCTGGTTCAGACCGAAGGCACGCCGATCCTGGCACCGGTCAAGGGGGATCAGGGACTCAGCTTCGTGGTCAACACCAATTGGGACATTCTCAAGCTCGACGACACAGGGGAGTTCTATCTTCGGGACGAAAAGTCCTGGCTCAAGACCAAAGATGTGGCCTCCGGCTGGGAGCCGGTCACCGATCTGCCCGCGCTGATCACCAAACTGCCCGATGATGACAACTGGTCCGAAACCCGTGCCGCGATCCCGCCGCAGCCTTTTGCGGACAACAAGGCGCCCAAGGTCATCTATTCGGACAAGCCTGCGGAAATGATCGTGTTTGAAGGCAAACCGGAGCTGGAGCCGGTGGCAGGCACGGATCTGGAATGGGCCTCCAACACGGACAGCGACGTCTTTTTCCTCAAGAGCACGTCCACCTGGTACATTCTGGTGTCTGGGCGCTGGTTCAAATCCGCCTCGCTGGAGGGCCCCTGGACCTTCACCACGCCGGATATGCCCTCCGACTTTCAGAACATTCCCGAAGACGCGCCCTATTATTCGGTGCGCGCGTCGATCCCGGGCACGTCAGAGGCGGCGCAAGCCCGGCTGAAAGCCAGCATTCCAACCACGGCCCGGGTGGAGGTCGGCTCGGTCAGTGCGGATATCGCCTATGCGGGCGATCCGGAATTCGAGCCGATCAAAGGCACGTCCATGTCCTATGCGGTCAACACCAATGATCAAGTCATCCAGGTGGGCGCCAAATATTATGTGCTTCAGAACGGGGTCTGGTTTGTTGGCGACAGCCCGGAAGGGCCCTTCGTGGTTGCCACGTCCGTGCCTGACGAGATCTATACGATCCCACCCTCGTCCCCGGTCTATAATGTGACCTATGTCCGGGTGTATGAAACAGAACCCAATGCGGTCTGGTACGGTTACACAATGGGCTATCTCACCGGCTTTCTGGCCTGGGGAGTCTTTGTCTATGGCAGCGGCTGGTATTACCGGCCCTGGTACCGGCCGGGCCTGCGCCCGATCTATTTTCCCCGTCCGGTGACCTACGGCATTGGTGCCTTTTATAATCCGGTCCGGGGCACCTATGGCCGCTATGGCTATGCCTATGGCCCGCGCCGGGGCATTGCCGGGGGCGGGATCTACAATCCGCGCACCGGAGGATACATTCGCGGGGCCGCCATCAGTGGGCCGCGCGGCAGCGCCGGGTTCATCTCCGCTTATAATCCGCGCACCGGCAACCGGATCGTCGCCGGTGGGGCAAGGGGCATTTACGGGTCCTGGGGCGGGGCGGCCGTGTCGGGGCCGCAATGGGCGCGCACCCGGGATCTTCAGGCCGGGGCCGCGCAGCGCTGGAAACAGGACGGCAATCTCGGCCGTGTCGCCAGCCTCGACCGGCGCAGCGATGTGTTTGCCGGGCGTGACGGCTCGGTCTACCGGCGGGACGGGGAGACTTGGCAGAAATTTGAAGGTGGCCGCTGGGATGACGTGTCAGCGCCTTCCAAAGAGGCGCTTCAGGACCGTCTTGGCAGTCTGGATGCGGGCGCTGCGCTGGGCGCGGGTGCCGCAGTTGGCGCCGGGGCCGCTTTGGCCAACCGGCCTGCGGGCGACCGGCTCAGATCCCAGCAGGAGACGAACCGGGGCAAACCCGTGGGGCGGCCCGGCGAGCGGCCAGCAGGCGAAAGAGCGAACCTGAACCGGCCCGCAGGGGGCGGGACCACCAAAGTGCCCGCCGGCCAGCGCCCGAACCTGCAAAGGCCCCAGGCTCAGAAACCGGCCCAGAGACCGGCGACTCGACCGGCCCAGCAGACCCGTCAGGTTCCGGCGAATCTGAACCGGGACCGCAAGGCAAGATCCGCCGGGAACCGGCAGGTGAACCGCCAGCGCAATGTGCAGCGATCCCGTCCTCAGGCCACACGGCCCCAGCAGGCGCGTCCGAACCGCGGGGGAGGCGGAGCCTCAAAGCGCCGTGCGGGCGGCCACCGCAGACGCTGACCGGCAAGAGCGGGGAGGCAGACAGGCCGGCCCCGCTTCCCGCTGGCCTCCGGCTGGACGCACTGCATTGGAAGGGGGCAGGGGCTTTCGATGGGGGGGGTGACCGGCCGCAGCTGCGGAGAGGGATTCGAGTGTCAAATTTGAGATGTTAATTTGATCGAAAAATTGGACAAAATAAGATCATAAGAGGCAATTTTTGATCTATTTGCGAGGAGAAAGGTAAGGAAGATCCCGGTCTGAAGATCATATGATTGTGGTCATGATACTGGAGAAACCCATGCCCCACAGCACCGGAACTGCGCTCGACCTCTTCAAGGACAGTCTGAAAGGCCCCGGCTTGACCGACAGGTTGCGCAAGGGTCTGATCGGCGAGAGCGCGATTGTTTCCAGCCCGCACGGTGATCACCCAATGATCTATGCCGACTATGTGGCTTCCGGGCGCGCGTTGCGCCAGATCGAGAACTTCGTTCTGGAGAACATCCTGCCGGTCTATGCCAACAGCCACACGGAAGCCTCCTTTTGCGGCAGCGCCATGACCCGGATGCGTTCGGCGGCCCGTACGGAAATCGCCCGCATTTGCGGTGCCGGGGACGGCTACGCCACTGTCTTTTGCGGCTCCGGGGCCACGGCAGGCCTGAACCGGCTTGTACATCTTCTGGGCGTTGCCGATGCGGCCCGGCGCGGCGAGACCCCCCTTGTGATTCTCGGGCCCTATGAGCATCACTCCGATATCCTGCCCTGGCGGGAGAGCGGGGCGGATGTCGTCGAGATTGCAGAAGACGAAACAGGCGGTCCGGATCTGGAGGATCTGGAGAATGTTCTGCGCGGGGCGGGGACATCCCGGCTGGTCATCGGCGCGTTTTCGCAAATGTCCAATGTCACCGGCATTGTCACTGATGACCGGGCCGTAACACGGCTTCTGAAAGCCTATGGTGCGCTGAGTGTCTGGGACTGTGCGGGCTCCGGACCGTATCTTCCCATCGATATGCGCGAGGGAACCGATGAACAAAAAGACGCGGTGGTCGTCTCCCCGCACAAATTCATTGGCGGCCCGGCCTCGTCCGGTATCATGATTGTCCGCAAGGCGGCGGTCTGCCGCAGCGCACCGGTTTTCCCGGGCGGTGGCACCGTTCGCTTTGTATCCCCCTGGGGCCATGACTACAGCCTGGACATTGCCGCCCGGGAGGAGGCCGGCACCCCCAATGTGGTCGGTGATATCCGGGCGGCGCTGGTGTTTCTGGTCAAGGAGGCTATCGGCCAGGAGGTCATGGACCAGCGAAATGCGGCCTGGCGGGAGAAGGCGCTTTCGGTGTGGAGCGCCAATCCGGCAATTGAACTCATGGGAAACCCAAAAGCCTGCCATGTGCTGCCGGTGTTTTCCTTCCGGGTGCGCGATCTGGAGCGGGGCGGCTATATCCACCAGCAGCTGGTCACCAGAATGCTATCTGATGCCTATGGGGTTCAGGCAAGGGGCGGCTGCGCTTGCGCCGGGCCCTATGCCCACCGGCTGCTCAAGATCGGACAGGAGCAGTCCGACGCCATGCGGGCAGGCATTCTTTCCGGTGAAGAACTGAAGAAGCCCGGCTGGACCCGGCTCAATTTTTCGGTTCTCCTGACGGAGGAGAAGGGGGACAGGATCATTGCGGCAGTCGATGAGCTGGCCCGGGCTCCGTATCCTCTGGCGGAGCAGTATATCTGTGATGAATCCAAGGCGCGGTTCACTGCCATCGAGCACGCTGCTTAAGAAACAAGGATCAGCGTTGAGCCATGTGCCGTTGGGCAGCCTGGAGCGGAACACCGCGCTATCTGGAAGAGGTCATCTGCGATCCCGAGCATTCGCTGATCGATCAGAGTCGCAACGCCTTGTCGTGCAAGACGGCGGTGAATGCGGATGGTTTTGGGGTCGCCTGGTATGGCGACCGGGACACGCCCTGCCTGTACAAGGATGTGCGGCCCGCCTGGTCTGACCCGAATCTGCTCCAGATTGCCCGTCATATCCGCTCCGGGCATTTTCTGGCCCATGTGCGCGCTTCGACCGGCACGGCCACGATCCGCGACAATTGCCATCCTTTCACCCATGGGCGCTGGAGTTTCATCCACAATGGCCAGGTGGGTGGCTATGACAAGGTGCGGCGGCGGCTCGACAACATGATTCCCGATGATCTTTACCGCCACCGCATGGGGGGCACTGACAGTGAGTGCCTGTTTCTGGTCGCGCTGGCCTATGGCCTGCCGCTGCATCCGCGCGCGGCCATGGCACGGGCAGTGTTTGAAGCTGAAGCCCTGTCCAAATTTGCGGGCACTGCACCGCATATGCGCTTTGCCTCAGCCTGGTCGGATGGCGAGACGCTCTATGCTGCGCGCTATGCCTCCGACAATTTCCCGCCGACGCTCTATTACCGGGCGTTTGACGATGGCGTCATGGTGGTGTCGGAGCCGCTGGACCAGGCCGGTGAGTGCTGGGTGGAAGTGCCCCATGGCCACATGATCGAGGTCCGTGCGGGAACGGTCCGGCAGATGGCGTTTATCAGCGACGAAGACCTGGTGGAGAGCTGAGGGGCTCAGGTCCGCACCGCCGTCACTCTTGGCTCCCTGCTGCCTCTGCCATCAGCTCTTTCGTGGTGCAATCGGCAATCTCCCGGATCTGGTGGGGCAGTGCAAAGGCCCCGGTTCGCTCAGCCCCGTAGGTCAGATTGAACCGGTGAAAGTCCGCGCTTTGCGGCGGCATCAAATGGTGCTGAAAAATGGTTTCCAGCTTGTCGAAGGCCTTGGCAAGCCGGGCTTCCGTTGTGGCCGCAGCGGCATACTCGTCCCACAGCCCCAACAGGCTGTCCGTCAGATCTTCCGGCAGCGCCGCACACGGGGTTTGAAAGTCCTGTCTCTCCCGGGCCTCCCGGTTATCACCCGCTGTCTGCAAGGGGGCCGGAATATCGCCTGAAATGGCCTCGCCCAGGTCGTGGATCAGGGCCAGTTTCAACAGCTTCAGAAAGTCGATCCCCGCCAGCTCCTTTTCAAAAAGAACCAGCATCAGAGCCAGCCGCCAGCTGTGTTCCGCACTGCTTTCCGGACGGCCGGATCTGGACTGGCCGGAGCGCAATGTGTCCTTCAGCCGCTCAGCTTCCTGCAAAAAGGCTAGAATACCGGTAAGCCTGGAGGGGGCAATTGTTCCGGCTTCCGGGGTGTCGGGCGGAGATATTTCGGGTGTGGTGCTCATGGACCGATGGTAGCGCCGCAGACCGTTTCAGGCGAGCAGCCATCTGGTCGGAAGCCTGAATAAATTATGCGTCTGGAGAGCGTTCGTCCCGCACAAGCCGGACACAGCCACCATCTGACAGTACCAGGCGGGAAATGCGCAGGCAGCTTTCGGGAATCGTCAGTTCCTGAAATTCCGCCCGTTCGGTCCGGTAGACAATGTCCGGGCTGTCCGGCTCGAACCAGCCCAGGTCCTGCAATTGGTGCTCTGCGGCCCGGATACCTTCAGAGGCAAAGCGCCACAGAGGTTTGCCCAGAAGATCCGGAACACCCACATGCCACTGCGCGGCGCGGGCAGGCGAGGCCGCCAGCAGCCTGTGGGTGAGGTCACAGACCAGATGCACTGGCGATGAAGACTTGGTCACAAGGTCGAGCAGTGCCCGGTCCGATGCGCTTTGTGGCCGGGCGCGCAAGAGCCAGGCGATTTTCGCAGCACAGTTCTGATCCGGAGCCCCATGCCCGCTTTCCCATCTTGAAATCCGGCTTTGAGATACGCCGAGTTCGGCGGCCAGCACTTGCTGCTTGACGCAGTTCAGCACCCGCCACCTGCGCAAGGACGGGCCGAGACTGGCGGGTAGAACAGCACACTCGGTGATCATGACGGCAGATTATAGCGTGTCGCGATAAAGCGGTTTTGCCTTTCGCTGCCTGAAATCAGTAATTTCAACGCAAAAGACAAAACGGTTTGAAACCATTTGAACACGACACGCACCAGATCAACCACAGTGAAACCGGAGCCGGTTGTGCAAGGGAAAGATGCGGAGTGCCGGGAGCACGGCTTATTTGAACGCCCGGCTGGACACTTGAATGGAATTGCCATCCGGGTCCTTGGCATTGGCAAAGACATATCCATCAGCCTTGTGTAAAGACCCGAAGGTCAGCCCGTTCTGTCCGGCTGTCTCGCAAAAGGCTGCGACATCGCAGACGTCGAAGACGAGCTTGACAGCAGTTTGCCCAAGTTTCTGTGATTTGGCAGCCTTGTGCAGCAACAGTCGCGCACCGCCCCCGGGCGGGGGAACCAGTTCCGTCAGCCGGTCTTCCGGATCAGACTGCCTCTCGTAGCCAAAATGCCGGCAATAAAAGGCGACACTCAGATCCGGGTCACGTACATAAAGGATCAGGCGGGTGAGGGGAGCCATCGGCTGAACACTCCGGCGAGAGGGAGCCGGTAAAACAGACAGCCGGCTCGGGGGCCGTCTGCTACCGGTATTTTTCGATAAAAGCATCAATCGTCAGGTTGCGGAAGTCCGGCAGGCGTTCTTTCAGATGATCGTGGCTCCAGTCCCACCAGCAGATTTCCATAAGGGCCTCTTCCTGGGCTTCGCTGAAGCGGCGCTTGATCGGCTTGGCGGCGACCCCGCCGACCACAGTATAGGGCGCCACATCCTTGGAGACGACCGCCCCGGCCGCAACAATTGCCCCGGTGCCGATGGTGACACCGGCCAGCACCGTCACATTGTGCCCGATCCACACATCATGACCGAGGGTTACCCAGTCATCCTTGCGCCACTGGAAGAAGTCCGCGTCGTCTTCGCCCAGGCCATAGGCCGCCGCCCGGTAGGTGAAATGGTGCTGTGAGGCGCGCCAGGTGGCGTGGTTGCCGGGATTGAGGCGCACCCGGCGGGCAATGGAGCAGAATTTGCCGATGGTGCTCCAGACCACGTCCCCCTCCTGAACGATATAGGAATAATTGCCCATCTGGCTTTCGCGCATCTGGGTGTGGGCTCCGACTTCTGTCCAGGCCCCGATCTCGCAATTGAGCACCTTGGCGTCCGGGTGAATCGTCGGGGCTTCGGAGAGGGCCTGTTTTTGCGTGGGGGCGGACATCGGGACTCCATCTGGATTTTTGGGGGAGGGACTTGAACCGGGACCGGGTTTTAGCCTGCGGGCGGGTGGTCTGGGTGACGGTTTGATGACGTTTTTGTAACGCTGCGGCACTCCTTTTGCGGGAGTGGTGTCAACGCCAAAACTCTTGAATGTAATGCTCTGGAAATTTTTCCAGATGCGGTGCCTGAATTTCAGGCAAGTCCGGCACCGGATGTGACACCGTAAAAAGGTTGTCAACGCGACGTTCTTCCGCTGTCTTCGCACGGTCCGCTAAAGATCAAGCTCAAGATGTCACCGAAGTGACATAAATCTTTGACCTTAAAGTCAAAAACCTGTCATGCAATTGTAATCCTGAAATGGCTCTTGTCGCCCTGCATTTCAACATTCATGGGGCAGGGCTCGCGTGATTCAGTTTCAGGATGTGACCAAGACCTTCGGGGCCCGGACTGCGGTGCACAAGGTGAGTTTCACCATCGACCAGCCGCAGATGGTGGGCATCATTGGCCGCTCTGGTGCGGGCAAGTCCACCCTCTTGCGCATGATCAACCGGCTCACCCCGGCCACATCCGGGCAGATCCTCTTTGAGGGGCGGGACATTTTGAGCCTGAAAGGCGGGATGATGCGCCGCTGGCAGCGCGACTGCGCCATGGTTTTCCAGCAGTTCAATCTGGTGCCCCGGCTCGACGTGGTCACCAATGTGATGCTCGGCCGGTTGAACATGCACGGAACGCTTCCCTCCCTGTTGAAACTGTTTTCCCGGGAAGAGCGGGCGCTGGCGCTGATCAATCTGGACCGTCTCGGCATTGCCCAGGAAGCGACCAAACGGGCCGAGGAACTGTCCGGCGGCCAGCAGCAACGCGTGGCGATTGCCCGGGCGCTGATGCAGGACCCGCATATGATCCTGGCCGATGAGCCGATTGCCTCGCTCGATCCCATGAATGCGAAGATTGTCATGGACGCGCTGCGCGAAATCCATGAGCGCGACAACAAGGTGGTGATCTGCAACCTGCACACGCTCGACACGGCGCGCACCTATTGCGACCGGGTCATCGGCATGCGCGACGGGCACATGGTGTTCGATGGCCCGCCGGAAGAGCTGACCACTGATGCGGCCCGCGAAATCTACGGGGCCGACGAAAGTTTCAACGAGGCCGCGACCTCAACTGCAATCGACGCCGGCGGGACCGGCGCAACGCAATCCGCCGGAGCGATGACCCCGGCGGCCGCAACGGTTTGATCCGCTTGCTCATCCTCTCAAATGTCATCCGAAACAGACCCTCTTGGAGTGTCAATTCATGAAGATCTTTTCCAAAATCGTTGCGGCTGCCGCCGTCAGCGTGTTCGCCCTGAACGCCGTCAATGTGTCCGTTGCCAACGCCGCAGACATCGAGGAATTCCGTATCGGTATCCTGGGCGGTGAAAACGAGGCGGACCGCCTGCGCAGCAACGAGTGCCTGGCCAAGCGTTTTGAAAAACTGCTCGGTGTTCCGGTCAAACTGTTCCCGGCTGCTGATTATGCCGGCACGCTGGAAGGCCTGAAGGGCGGCAACCTGGACTATGCCGAGCTGGGCGCGTCCGGCTATTCATCTCTTTACCTGGCCGACCCGAACCTGGTCGAGCCGATCGTGACCACCGAGCAGGTTGACGGGTCCACCGGCTACCACTCCATCATGGTCGCCCTTGCCGACAGCAACATCGAAAGCCTCGATGACATGAAAGGCAAGAAGCTGGGCTATGCCGATCCGAATTCCACGTCCGGTTACCTGGTTCCGTCCGTGTCCTTCGAAAAAATGGGCATTGACCCGGACACCTATTTCAGCTCCACACAGTTCTCCGGTGGCCACGAGCAGAACGTCCTGGCTGTCCTGAACGGTGACGTGGACGGTGGCGTGACCTGGTCTTCCGGTGTGGGCGACTGGGACGAAGGCTTTTCCTCCGGCAACCTTCGCAAAATGGTCGACAAAGGCATGCTCGACATGTCCCAGATCCGTGAAATCTGGCGCTCGCCGCTGATCCCGAACGGCCCGATCGTGCTGCGTTCCTCCCTGCCGCAAGACGTCAAGGACAAGATCAAGGCGTCCATGCTCTCCTTCGACAAGGACGATCCTGAGTGCATGTACAATGTCGCTGCCGGTGAAATCAAACAGTATGTCGAAGTCAAGCCTGGCTTCTACGACACCATCATTGCCGCTCGTAAGGCAAAGATCGAAAACAAGAAGAACTAATTTCTTCTTTTGAGAAAGGGGCGGCCCGGAGCCGCCCCTTTTACCTGCCTTGAGCCGCTGAGGCGCTCCACAGCCTCGCGCAAAGCCGCTCCAACCGGCTGAAAAGGACCCGCTGTGACCGCACACTCCCTCTTGTCCGACCATCCCCAACTGCAGACCATCGATGAGGCCTGTGGCAAGATGGCCCGGAGCCGAAATCTCTATACGGCCCTTCTGATTGGTGTCTGTGTGATCATCATCATCGGCGGCCTCATGGTTGCAGATGAGGCCAATTCCGGGAGCTTCTCCAACGGTCTGGCGAGCTTTTTCGACTATCCCCGGGATCTGCTGGTCGACACATTCGATGCAGGATGGTCCTGGTTCGGCCTTCTGGCCCATTATTTCCCGTATCTGGTCGAGACCGTGAACATCGCGATCCTGGCGACACTGATCGGCTTTGTTCTGGGCGGCACCCTGAGCTTTGTGGCCAGCCGCAATCTGGTCTCCAACCGATTTGTCGTGTTCTGGATGCGGCGCCTGATGGACGTGACCCGCGCCTTTCCCGAGCTGGTGCTGGCCCTGGTGCTTGTGCTTGCCCTGGGGCCGACCGCCGTGGCTGCTGTGGCGGCTGTTGCCTTTCACACCATCGGCGCGCTCGGCAAGCTGTTTTCCGAATGCAACGAAAATGCGGACATGAAGCCGATGGAAGGCATGAAGTCGGCAGGGGCGTCCTGGATGCAGCAGATCCGCTTTGCCATCGTGCCCCAGGTCATTCCGAATTTTCTATCCTATACGCTGCTGCGCCTTGAAATCAATGTCAGGGCCTCAGCGATCCTGGGCTTCGTGGGGGCAGGGGGCCTGGGGGCGGAACTGAAAAAGGTGGTGGACTGGAACTACGGGGCCGATGTGACCGCCATCATCGTTCTGCTCGTCTGTGCGATCACCGGCATCGACTATCTGTCCGGGTGGATCCGCAAGGCGTTTATCGGCAAAGCCGGCTTGCTCTGAAAGGCGATCAGATGTCTCTTCTTACTCCCGCGCAGATGGCCGACATCGATAGCCGGTTTCCCGGCGTGATCGACCGGCCGCTCTCCCGCCGCCTGCTGCCCGCCGGGGTGGCGGTCCTGGTGCTTGGCTATCTGGTCACCTGTTTCTTCTCCTTCGACGTTTACAATGTCATTGCGAAGACCCGGACCAACATGGTCGGCCTGTTTGTGCTCGATTCCTATGCCTACAAGATCCACGTCTTCAAGAGATTGAAGGACGATCATTTCCAGGCCAATCTGGAAGGCAGCCGCCGCGCCGCCTATAAAACGCTCCCCGGATGGGTGCAGGAAGAAGGCGGTGACACGCGCATTGACCTTGGCGCCATCGGCTATGTGGAGGTGGGCAAGGATCAGGTGGACTTTTTCAAGGCCGGGGACGATCAGCCGTATCGTGTGACCTATGAAAAGGGCGTGCCGCCGCGTTATCTGGGCGAAAATCCACCGTCCTGGCTGCGGGCCAGCAAGGCGCAGGTCGATATGCGCCCGAGCCTTTATGCCCGGATCTGGATCACCAAGAACAAGATCGAGGTGCACCGGTATTTCATTGGCTGGGAGAATTTCTGGTTTGATTTTCAGTCCCCCCTGAATGCCTATTCCTTCTCCCAGCTGGCCGGGCTGGCCTTTTCCGGCGACAGGATCAATCCGGATCTGCCGAACTGGGAGTTTATTCTCAGTGAGTTCTGGAACAACGCGGACTGGCAGCACGGGGATGTGTTCTATGCGCTGCTGCAGACGGTCATTATGGCGCTCGTGGGCACGCTGATCGCCGGTATTCTGGCGCTGCCGCTTGCCTTCGCAGCGGCCCGCAATGTCAATCCGTCCGGAGCGGTCCGGTTCGCCATCCGCCGCCTGTTCGACTTCCTGCGCGGGATTGATACGCTGATCTGGTCGCTGATCTTCATCCGCGCCTTCGGCCTTGGACCGCTGTCGGGTATTTTCGCGATCTTCTTTACGGACACAGGCACGTTCGGCAAGCTGTTTTCCGAATCCATCGAGAATGTGGACCGCAAGCAGATTGAAGGCATCCAGGCGACCGGGGCGTCTCCGGTTCAAAAATACCGCTTCGGGGTGTTTCCGCAGATCCTTCCGCTGTTCCTGTCCCAGCTGCTCTATTATCTGGAATCCAACACCCGCTCGGCCACGGTGATCGGGGCCCTGGGGGCCGGTGGTATCGGCCTGAAGCTTCTTGAAACCATGAGGACCCGGCAGGACTGGGAAAACACCCTCTACATCATCCTCCTCGTGGTGATTGTCGTCATCATGATGGACAATCTGTCCGGATGGCTGCGCCGCAAGCTGATTGAAGGCCGCTAGGCGGCCTGGAAGCACGGCCCTGAAATGGAAAAACCGGCCCATATGCGGCCGGTTTTTGTCTCTTCCTCTTGATAACTTGCCTCTTGCGGTTTCTGCCGTATTTCCATGAAGGTAGCGTGGTCGTGTCCGGGCGAGGACAAAGAGGGGATTCGGACAATGCGGTTGGGTGTTTGGAATTTTCTGACCGGGGTGGGGTTGGGGTCGGCGCTGGGTTTGCTTGTCTCTGGCGCACCGGCACTGGCCATTGAGAGCTGTGTTGCCAAGCTGAAACAACAGGCGGTCGCCGCAGGCGTGCGCGTCAACATTGCCGAGCGGATGCTGTCCGGCGCCTCTTATGATGAAAAGGTAATCCGCTTTTCCTCCTCCCAGCCGGAATACAAGACCGAGATCTGGGACTATATGGCCTTTCTAGTGGACGCGCAGCGCATCCAGGATGGTGCCAAAAATCTGAAAAAACACCGCAGAACCCTGTCAGCGATCGAAAAACGCTACGGCGTTAACCGCCACGTGGTTCTGGCGGTCTGGGGCATTGAAAGCGATTACGGCCAGTTCAAGGGGGATTTTTATACGCCCCATGCCTTGGCCAATCTGGTGTGTGCGGGCAAGCGCCGCCAGAAATATTTCAGGGGCGAACTGATCAAGACCCTGCAAATCGCGTCGCGCGGGGATGTGCCCGTGTCCGATTTTCAGGGCTCCTGGGCCGGGGCCTTCGGTCAGACCCAGTTCATGCCCAGCACCTATAACAGTCTGGCGGTGGATTTTGACGGCGACGGACGCAAGGATCTGGTCAACTCCGTTCCCGATGCGCTGGCCTCGACCGCCAACTTTCTGAAAAATGCCGGCTGGCGCGACAGCCGCGCCTGGGGGTATGAAGTCAAGGTTCCAGGCGGCTACAAAGGGCCGAGCGGACTGAAGAAACGGGCCTCCCTGTCCACCTGGGGCAAACGGGGCCTGCGCAAGCTGGATGGGGGACGCGTGTCCGGCAAGACCGAGGCGGCCCTGATCCGTCCGGCCGGTGCGAATGGGCCCGCCTTTCTCGTGACCCGTAATTTCAACGCCCTGCGCTCCTATAACGCCTCAACGTCTTACGGGCTGGCCATTGCGCTTCTGTCAGAGCTGGTTGCCGGCGGCAAACCTTTCCAGACGCCCTGGCCGACCGATAATCCGGGCCTGTCCCGCGCCCAAAGGCTGGATCTGCAGAAGCTGCTCAACAAGAATGGGTTTGATGTGGGGGAGGCAGACGGCAAGGTCGGCCCGGCCACGCGCGCCGGCATCCGCAAGGCGGAAGCCAAATTCGGCATGCCGGTGACCGGGCGGCCGTCCTGGAATGTCTATTACGCCCTGGGAGGCCGGTAGTCACAAGGGCTGGGCTTCTGATCAGACCGGTCGAAATTTAAGTGACGTAACGGGATTTAATTCCGGGTTTGACAGCAATGTCTTGTTGCGCTGCGAAAAAGGACGTCGCAATATAAGGTCGCATAAACGGAGGTATGCGATGTCCGGTCGAATCTTGACGGTGGCCCAGCAAAAAGGCGGGTCCGGCAAAACAACGCTGGCGGCCCATCTGGCTGTTGCCCTTGCCCGCCAGTCCGGCGAGCCTGTTGCCATTTTGGATGTGGATCCGCAAGGCTCCCTCGGAACATGGTACGAAGCCCGTGAACGCAGCCTTGGCGAGGATGAGACCGGTCTGGAGTTCCGCACCGCATCGGGCTGGGGCGCCCGGCGGGAAGCCCGGTCCCTGGCCAGATCCCATGGCTATGTGGTGGTCGACACCCCCCCGAAAACCGACACGGACGCCAAACCGGCGATTGATGCGGCAGATTATGTCATCGTTCCGGTGCAGCCGACGCCGGTTGATCTGTGGGCGACCTCCCAGACCATCGAACTGGCCTCCCGGGAAAGCACGCCAGCCCTGCTGGTGCTCAACCGTGTGCCGCCGCGGGCATCGCTGACGGCGGAAATGACCGACGCAATTGTCGAATCCGGCTATGACACCCTGACCACCCGCCTGGGCAACCGCACCGTGTTTGCAGCCGCCATGGGCAAGGGCTTTGCCGTGACCGAAGAAGCCCCCACAAGCAAAGCCGCCCTGGAAGTGGCCTCCTTGATCGAGGAACTTGTCTCCCGGACCGGGTAAATGTGCGGTGCTGATCGAATCAAGCTAGGCTTGAAAGATATCTTTTCAAATTTATTTACTTATAATTCAATCGCATTTCAGCGTTTTTGAGGAATAGAATTGTCCTTCAAAATACACATGTGAACAAATAGTCTTTCAATAGGGGGAAGAGATGTTTGTTGCTTTTCAATTGCTTGATGGATCATCAAAAACAATTCCAGCTCATAGCTTAATTCGGATCCGGCCAACGGTTTTCTTTTATGAACCGGGGGACAAAGTGATGATTCAGTCGGAGTCGCAGCAAAGTTTCAGCCGAGAGCCTCTTGAGGCGCTTGTTGAGCGGTTTGCCGCTGCCGCTCCACTGGTGAAGCTGCGCATGCTCGATGAGCGGCCTGTTTATGTTTCAGCGCAATGTGTCTTTGAGGTGTCTCCGCCAAATTCGGTAATTCACAATCCGAAAGCTAATGCTATTGTACAATTCGGTGCTCATGATGGATCAGGAATGCCGCTGGAGGGCGTATTTTCTTCTGTTCTTGAAGATGTTTTGCAAGTGCAACAACTGCTCAATGACGCGATACGCTGAAATTGTCAAAAGCGCTCAGGATCGGCTTTTTGAGTTGAAAATACTGTTCGACAGGAGCGTGAGAAGATCAAACGCGGTGTTGGGGCAGTGCGGAGTGTTGACCTCTTCACTGCGGTTTTAGGCTCTCGTTGGTAGACCAATCATGGCGGGAGTGACGCGCTCTTATTGTGACAAAGTTGCATAAAACCTGCACAAAACCGCCTTGCAATTGTCACGTGCCAGTGCGTTCATATGTGCAGTTCCTGGTCCGGGAGGCAGACCTTGCTGCATATTTTCAATCTCTTCACCCCGATTTTTTCCGTGAAACCGCTTTTGGCGCGCGAAACGCTTCTAGCCGTTGCAGCCAGTGCTCTTGCCTTTGGCAGTGCCACATTTCAGGCGGCCGAGGTGCGGGCGCAGGACCGCAAAATCGTCACCATTGAGGACGCTGATTTTTTTGGCAGCGACTACCAGACAGTCAAGGAGGTCGACCTTGAGGGCTGCAAATCGGCCTGTCTCAAGGACGAAAAATGCCGGGCCTTTACCTTCAACACATCCGCTGGCTGGTGCTTTTTGAAGTCGGATTTCGGCTCGCTGCAGAGCTTTGCGGGGGCCGTTGCCGGCCGGGTGGTGGAAGTGCGGGCACCATCCGCCGATATTGTGGCCGACCGGAAGGCAGACCTGACATTCCTGACGGCGGACGAGCTTGAAGACGCCAAGACATTTGCCGCACGCATCGCCCATCGGCGCGGGCCGCGGGGAACCTCCATCGGCGCTCTGCGCCAGGGGGGCGAGGAGGCTTTGCGGCGCTGGCAAGGGGACGTTGCAAAAAAAAGTTTCGTGATGCTGCTCAATCTGGACCCGTCGGATTTTGATGGCTGGGTGGGGCTGACCCAGGCTCTGATCATCCGGGAGGTGCCGGACTGGGACGAGCGGAAGATCAATCGCCGCAACGCGATTTCGGCCGGGATCAATGCTTATCTGCGCGCTGTCAATCCGAGGGAACAGGCCCTCGTGCTGGAGCAGCTCAGCCGGGCGTTGCTCAAGAGCGACAAGCCCATGCGCTCGATCAAGGCAGCGCGGGCAGCCCTTGCCCTGGAAGATACACCTGAACGGCGCCGACGCTATGATCGGCTTATTGCCGAATACGGTTTCAGGATTCTCAGTCACTCGGTTGAAACGGAGGGAACGACACCGAGGGTCTGCGTGGTCCTGTCACAAAAGCTGCCGGTTGGAGAAGATCTCAGCCCGTACATGGTTGTCCAGGGTCCCGGAACAGTCTCCATTGACGCGCAAGGCAACCAGCTATGTGCTGAGGGGCTTGAGCACGGCGCCCGCTACGAGGTCACGATCCGCAGCGGCTTGCCGGCCCTGGATGGCGAGACCCTTGAAAAGGCGGTGGATCTGTCTGTCTATGTGCCGGACCGGTCTCCGTCCGTCCGGTTCCTGAGCCGCTCCTATGTCCTGCCCTCCGGCGGATCGCCCACGATCCCAGTGGTCACGGTCAATACAAGCGAGGTGGAAGCAAGCATTTACCGGATCGGCAACCGGTCCGTCGCCGGCGTCCTTCGGGACAAGAGTTTCCTGCGCCAGTTGAGCAGCTGGCAGGCGGACAAAATTGAAAACGAGCTGGGCGAAAAGGTCTGGTCCGGTGTCCTGGAGACGGAGAACCGCCTCAATCAGGATGTGACAACCGCCTTCCCGGTCACAAAAACCGGCCTGACGCTGAAGCCGGGTGTCTATGCCATGACGGCCCGCTCGAAGCTGAGCCGGAAAGACGACTGGAGCAAAGTGGCGACCCAATGGTTTCTGGTTTCAGATCTGGGGTTGAGTGCCTTGTCCGGCGACAATGGTATTGTCGCGAATATCCGTTCTCTTGGAACAGCCAGGGCGCTCGAAGGGGCGACGGTGCGCCTGCTGGCCGTGAACAATGAGGTGCTTGGCGAAACGACCAGCGATGCGGACGGGCGGGCAGAATTCGCCGCCGGTCTGACCCGTGGGCGCGGCGGTCTTGCTCCCGGCGTGCTGGTCGCACAAACCAGGGACGGGGACTATTCCTTCCTGGATCTGCGCAAACCCGCCTTTGACCTCTCGGACCGGGGCGTTGAAGGCCGGCCCGCGCCGGGGCCGCTGGATGTCTTCGCCTGGACGGACCGGGGCATCTACAAGGCCGGCGAAACCGTTCATGCCCAGGCCCTGTTGCGCACGGCTAAGGCCATCGCACAGGAAGCGTTTCCGCTGACCTTCCTGTTCACGCGCCCGGATGGTGTCGAACATGCCAGATACACTGTCGCCGACAGCGGTCTGGGAGGGCATTTGCAGGATCTCGTCCTGAGTGATTCAGCCCAGCAAGGCCAGTGGTCCTGGCAGGTCTTTGCCGATCCGAAAGCCCCCGCGCTGGCTCAGGCAACTTTCCTGGTGGAGGATTATCAGCCCGAACGTGTGGATTTTGATCTGCAAACCAAGGTTGAGGCCTTCAGCCGGGAGGGGGGCACGCCGGTCTCCCTGACAGCCAAGTTCCTCTATGGCTCTCCGGCCAGCGGCCAATTGCTGCAAGGCGATGTCATTGTGCAGCCCGTACGCACGCACAAGGCGTTTCCCGGCTATCAGTTCGGCCTGGAAAACGAGGAAGGCTATCCCCTGCGGGGTGGTTTGCCCGATGGCCTGAAGACCGACAAAACGGGCCGTTTGTCCTTCAACGTTGTGCTGCCAGAACTGACCGACACGACCGGGCTATACGATGGCACCGTGGTGGCCCGGCTGGTGGAGGCTGGCGGGCGGGCCGTGGAGCGCCATCTGGATCTGCCAGTGGAACAGGACGGCCCGCGTATCGGCATCAAACCGGCATTTGACGGGGATGTGGATGAAGGCGGACCGGCTGACTTTTCGGTCATTGTGCTTGGGGCCGATGGCAAGCGGCAGGAGGTCCCGGATCTGGCCTGGACCCTCTATCAGATCGAGCGGCGCTTTCAATGGTACAAGCTGGACGGACGCTGGTCCTACGAACCGATTGTAACAAGCAAACAGGTGGCTGCCGGAGCGCTTTCAACCAGCGCCTCAAAACCGGTCGACCTGTCTGTGCCGGTGGATTGGGGCGAGTACCGGCTTGAGGTCAAAGGCGGCACCGGGCTTCAAACGGCAACCAGCGTGACGTTCAATGCCGGCTGGTATTCAGCGGGAGAAACCTCCGAAACACCGGATTTTCTGGACGTGGGGCTCGACAAGGCAAGCTACCAGCCGGGAGATATTGCCAAATTGCGGCTGAAACCGCAGATGGCCGGCATTGCCGTCATCAATGTGCTGGCAGGCGGCGTGCTGTCCAGCCAGACGGTTGAAGTATCCGGGTCGCAAACCGAGGTCAGCATTCCTGTTTCCGGGACCTGGGGGGCAGGGGCCTATGTGACCGCCAGCCTGTTCCGGCCCATGGATCTTGCCCAGAAACGGATGCCGTCCAGAGCGATTGGCCTTGCCTGGCTGCAGGTCGACCCGGGCGCGCGCGAGCTCCAGGTGGAGTTGAGCGTGCCGGAGCGGATAAAGCCGGAAACGGTGCTGGACGTGCCGGTCAAGCTGGCGAATCTGAAGGCGGGTGAAAAGGCGTATCTGACCATTGCCGCCGTGGATGCCGGGATCTTGAACCTCACGGGCTACAAGACCCCGGATCCGGAGGGCTGGTATTTCGGCCAGCGCCGTCTTGGCACGGAGATCCGGGATCTTTACGGACAGCTGATTGACCGGATGGCCGGAACGGCGGGCCGGATCCGCTCTGGCGGGGATGCCATGGCGCAGCGGCTCGACGCGACGCCGCCTGAGGACGAACCGTTGGCGCTGTTCTCCGGGCTTGTGGAGGCTGGGCCGGATGGAACAGCAAGTGTTTCCTTCGACATTCCCGATTTCAACGGGGCGCTGAGGCTGATAGCCGTGGCCTGGAGCAAGGACGGGGTTGGCCATGGGGAACAGGACATCGAAGTCCGCTCCCCGGTCGTGATCAGCGCAAGCGCTCCTGCGTTTCTCGCGCCGGCCGACACCTCCCGCATTGCCATTGAAATCGACAATCTGGACGGCGCGGCCGGGTCCTATACTCTGGATGTATCGGCTACACGCGGCCTGATGGTCGACAATGCAGGCCGGGCAGAGCGCTTGCTGGACCTTGAGGCCGGGGGCAAGGCGGTCGTGCGGTTGCCGGTTGCCGCTGGGCCCACCCCGGTGAATGGTGAAGTCCTGCTGGCCCTGACCGGACCGGACGGGCAGGCAGTGGTGAAGCGGGTTGCTTTGAATGTGCGCAACACCCAGCCGGATGTGGTCAGACGCACGTCCTTTCAGCTGAACGCTGGCGCGAGCCTTGAGCTGGGGCCGGAGAGTTTTGACGGCCTTTTGAGCGACACGGTGGATGTCAGCCTGACCTTGGGCGGCGCGGCCTCTATCGATGTCGCCGGTCTGCTGATGGCTCTGGACAGGTATCCTTACCGCTGCACCGAACAGACCACCAGCCGGGCATTGCCGCTTCTGTATCTGGGCGAGGTTGCGGAAGCAGCCGGACTTGGAACGGACAAGACCGTAAAGGAAAAGGTCGAAGCTGCCATTACCCAGGTTCTCTCCAGGCAGTCGTCGTCCGGGGCTTTCGGACTGTGGAGCAGTTACATTGACGGGGGGATCTGGCTCAGTGCCTATGCGACAGACTTCCTGACCCAGGCGCGGGACAAAGGCTATCACGTGCCGGAGCAGGCCTTTATCGCCGCGCTGGACAATCTTGAAAACCGCCTGTCCTACAGCACCGGCTTTGAACAGGGCGGGGAAGGAACGGCCTATGCCCTTTACGTTCTGGCCCGGAACGGGCGGGCGTCCATGGGGGATCTGCGCTACTATCTGGATGTGAAGCTGAAAGACTTCCGAACGCCCCTTGCGAAGGCCCAGCTGGCGGCCGGCCTGGCCCTTTACGGGGAAAAAGACCGGGCGGTTACCGGGTTCAAAGCAGCCCTGTCCGCCTTGAACCGGGAAAAAGACGCTGAGTTCCGCCTCGATTTCGGCTCCAAGTTGCGCGACATTGCTGCGGTGACAGACTATGTGGTGTCCGCGTCCCTTGATCCCCATTTGAAAGACGAAGCACTTGGATTGCTGACATCGGTCCAGAAAGTGGCCGGGCGCCGCTCGACCCAGGATATGGTCTGGCTGCTTCTGGCGGCCAATGCCCTGAACGACAAGACGGAAGATGCAAGAGTTGCCTTTAACGGTGTGGAAACGCCCGGGCGGCTGGTCTGGCAAATGGAGGGGGCAGGCCTTGAGGCAAGCCCTGCCCTGATCAGAAACAAGGGCACGGATCCGGTCGATTTGCTGGTGTCCGTGAGCGGAAAGCCCAGTGTGCCGGAACCGGCTGGCGGGGTTGACTATGAGATCGAGCGTCACGTCTATGATCTGAATGGCACTCCGGTCGATCCCGGCGCCATTGCGGTCAACACCCGGCTGGCGGTCGTGCTGACGGTCCGTGCGCTGACCGACCAGCCGGGCCGTCTCATGGTCGTTGACCGGCTGCCCGCCGGACTTGTGATCGACAATCCCCGGCTGTTGCGTTCCGGTGACCTTGGTGGATTGCCGTTCCTGAACATGGTTCAGAACACCGAGCATGCCGGAGTTTTCAAGGACAGGTTTGAAGTGGCCGTCGACCAGAACCGGGTCAGCGACCGGGTGATGACCTTTGCCTATCTGGCAAGGGCGGCAACTCCGGGGGCGTTTGTTCATCCGCCCGCAACGGTGGAGGACATGTACCGGCCTGACCGGCATGCCATCACGGAGACGGGCCGGTTCAAAATCCTGGGCCCGGTCAGGTAAACGGACGTGGCCGCGGGCAAGCCTCAGCAAAAGCAAGGCGCCGGCTGGCGCCGGACGGCGGCGGCGCTCGGAGGGCTGGCCCTGTTGCTGGGGATCTTTCTGGCTGGGAGCGCCTGGAAGGTGGTCCGGGACTATCAGGCCTTGCCGCCGCCGGTCAGCCCGGCCGGGGTTCCGGTGTCGGCGGTCGTTCTGGACCGGGAGGACCGTCTGCTCCGGGCCTTCATCAGCCGGGATCAGAAATGGCGCCTGCCGGTTGCTCTCAACGAGATTGATCCGCTGTACCTGAAGCTTCTGCTCGCTTTTGAAGACAAACGTTTTTACGGTCATGGCGGCATTGACGGCCGGGCCGTGGTGCGGTCAGCCCTGCAAAGCCTCCGGCATGGGCGGATTGTCTCCGGCGGGTCGACCTTGACCATGCAGGTGGCCCGGTTGCTGGAGGAACACACCACCCGAAGCCTGCAGCGCAAATACCACCAGTTCCTGAAGGCTGTGCAGCTGGAGCAGACCCTCACCAAAGACGAAATCCTGACGCTTTATGCGCTCCGGGCGCCTTTTGGCGGCAATCTGGAGGGGGTTCGCGCGGCCAGTCTGACTTGGCTGGGCAAGGAACCGGGCCGCCTGACCCCTGCAGAAGCGGCCCTGCTGGTGGCCTTGCCCCAGAGCCCGGAAGCCCGGCGGCCGGACAGGCATCCGGAAAGAGCCCGTGTGGCCCGCAACCGGGTGCTGGCCAGAGCCCAGGCCGCAGGCGTCCTCTCGGCCGAAACAGTTGCGTCCGCGCAAGCCGAGCCGGTGCGGGCCCGGCGGCACGCCATGCCCTTTCTAGCCCCCCATGAAAGCCGGGCCGCCTATTTTGCAGCGCCAAACCAGCCGGTTCATCGGCTGACCCTGAACAAGAATGTGCAGGCGTCTCTTGAACAGCTGGCCAGACGGCGGGCGCAGGCGTTGCCAGCGCCTGTTTCCCTGGCGATTGTGGTTGCCGATCACCAGAGCGGTGAGATCCTGGCCAGCGTTGGTGCCCCGGATCTTCTGGACGATACCCGTTTCGGGCATGTGGATATGACCCGGGCTCTCCGCTCGCCTGGCTCCACACTCAAACCCTTCATCTATGGTCTGGCGTTTGAAGAGGGAATCGGCCTGCCGGAGAGCCTGATTGTGGATCGGCCGACCGATATTGGCGGATACCGGCCAACCAATTTTGACCGGGCGTATCAAGGCACCGTCACCCTAAGCGAAGCGTTGCAGGCCTCTCTCAACACGCCGACGGTCCAATTGCTGGAAGCGGTGGGACCGGCGCGGCTGATAGCCCGGTTGAAGCGGGCTGGGGCCCGGCCGGTTCTGGACAGCAAAACGGGGGCCGGGCTTGCCATCGGCCTTGGCGGTCTCGGCCTGTCGCTGAAGGATCTGACGCAAGCTTATGCGGCGCTTGCGGGCGGGGGACGTCCAGTCCAGCTCCATGTCTGCCGGTCCGGATGCGGGACGGAGAAGCGGGAGAAGGTTGGCAAGGCGCCGGTTCTGTCGCCCAAGGCCGCCGCCCTGGTCAGCGGTATTCTGACGGGCATGCCACAAGTGCAAAGCGCTGGAACCAGCAAGATCGCCTATAAGACCGGCACCTCATACGGCTACCGGGATGCCTGGGCCGCCGGATATGACGGACGGTTTGCCGTGGCCGTATGGGTGGGGCGTCCGGACGGCTCGCCTGTGCCGGGTCAAACGGGCCGCACGGCCGCCGTGCCGATTCTTAAGGACACGTTTCAAGTGCTGGGCGCCAGGCGCGTGCCGCTGCCGGCCCTTCCGCCGTCTCTTCAGGATTTGCTGGAGGACCGGCCACCGGCACCCTTGCGCTACGCACGGACGGCCGCCCGGCAGAGCGTAGACACAGAACGTGCCAACCTGCGAATCGCGTTTCCCCCGGAGGGGGCAGAACTTGATTTGGGGATGTCGGATGTAACAGGTGATGCAGAGACGGCACAGCCCCTTGTGGTCAAGTTCAAGGGCGGCACTGCCCCCTATGGGGTGCTGATCAATGGACGCCCGCTCGGGTATGACACCCTTGACCGTCAGCTGATCTGGCAACCGGAAGCGCCTGGCTTTGCAAGTGTGACGATTCTGGATGCCCGGGGACAGCGTGCGGGCGTCACGGTGCAGATTCGGTAACCCGCTCTCAAGCGTCAACAGACTGAACCGGAACGGAGAATCGCAAGGCTTCCAGCCAGCGGGGCTACCGTTGCAGCTCGTCTTTTCCCTGGTCGAACCCTCTGATGCACCAAAAGCCGTGTTAACTTTTCCGTCGAAAGAGCTTCAAGCGAATACTGAAGGAGAAGGATTTATTTTCCGAGCAATACATTAAATAATTCGAAAAAATAAATATAAATAAGAAATTATCGTATTGTTCAAAATATAAAATTCTAAGATCGAAATATTTTAAATCATATTGAGTTCAATGGCATTGAGGGAAGCTGGTAAATATAAGCGGATGACGCTTGTTTTGTTTGAATATTGACCTGATTTTAATCTGAATATTTTCGCAGCGTATGCGTTGTGTCAAATGGAGAAGCCGAGGCCCGTAAACGAAATGTTGCACAAAAAACACACAGGGATTTGCTTGTGCTGCTGCCGGGCGTTTAGCGCTTGAAGATTGCCGCTTGGTTTGGTCTTTAAGGTGATGCGACGGCGAGAAATCGCCAGTGAAAACGATCAGGAATGAATTCCAAAGTCGTTTTTGAAGGAAATCGCGGGGACGGAGCCTGCTTCGACTTTAGGGAAAAAGCGGTCGGCTCCAACGTAAAATGACTTTTGGAGGTCAGATATGAAACTTAAGGGCTTGATGCTCGGCGTAGCAGCTGCTGCTACCGCTTCCACCGCCCAGGCAGCCGATCTTCCGGTTGCTCCGGAGCCGGTCGACTATGTTCGCGTCTGTGACGCTTACGGCTCTCGCTTCTACTACATCCCGGGCACGGAAACCTGCCTGCGCGTTGGCGGTCGTCTGCGCACGCAGTTCGTTGTCAACAACGTGATGGACAATGGTGCCTGGGGCGACCGTGATGCTGACGGC
This sequence comes from Roseibium sp. AWQ4_254, assembly GCF_056161025.1. Lineage (NCBI taxonomy): Bacteria > Pseudomonadati > Pseudomonadota > Alphaproteobacteria > Hyphomicrobiales > Stappiaceae > Roseibium > Roseibium sp. AWQ4_254. The sequence goes on from NZ_JBSWYH010000013.1 coordinate 80,305, forward strand.
TACAGCTGGCTGACACGCGGCTATGTCTACCTTGACGCCCGCACGGCAACTGAATTCGGCACGCTGCGTGCCTATGTTGCTCTGCGTCAGGAGATCACCAACGGTGAAGCTAAATCCAAGCTTGACGCTGGTTACATCCAGTGGGGCGGACTGACAGCTGGTTACCTCGGTTCCAACTTCAACATCTACACCGGTCAGGCCTTCGTTGGTGTTGTGACCCGTGACTGGTCCGATGTCACGACCAACCAGATCGCTTACACCGCTGCTTTCGGCAACGGCTTCTCTGCAACTCTTGCTCTTGAAGATCGTTCTGACCGTGAAGTTGGTGATTATGGCGGCACGCGCGCTCCGGACGTTGTCGGTGTTCTCGCCGTGTCCCAGGGCTGGGGCTCTGCACAGCTGTCTGGTGCTCTGCATCAGGTCTACCCGGATGTTGCTAACAACAATGCAACTGGCGGCGAAGACAACTACGGCTGGGCAATCGGTGCTGGCGCCGTGTTCAACCTGCCGTTCGCGAACTCTGGCTCGAACATCTTCTTCCAGGGTTTCTATGCTGATGGCGCACTGTCCTACATCGGTAACGGCATCACCGGCGTGACCCTGGTCAACAAGACCACTGGCGATGAGATCGGTTCCGTATCTGACTACAGCGGTGATGACACCAACTCCGGTTACTCTCTGTCTGCTGGTGCATATATCCAGGCAACTCCGACTATCGGTCTTGCGCTTGACGGTTCTTATGCTCACGTGGACATCGAGAACATTGTTGGCAACACCGATGGCGACATTGATCGTTGGGCAATCGACGGTTCTGTTCAGTGGGAGCCGGTGTCTGGCTTCTTGCTTGGTGCAGACGTTGGTTACGCAAACACCAGCGGTGACGTCGGCAGCCTGAACGTTGACGATCTTGACGAACTCAAGTTCGGCGTTCGTATGCAGCGCACGTTCTAATCAATCCTCGAATAGAGGTTTGATGGAAAACCCGGCGGAGACGCCGGGTTTTCTTGTTTTTGGAGCGCATCGCGTTTATTTGAATTCAGACTGTTTCAGATTTCGCGTTCGAGGCGCAGCCGAGAGACAGTGAGATCTGAATCCGGTTAAACGCGATTTGCCATAGAGTGAATTGCGTTCAAACGGGTTCAAACCGGTTTGTCTTTTGCGTTGAAATCTCTAAATTCAGGCTGCGATACCCAATTCCGGTGAAACGCGGCTTCCTCTAAAGACGTTCCAGAAAGTCTGAAACAGCCTCATGGGTGTCCCGGTCCCAAAGTGCGGGAGCATGACCTTGTCCGGGAATGGTCCTGACTTCAGCGTTCGGATGATCAGCGGCCATTTGCCGGACTGTTTCAGGACTGAGCAGATCGGAATGCTCGCCGCGCAGAACAAGAACCGGCCTGTCGGTGAGGTTCTGATAGAGAGGCCACAGGTCGGGCAGGGGCGTGGCATCATCAAAACTGGCCAGTTGACAGGCCAGCGCCGGGTCATAGTCCAGAACGACCTCGCCTTTGCGTTCGGACGCCAGCTGGTGAGCCAGTTTCAGCCAGCTCTTCTGGCAAAAGACCGGAAATTGCCGACCAAGCGTGTGTTCCAAAGAATGCGCGAGTTCCTCGAAACTGCCGGATCTCATCTTGTGACCAAGGGTCGTGGCGATCCGGCGGATGCCCTGCATCTCGATATGCGGTCCGATATCGTTGAAAATGACGGCAGCCATGCGCTCATTGCCGTAGCGGTTGGACATGGCAAGGGCGTGCAGCCCGCCGCGCGAGGTGCCTAGCACGGCGAAACGGTCCAGCCCCAGCGTGTCCAGTGCGGCGGCGATGTCGTTTTCTTCCACCGGCAGTGCATAATTTTGCCAGTCCTTATCCCAGGCGCTCTTGCCGCGCCCGCGATAGTCAAGCGCGATGATGCGATGGCCATTTGCCTGAAGAAATAGGGCTATATCTTTGAAATCACGGGTGTTCCGGGAAAGGCCCGGCAGGCAGAGAAGTGGTATGCGGGCCGGAAGCGCAACGGGATTTGATGGCGCAGGCCGCCACTCACAGCCCGACAGCAAGAGGCCGTCGGAACTTTCCCACGTGAAGTCTTCCCCGTTTGGAAGAAGTGCGGCGTCACGGGGGGCGGACACCTCCTGTTGTGCGGCCGTCATGACGGTCTCCCGAAAACGTTTCCATCCAATTTGTATTTTGTAACAAGATAGAGGGCAGGGAGAACGGCTGCCAATGGGAAGAACCCTTACGTAACTTCCACACAGGGTTGAGATAGTCCATCGGGCCTTTGGCCATCAGTCCGCCGGGCGCTGCGCGCAAACGGAGTTGGGGGATGGCCATGGCCGCCCACTAGTACCTACCTTCACCAAATAAGACCAACCTCACTAGATAGAAACCCATCTGATGGCGCTGGTCCGGATTGGCCGGCAAGGCGCGTTGCGCAGGACGGCCTTTATGGCCGTTCAAGCGGCGCAACGCAGTCCGGCGGGCCGGAGCAGGCCACCGAGGCCGTGTTTGAGGACTGTTCAGCTGCGTCCCAGGTTTTGAACGATAAACCACATCGCCCTGCAACCTGCTCCTTGCCGAACAGTCCCCAAACACGGTCAGATCGGTTCCTAGCTATTGAGGTTGGGCTAAAGAAATCCCATCTGGGCGCGGCGCAGGTCTGGCAGCGTTGCGCGGAAGGGGCAGGTCAAAAGAAAGTGCATTGCCGGGCTTGGAAAGCAGCCAAACCCATTGCTCCTTTGACATCAGATGAGTATGTTGCGCCTCCATTGAGAGGAGATTGGTCCGCTCGTAAAATCACAAGCTTTGTCCAAGAGGAAACCGAGATGTTCAAAGGCTCCATTCCAGCGCTGATTACCCCGTTCAAGGACGGAGCGCTTGATGAGAAACGGTTTCAGGAGTTTGTGAACTGGCAGATCGCAGAAGGCTCCATGGGGCTTGTTCCCGTTGGAACCACCGGCGAAAGCCCGACCTTGAGCCATGACGAACACAAGCGGGCGATTGAGCTGTGTGTGGAAGCAACCGCGGGCCGGGTGCCGGTGATTGCCGGTGCCGGGTCCAATAACACAGTGGAAGCCATTGATTTTGCCCAGCATGCGGAAAAGGCGGGCGCGGACGGGCTTCTGGTTGTGACGCCCTACTATAACAAGCCGAACCAGCCGGGTCTGAAGGCCCATTTTAAGGCCATCAATGATGCTGTCGGGCTGCCAATCCTGATTTACAACATTCCGGGCCGGTCAGTGATCGACATGACCCCGGAAACCATGGCCGAGCTTTATGAGACCTGCGGGAACATCAAGGGCGTGAAGGATGCCACCGCTGATCTTGCCAAGGCGAGCCGCCAACGCCATCTGTGCGGTCCGGACTTCATTCAGCTGTCGGGGGAGGATATCTCCGCTTTGGCCTTCAATGCCCATGGTGGCGTCGGCTGCATTTCGGTTACAGCCAATGTGGCGCCGCGCCTGTGTGCGGACTTCCAGGCGGCGACGCTTGAAGGAGATTTCGCAAAGGCGCTCGAGTATCAGGACCGTCTCGCGCCGCTGCACCGGGCACTCTTTCTGGAGCCGAACCCGACCGGAGCGAAATATGCATTGTCGCTTCTCGGCAAGATTGAAGAAGAGCTGAGGTTGCCGCTTGTGCCGGTGTCGGAAGACACCAAACGCGAAATTCGTGAAGCCATGGCCCATGCAGGCTTGATCAACTGAGGTTTGAGCGGGGCGCGTGATATGGAGTCAAACTGGTTTATCTTTTGCGTTGAAGTCCCTGATTTCAAGCGGGAAAAGGTAAATTTAAGAAAACGCGATTTGCTCTCGCTCGGCAAAGCTCTCTGAAGGATAAAAATGGCAGCGAAAAAGGGAGGCGTTCCGGGACGGACGATCATTTCGGACAACCGGAAGGCCCGCTTCAATTTCGAAATCGAGGATACGCTGGAAGCAGGGATCGAGCTGAAGGGCACGGAAGTCAAATCCCTGCGCAACGGCAAGGCGAATATTGCCGAATCCTACGCGGCCGAATATGGCGGCGAGATCTGGATCTACAACGTCTATATTCCCGAGTATCTTCAGGCCAACCGCTTCAACCATGAACCGCGGCGCCCGCGCAAGCTCCTCCTGCATAAGCGGGAGATCGGAAAGCTGGCCGGTGCGGTTCAAAAGGAAGGCAAGACGATTGTCCCGCTCAAGCTCTATTTTAATGAGCAGGGCAGGGCCAAGCTGGAACTGGCTCTGGCACGGGGCAAGAAGCTGCATGACAAGCGCGAAACAGAAAAGAAACGCGATTGGCAGCGGGAAAAAGCCCGCTTGATGAAGAATTTCAGCTGATTTTTGCTGTCTCTGCGGACAGATCGCTGAAACCTGTCCAGTTTTCCACACCGCTTGAGCAAATGCGCGCTCCTGATTCCGGTCATCATGGGGACAGTTTGCGGAAAAGCTGTGGGCAGCTTGTGGAAAAGCCAGCAGTTTACCAGGTCTTTTACGTCGTTTTTCCCGGGGATAGCCTGTGGCATGCCTGTGCAATGGCGGCCAGGGGACGGGCTGGCGCTGTCAATCCGCAAGGCTTGAGAGCGCACACTGCACCCTCTCGCCCATGGGACAGGGGCGCCGGGTCTGCCGGTCCACCAGAACATGAACAAACCGGCCATGGGCAGCCGTGGTTTCAGCCGCTTCTGAAAACAGCCCAACCCGGAAAACAACAGAACTTGTACCGAGTTTTTCGACCTTTAGGCCAGCGGTCACCAGGCCGGGAAAGGTGAGTTCGGCAAAGTAATGGCAGCCGGTTTCGACCACCAGAAAGATCTCGTTTCCCGCCCGCGGATCCAGAAGACCCTGGTCCACATACCAACCATTGACGGCCGTGTCGAAGAAACTCAGATATTGCACATTGTTGACATGGCCGTAGATGTCCACATCCATCCACCGGGTGGGGATCTGTCGAAACGCCTTGAAGTGGGTTCTTGGCAGAGGTGCTGGCCGGGCAGCCTGTGGAGGAGGTGTGGAAGGCATGTGGAAACTCGGTGCGGTATCTTCATGGAACGGCGGTCCGGCAGGCGGGTTTCACCTGCGTCGATACGGAAGAATGCCGTCTGGCGGAAGGGGCGTCGAGAAAAATCATGCGCGTTGGCAACATGTTCGCATCAGGAATGCATGCGTGCGCCCTTGGTGATTTTGTCTGCGATCTTCTTGTCCGTGTGCAGCGCAAGCCCAACCACTTTTGCGTCATCTGGTGTGAATTTGGCAAAGATCTCCCGGTTTGCGTGATCGTGGCCGGTGCGGAACATCTCGTCCAGATAGAGGCTGGTCTGCACCTCGCGCTGGATCGATCTTTGGTGGATCTTTTTCAAAGCCGGAGCATCCGCGCTGAGGACGATGATTGGCTGAACACTCATGGGGTGATAAAGATTTCCGGCTGCATCCCGGTAATTTTCGCCAATAATGCCGGGTTTTGCCGCTGCCACGCCGGTGGCAAGGAAGCCGACCACGTTGAGTTTTTGCCAGGTGGCCAGATCGTCTCGAACCACAACGACAAATTTGGTCTCGAACATGCAGGAGAACTCCATAAAGGGGATTTGTTCAACGGGCGTCCAAAGAAACCTAGTGACAGCAGAGGGGGCGGGTCTTGAACGTTTGTGCAGGCGGGGAGAGGACGCGATTTGGACATCGCCGCCGGAGCAGGGGATCGAACGGATCGAAGCGCGTTTTCACGGCAACGGGTTTGAGCCTCATCGGCATGACACATATGCCATCGGGCTGACACTCGCTGGCGTTCAGTCATTTTCCTATCGCCGGGAAGCATGGGCTTCGTTGCCGGGGCAGATGATTGTGATCCATCCGGACGAGGTGCATGACGGCGGCGCCGGCACTGAACTGGGGCTTCGCTACCGGATGATTTACATCTCACCGGAAAAGATAGCGGAGGCGCTTGACGCGAATGGGATCAAAGGCCTGCCTTTTGTCGCCTCTCCGGTTCTGTCCGATCGGCAGTTTCAGCAGGATGTGAGCGCTGCGCTGAGTGACATCCGTTGCGAGATCGGGGACCTGAAGCGCACGGATCTCGTTGCGGATCTTGCGGCCTGTCTGGCAAAGCATGGCAGCGGCAAAAATCCAGCTCGCTCTGCAGTGCATGAGACCGCCATAAAACGATGTGCGGAGTATTTGCGCGAGACCTGCCACGAGACGGTGAAGGTGGAAGATCTTGCTAAATTGTCTGGTCTCGACCGTTTCAGTTTGTCGCGGCAATTCAAACAGTATTATGGCACCAGTCCGCACCGATTTCTGATCATGCGCAGACTTGAGAACGTCAAGACGCTGCTGAGCGGAGGGGCCTCTCTTGCAGCCAGCGCTCTGGAGTGCGGCTTTGCGGATCAAAGCCATATGAGCCGCCATTTCAAACAGACGTATGGCTTTTCTCCTGGACGCTGGCGGCAGCTCATTGAGTCCACCAGCAGCATTTGAAACAGCTTGCCCGCCTGTCTACGTGTCAGCCGGACAGATCTTGTTGGCCCTTTTGAAGCCTCTGGGCGGGTTGAAAGAGTTGCACCCTACAGCTTTCCTGGGCCGAATTTGTTGGATCGGGGGAACCCGGTGGGCGGCAAGCGCCCGGCCTGGCCCCGGTCCCCGCGCCAGTCGGCCAGCTCCTCAAGCGTACGGGTGAAGCTGCGCCCGGAGCTGTCGGTCCAGGTGAGGCCCGCCTCACTGGAGAAGACCCGCAGATCGGAAATATGGCCGTCCCGGTAGCGCTGCAGGCGCACGCCGCGTCCGCGGCTCATCTGGGCGACCTGAGCAATCGGGAACACCAGCAGCTTTCGGTTTTCACCAATTATCGCAACCTGATCACCGGTGGCGTCAACGCAAAGGGAGGCCACCGCCGGGGCGCTGAGGTTAAGCACCTGCTTGCCCTTGCGGGTATTGGCGATCACATCGTCCTCGCACACAACAAAGCCACGGGCTTCAGAACTAGACAGAAGCAGAGTGCGGCCGGGCTTGTGCACAAAGGCATTGACCACATCCTGGGCCTCGTCCATCTCCACCATCAGCCGGATCGGTTCGCCGTGGCCGCGCCCGCCGGGCAGCCGGTCGGCGCCGAGGGTGAAGAACTTGCCGCCGGTGGAGAAGACAAGGATCTTGTCGGTCGTCTCCGCATGGAAGGACAGTTTCAGCTTGTCCCCCTGCTTGAAGGACAAGCTGGACAGATCGCTCTGATGCCCTTTCAGGGCGCGGATCCAGCCCTTTTCGGAAATGATGACCGTGACCGGTTCTTTCTCGATCATCGCCTGCTGGATATCCACCAGATCGGCTTCCGGTGCCTCGGATTTGTCCGTACGCCGGCGGCCGATCTCCGTTTCCGGGCCATAAACCTTGGCAATCTCGGTGATTTCCTTGGAGATCCGGGTCCATTGACGGGCATCGGACCCGAGCAGCCTGGTCAGCTCGTCCTTCTCAGCGCTCAGCTTGTCATGTTCCTTGCGGATTTCCATTTCCTCAAGTTTGCGCAAGGACCGCAGGCGCATGTTGAGGATGGCTTCCGCCTGAACATCTGTCAGTTCAAAAGTGCGGATCAGTTCGGCCTTGGCATCATCTTCTTCCCGGATGATGCGGATCACCTCATCCAGGTTCAGATAGGCAACCAGATAGCCTTCCAGAACTTCAAGCCGGTGATTGATCTGGCCAAGCCGGTACTCGGAGCGGCGGATCAGAACGTCCTTGCGGTGGTCCAGCCACTCGCGCAGCACCTGTTTCAAACCCATCACCATGGGCACCTTGCCCATGGAAAGCACATTCATGTTCAAGGAGAACCGGTTTTCCAGATCGGTCAGCTTGAAAAGGGATTCCATCAGCAGATTGGCGTCCACATTGCGGGAGCGGGGCACCAGCACAATGCGGATATCTTCAGCCGATTCATCGCGCACATCGTCCAGAAGCGGCAGTTTGCGGGCGGTCAGCAGCTCGGCAATCTTTTCAATCAGGCGCGATTTCTGCACCTGATAGGGAATTTCCGTGACCACGATGGCCCATTGGCCCCGGCCCAGATCCTCAACTGCCCAGCGGGCCCTGACACGGAAACTGCCGCGCCCTGTCGCATAGGCTTCGCGGATGGAGCCCTGATCGGAGACGAGAAGCCCGCCGGTCGGAAAATCCGGGCCCTTGATATGCTCCAGCAGCTCGTCCACCTCGGCCTTGGGGTTCTTGATCAGATGCAGGCTCGCCTGGCAGAGCTCATGGGCGTTGTGCGGCGGGATCGAGGTGGCCATGCCCACCGCAATTCCGGAAGAGCCGTTGCCGAGCAGGTTGGGAAAGCCGCCGGGCAGAACAATCGGTTCCTTGTCCTCCCCGTCATAGGTTTCCCGGAAGTCGACCGCATTCTCGTCAAGACCGTCCAGCAGGCGCTTGGCGGTGTCGGTCATGCGCGCTTCGGTGTAGCGCATGGCCGCCGCATTGTCGCCGTCCACATTGCCGAAATTGCCCTGGCCGTCGATCAGCGGATAGCGCTGCGCGAAGTCCTGGGCAAGGCGCACCAGAGCGTCGTAAACCGCCTGGTCCCCATGGGGGTGGTATTTACCGATGACATCGCCAACCACACGGGCGCATTTCTTGAAGCCTGCCCCGGGGTCCAGCTTCAAAAGTCTCATGGCATAGAGCAGTCGCCGGTGAACGGGTTTCAGCCCGTCCCGCACATCCGGCAAAGCCCGGTGCATGATGGTCGACAGGGCATAGGCCAGATAGCGCTCTTCCAGCGCGTCCTTGAGGTTGATCCCCTCGATGCCGCTTGGCGGTGGTGTCGTCTCTTTTCCCATAAGGTTTCTGCTACCCGGTTCGGCCCGCCTGCGCAATTCGTTCCCTGTATTTCGAAGCCTGAAATGGCCGATTTTCAACGGATTTCAGCATGTTTCCCGGTTCTGTGGGCGGCGGTGCTGCGCCTCCGGCAAGAGGAAGACCGTGCGTTTGCCAAAACAAGTTGTAACCAAAGGAAAAATATTGATAGGTGGTGTCGATCCTAGGCAATTTTGCGGAGCTGTGGGACGGATGTCCAAAAAAGCGGTTTTCTTGACGGTCGCAATCGTGTTGGTCCTGGGGGCGTCCGCCTTTTGGGCTGACCGGCAAGGCTACTATGTCTTGCGTGCCAAGAACTATTCCGTGCCGGCCACCAGCATGTTGCCCACCTTGGAAGTGGGGGACCAGTTTTTTGCCTCGGTTGTCTATCCCGGTTTCGGAGAAACCTACGCCCCGGTCCGGGGGGATATTATTGTTTTCAAATCGAAACGAGGGTTAGACCACGTAAAACGACTGATTGGCCTGCCGGGCGAAACCATTCAGATGCGGGATGGGCAGGTGGTCTTGAACGGGGCCCCGTTGCCAGCTATGCGGACTGCGGATTATGTCATGAAAAGTGACGATGGGACTGAGGAAATCTATGAAAAGGACAGGATCACACTGCCCAACGGCCGGTCGTATGAAGTTCTGAACGTGGCGCCTGACGGTGCACTGGACAATACCCGGGAATATCTGGTGCCCGAAGGCCATTTGTTTGTCCTTGGGGACAATCTGGACCGTTCGCAGGACAGCCGGGTCCTGGGCGCTATCGGGTATATTCCCATCAAGGATGTCACGGGTGTTGCGAGGGATGTTTATTATTCCGGCCCGCAGCGCGAATTCGTCTGGCGTTCGCTTGAGCCGGACATTCCATAGGTTTCCGGCCTCCTCACGCCGGGCGGCATATCCTTGTCGACGCTCTAGTCCGGAAAATTCCAGGGGAAGTCCTGGCGGTAGCGTTTTTCGAGGGCACTCAGGAGGGCGGTTTTGGTCGCGGTGCTGTCCTTGCCGTACTCCTCCAGCTGGATCTGCAAGAAAAACGAAGTTAATTCAAAACCTTGCGCGACATCGCGCCAGGTCAGTTCACTGCCCTGCTGGCGCTGGCCGTCCAGCAGGAAGGAGGGCAGGGGAAGCAGTCGGTCGTGATAGGGAGTGCCCGCCTCCCGGCTGACCGCACGGCCCGATTTCGGTGACACATAGATCAGATCCTCCGTGTGCCCGGTTGCTGCACAGGCGCTGAGATCCAGACCGGATCCGAGGTCCTGAAGCAGTTCCAGCTCAAACCGGATCAGAAGCGCTGCCGCAGCATCCGGTGCTTCCAAATGTTCCAGAACCACCGAAAGCGCCTGAAACAGCCTTGGATAGGGATGGCGTTCGGGCAAGAGCCGCAGCAGAAAGGCAAGATGCTGCAGGCTGGCAAGGCCAAGGGCGCTGGTCATCAGGCCGCCCGCCCTCAGGGTTAGCGGTTCCGGGCGGAAAGACCCCAGATGGTCGGACAGGCGGGCGGACCAGGTCAGGTCCAGTTCGTTGCCGGGCTGCAGAATGGGCCGGTTGCGCCGGGATCGCCCGCCGCGTACAAGCCCCAGGTGCCGGCCATGGTCCAGGGTCAGGGCTTCCAGAATGACATCATTTTCGCCGTGTTTGCGGGTGGACAGTACCACGCCGCGGCTGCTCCATTCCAAAGGCTGCGTCCTGTGTTCGAGCCGTTCCGTGTCTTTACGGTCAAGGGGTCTGCTCCCGCGCCAGATCGTTGATCTGCCACAGGACAGTTGTGGGGCCGGTTACTTGGGAAATTCAAGCCCCATCTCCCGGTAGCGCTCCGGATCATCGGCCCAGTTCTCGCGCACTTTCACAAACAGGAACAGATGCACGGGGGCTTCGATGATCTCCGAGAGTTCCTCCCGGGCCGCTTTCGAAATCGCCTTGATCGTCTGGCCGCCTTTTCCCAGAACGATGCTTTTCTGGCTGTCCCGCTCCACATAGATGGTCTGTTCGATGCGTGCAGAGCCGTCCTTGCGGCTTTGCCACTGTTCGGTCTCCACCGTCGAAATATAAGGCAGTTCCTGATGCAGCCGCTCAAACAGCTTCTCGCGGGTGATTTCTGCCGCCAGAATGCGCAAGGGCAGGTCCGAAGGCTGATCGTCCGGATAGAGCCAGGGACCGTCCGGCACCTTGGCGGCAAAATGGTCCAGAATTGCCTGGGTGCCATCGCCGGTCAGGGCGGAGATCATGAAGGTCTCTTCAAACTCAAGAAACTCATTGGCCCTTTGCGCCAGTTGCAACAGTTTTTCCCGCTTGGCGACATCGGTCTTGTTGAGGATCAGAACCTTGGGGGCGGACTGGCCTTTCAGGCGCTTTAAAATGGATTCGACTTCGTCGTCGATCCCCTTGCGGGCATCGATCAGGAGGGCAATCAGGTCCGCGTCCCGGGCACCGCCCCAGGCGGTGTCCACCATGGCCCGGTCGAGCCGCCGCTTCGGTTTGAATATGCCGGGCGTGTCGACAAAGACGAGTTGGGCCGCGTCATGCATGGCAACCCCGCGAATAATCGAGCGGGTGGTCTGAACCTTATGGGTGACGATGGAGACCTTGGTGCCGACCAGTTGGTTGATCAAGGTCGACTTGCCTGCGTTGGGTGCACCAATCAGGGCAATAAACCCGGCTTTCGTATCTGCGGGCATGACAGGCAGCGGCTCGGGCAACGGCATGTCGAACCGTGGGGCAGGGGCAATGAAGCCGGTGTCTTCGTCTTCCGGCTGCATGTCGTCGCCGGTCTGATGGTCGTCGCTCAAAGTCGTGTCATTCCTTCCAAACGCCTTCTCGGCGCAAAACAGCCTCGGCTGCATTCTGTTCAGCAATCCGTTTGGAGCCGCCTATGCCTTCACCCGGCTCCAGCCCTTTCACGATAACGGCCACGGTAAAGCTGGGGGCATGGTCCGGTCCATCCCGTCCGGTCACTTCATAGCGCGGCGTTGGCAGGCTCTTGGACTGGGCCCATTCCTGCAATGTTGTCTTGGCGTCCCGCAAGGGGCCGGTCCAGGATAACATGCGCGGCTCCCAAAGGCGCCTGACAAAACGCTCCGCTGCGTCAAAGCCGCCATCAAGATAGATCGCGGCAATCAGCGCTTCGCAAATATCGGCCAGAAGGGCGGTCTTTTTCCGCCCGCCGGTCTGGGCCTCGGCAAGGCCGATCCGCATGGCATCACCGACGCCAAGCTCCTGGGCGATGTCCGCGCAGGTCTCGCGTTTGACCATATGGTTGAACCGCCGGGCCAGTTCTCCTTCATCGGCCTTTGGAAAATGCTGGTGCAGCATGGAGGCCACCGCCAGCCCGAGCACCCGGTCTCCCAGAAATTCGAGCCGCTGATAGCTGCCCGAAACCGTTTCTGACGGCGCAAGCGCACTGGCATGGGTGAGGGCGACCCGGAGCAGCTCCAGATCCTTGAAATCGTGGTCAAGCGCCGCCTTGAGGCGCGAAATCGCATTTTGCGTCTGCTTTTGTGTCATGCGGCCTGCTTATACCAGAGAGTGCACAAGGCAAAAGCCCGGAACAGGAACAAAGTTCCGTATCCGGGCCTGATAAAATTTCAGAAAGGAAACGCGGTTTGCCGGCTGGGACCTAAAGGAGTGTACCAATCCGGCTCCAGCGCACGGACCACGGCCAGTACCAGAACTGCCAGCCCGCCTTTCCGTCCTCAACGGAGAAGAACAGGACCTCTGCCCGCCCGATGAAATTTTCCAGCGGAACATAACCTACATGGGACAGGACCCGGCTGTCCTGGGAATTGTCCCTGTTGTCGCCCATCATGAAATAGTGGCCGGGCGGCACCTTGAATTCCCGGGTGTTGTCAAGCGCACCACGCGGCGTGATATCGAGCGTATCGTAAGACACCCCGTTGGGCAGGGTCTCGCGGTAGCGCGGCACCCGCCGGACAAGGCCGGATTCCGACGTTTCGATATAGTCATCGATCCGTTCTCTCTTCACCGGTTCGCCATTGATGTAAAGAACGCTCTGGCGCACCTGAACCGTGTCGCCGGGCAGGCCGATCACCCGCTTGATATAGTCGATTTTGGTATCGGTTGGCAGCTTGAACACGGCCACATCCCCGCGCTTGGGATCCGTTTCCCAGATCCGGCCGGAAAAGGGAATGAAGCCAAAGGGAAAGGAGTAGCGCGAATAGCCGTAGCTGAACTTGGAGACGAACAGATAGTCGCCAACCAGCAGCGTGTCCTTCATGGACCCTGACGGAATGTTGAACGGCTGAAACAGGAAGGTGCGCACAAGGAGGGCAAGCAGCAGTGCCTGAACAACAACCTTCACGAGTTCATAAAGACCGCCATCCTTGCTCTTTTTGTTTTCCGACACGCTCATAACAATCCTTGAAATATTTTGACTGTGGCTCGGGACGACAGGGTCGCTGCCACGCGCAACTCTTAAAGGGTAACCCAATTGGACGCAATGCGGTGTGCACTGTGCCCGCGAACAGTTTAGTCCGGGCGGGAAGCGGGGGGATCAGGCCAGGTCTCCGGCCAGGCGGAAATCACGACAAAGGCCTGGGCGAGGGGGAAATCGTCCGTGATGGTCAGGTCGATGGCGGGTTTGAACCCGTCTGGCACCATCGTGGCCAGGCGTTCGGCCGCGCCGCCGGTCAGGGCCATGGTCGGTTTGCCCGAAGACAGATTGACAACGCCCATCTCTCGCCAGGCCACGCCCATCCGTATTCCGCTGCCCAGGGCCTTGGAACAGGCTTCCTTGGCCGCGAACCGTTTTGCATAGGAGGCTGCGCGCTGCGCGCGCCGATCCGACTTGGCCTGCTCGATCTCCGTGAATACCCGGTTGGTGAAGCGCGCGCCGAAACGCTCAAGCGTCTTTTCGATGCGCCTTATGTCGATCAGGTCGCTGCCAATGCCAAGGATCATACTGTCAGAAATCCGGTTTCACAAATGGGCCGTCCCCATAGGTGGGGACTTGGCCTGGAAACTCAAGCACCGCCATCGCCCTCAAGAGGCGGGCCCGGAGGGGGAAAGGCGCGTTTGCCCCGTTCGGCCAGGGTCTGCTTGCGCCGGCGCTGGTAAACTTCCACGCTTTTATAGACGATGAAATAAGAGACGGTGCCGACCACCAGCCCGATGGGTACGGAGCCCACAAACATGGGCTTGAGCATGGGCCAGAGCGCATCAAAAGAGCGTTCGAACAGGCCCTCCTGAAAGCGCTGATGCACCTGGTGCGGGTCGGCTTCCGGGGCACGGCCGTACAAAATCCACTGTCCCAGCTTGAAGGTCGAGGCCCAGATGAAGGGAAAGGTCAGTGGATTTCCGATCGAGGTTCCAAGCGCGGAGGCGATCAGATTGCCGCGCACGATATAGGCGCAGGCGAAGGCCGTGAGGAAGTGAAATCCGACCAGAGGGGTACAGGAGGCAAAGGCCCCGGCGGCAAAGCCAATGGCGATGGCATGGGGCGTTGCGGTCAGGCGCAGCACCCTTTTGCCGAAATAGCGGGTCGAGCGGGACCAGCTGTTCCGGGGCCAGACGGCAACGCGCAGGCGTTCGATACGCGAGGGTCTATGTCGGCGTTGGAACAGCATTTAGATCAGTCTCTCCCTCGGGGCATCTCAGATCAGGTCAAGCCACGGCTTCCCGGTTTCACCGCAGGCAGGGCGGCCAGTTCCGGGGGCAGATTGTCCGGCTCATAGGCCGGCACCTTGTATTCCGCCAGCGCGATCACCGGAACGGAGGCATCTGCTTCTCCACCGGACCGGTCAATCAGACAGGCCACTGCCAGAACTTCAGCACCAAGAGCTTTCAACGAGGTTACCGTTTCGCGGCTCGACAGCCCCGTGGTTACGATATCCTCAACAACAATGACCCGGGCGCCTTGCGGCAGGTCGAAACGGCGCAGGCGGAACTCCCCGTCCTCGCGCTCCACCCACATGGCCGGAACCTTCAGGTGCCGGGCGGTTTCATAGCCCGGGATCAGCCCGCCCAGGGCCGGGGAAACGATATAGTCGATCGGACCGAGGCCGACGGCTTCAATTTTTTCAGCCAGTGCCTTGCACAGTTTTTCAGTCTTGTCCGGATACATGAACACACGGGCTTTCTGAAGGAATACAGGACTGCGCAGCCCGGAGGTCAGAATAAAATGGCCTTCCAGAATCGCCCCGGCTTCGCGGAACAGAGACAACACTTCATCGCGTGTCATGAAACAGGTTTCCTCTCAGTCTTCATTCTTTCGCCTGATCTGCTCTGGCACAGCACATTGAAGACTGGCTGAGCACATAAAAGGCTTTAAACCATTGAGCGCATTCCAAGTCCGGATCTCCAGCCAGTGCGGCCGGACGGTCCTGACCTAGCCATTGACCCGGCTGACGCTTGAGACGTTCGGCTTGGACCGCAGCTGATTGATGATCCGGTTCAAGTGTTTGAGATCCCAGACTTCCAGATCGATGATCATCTGGTGGAAATCCGGGGCCCGCTGGACCATCTTCACGTTGTCGATATTCCCGCTGTTTTCGCCGATGACCTGGGCGATGGTGGCCAGGGATCCGGGCTCGTTCGCGGCCGAAATGTCAAGTCGGGCCGGGAACCGCTCGGGGTTGTTCACGTCAATGTCCCAGCGCACGTCGACCCAGCGCTCCGCATGGTCGTCATAGGCCTTGAGCGACGGTGACTGTATCGGATAGATGGTCAGTCCTTCCGACGGGGTCAAGATGCCGACAATCCGGTCGCCGGGCACAGCGCCGCCATCGGGGGCGAAACTGACTGGAATGTCCCCTGAAAGGCCCCGGATGGCCAGTGCAGGGGCTTGTTCAGAGCCGCCGTCCCCCTCCGGACCACCGGTCTGTGTTCCCGTTGGAGCCTCCATTTGCGCGCCCGTCTGCAACTGTGTCTCCGTCTCCGCCCCCAGCTCACCGGGCGGGATCCGGAATTTAAGCCCGTGCCCCTGTTTCAGGCCGAACCAGCCTTCTTCCAGCGGCGGGCCGGTCATGGCGACCCGTTCGTCCTGATAGTCGGGATGGGCGGATTTTAAGACCGACTGGGCGCTGAGATCGCCCCGGCCTACAGCAGCCAGAAGATCGGCGACGGTGGACTGGTGGTGCTCGCCCAGAACCGCCTCCAGAAGATCTTCCGAATAGACCTTGTCGGCCCGGGCAAAGGCCCGTTTTAGAATATGTTCACCGAGCGCGCCATACTGCTTGCGCACCGATTCCCGGGTGGCCCGGCGGATCGCGGCCCGGGCCTTTCCGGTGACTGCAATCGTTTCCCAGGCCGGGGGCGGGGTCTGGGCCGGAGAGCGGATGATCTCCACCTCGTCCCCGTTATGCAGCTCGGTCACAAGCGGCATGATCTTGCCGTTGATCTTGCAGCCCACACAGGTGTTGCCGATGCCGGTGTGAACTGCATAGGCAAAGTCGATGGGGGTCGCCCCGCGGGGCAGAGCGATCAGCCGGCCCTTGGGTGAGAAACAGAACACCTGATCGTGGAAAAGCTCCAGCTTGGTGTTCTCCATGAATTCTTCCGGCGTGTCGCCCTGGGCCAGCAGCTCGGTGGTGCGGCGCAGCCATTCAAACGCCCGGCAGTCTTCTGTGTGGCGCGCAATGTTGCGCCCGCCCAGTTCCCCGTCCTTGTAAAGCGCATGGGCGGCAATGCCGTATTCGGCAACCCGGTCCATCGCGATGGTGCGGATCTGCAATTCAACCCGCTGGCGCGAGGGGCCGACAATGGTCGTGTGGATCGACTTGTAATCGTTCTGCTTCGGGGTGGAAATATAGTCCTTGAACCGGCCCGGAACGGTGGGCCAGGTCGTATGGATGACCCCCAGAACCCGGTAGCAGGCTTCTTCCGTGCCGACCGTGACCCGGAAGCCGTAAAGATCGGACAGTTGCTCAAAGCCGATGGCCTTGCGCTGCATCTTGCGGAAGATCGAATAGGGGCGCTTTTCCCGGCCCTTGACCTCGGCTGCCATGCCGCGCTCGCTCAGGCGCTCGCTCAAGGTGGTCTCGATATCGGCAATCAGATCCCGGTTTTTTTCCCGCAAATCCGCCAGCCGGTCCGTGATGGTCTCATAAGCTTCCGGATTGAGGGTGCGGAAGGAAATATCCTCCAGCTCCTCGCGCATGTCATGCATCCCCATGCGCCCGGCCAGCGGCGCATAGATTTCCATCGTTTCTTCGGCGATCCGTCCGCGTTTGTGCTCCGGCATATGGTGCAGCGTGCGCATGTTGTGCAGCCGGTCGGCCAGCTTGACCAGAAGCACGCGCACATCATCTGCAATGGCAAGCAGAAGCTTGCGGAAATTTTCTGCCTGCTTGGCTTTGCGGGATACAAGATCGAGCCGCTTGATCTTGGTCAGTCCCTCGACCAGCTTTCCGATTTCCTCACCGAACATGTCGTCGATTTCGGCCCGGGTGGCGTCCGTGTCCTCAATCGTGTCATGGAGAAGGGCGACGGCAATGGTCGCATCGTCCAGACGCAGGTCGGTCAGGATCGCGGCAACTTCAAGCGGATGGGAAAAATAGGGATCGCCGGAGGCGCGCATCTGCGAGCCATGCTTTTGCATGGCATAGACATAAGCCTTGTTGAGCAAGGCCTCATCTGCTTCCGGATTGTAACGCGTAACCCGTTCAACGAGTTCGTATTGACGCATCATGGCCGCAACCGACCCAGGCAACCGGCTGAGACTTCAGCAGGGAAAGGAAAGACCGCCTGAAACGCGTTACCGGATTGGCTGCATTTCAGGCGGCTCTTGAACGATGGATCAGACGTCGTCAGTCCGCTCCGGCGGCACAAGCCCTTCCAGGCCGCGCAGCAGGTCTTCTTCCGACATGCGGTCAAATTCCACCGCGCTGTCATCGACGGCATTGACCTGGGTGACCTGATGCTGATTGGCAGACGGCACCACAGGCACGGCTTCGGCCTCGGGCTCGTCCACTTCCACAAATTTCTGCAGAGAGTGGATCAGGTCTTCTTTCATATCTTCCGGGCTGACGGTCTGCTCGGCGATCTCGCGCAGGGCAACGACCGGATTCTTGTCATTGTCACGGTCGATGGTCAGCGGCGAACCGCTCGAGATCATGCGAGCGCGATGCGCAGCAAGCAGCACCAGCTCAAACCGGTTTTCGACCTTGTCGATGCAGTCCTCGACGGTCACGCGCGCCATTCGACGTCTCCATAGGTTAAATGAACTTGAAAAACCAGCGTATAGTGGCCACACTTGGAAAATGCAAGCCCCAGTCAACTTTGGCAGGTGAGGGGCTTCGGGAGGCCCATCCGGTTTTGTTTGAATTTTATCGATTTTTTTATGAACCCTGCTCGCTTTTGCGTTGCAGCGCTCCAATAATATAGTGTAGGGCAATATTTGGGGCCTATAAGAATCAACAGGTCGGTGGGAAAAAGAAAACAATAAGCTGAGAGTAGCGGCTGCGTTGCTGGTCCCCTCAGTAAAATGTGTTGTTTGAACGGTGGAGAAAACCGGTTTGGCTGCGGGATCCAGCCACTCCGTTGCTTTTCATGAACAACGCATTTAACTCGGAAAGGTTTCACATCATATGTTTGACGCTCGAGAAAAAGTTGCTTTGTTTATTGACGGAGCCAACTTGTATTCGACAGCTAAGGCAATTGGATTCGACATCGACTACAAGCGGTTGCTGAAAGAATTCCAAGGGCAAGCATATCTGCTTCGCGCGTATTACTATACTGCGTTGATCGAAGATCAGGAATATTCGTCCATCCGCCCGCTCATCGATTGGTTGGACTATAACGGTTACAAGGTGATCACCAAGCCGGTCAAAGAATTTGTGGACAGTGCAGGGCGGCGGAAAGTCAAGGGCAACATGGATATCGAACTTGCTGTCGATGCCATGGAGCTTGTGGAATCTGTCGATCATATCGTTCTGTTTTCCGGCGACGGCGATTTCAGGTCTCTGGTTGAGGCTCTGCAGCGCAAGGGGCGCAAGGTCAGTGTTGTGTCGACACTAAAAACCCAGCCGCCGATGATTGCCGACGATCTACGCCGCCAGGCCGACCACTTCATCGATCTGGCCAGCCTGGCCAACAAGATCGGCCGCGATCCGTCCGAGCGCCCTGTGCGCCCGCAATTGTCGTCCCATGATGATGAGGACGATGAGGATGACGATTACTAAGACAGGGTGATGCCGGTTTTTGACGCACATGACGTACCGGTCGATCCGCCTCTGGATTGCCCGGAATGCCCCCGGCTCGTCGCATTCCGCGAAGAGCTGAAGCTTGCCCATCCAGACTGGCACAACGCCCCGGTTGCCTCCTTTACGTCCATCAAGCCGCAGCTGCTCGTGATCGGGCTGGCCCCGGGCATGAAGGGGGCCAATTGCACCGGCCGTCCGTTCACGGGCGACTATGCAGGCGACCTTCTTTACAAGACGCTCCTGGATTACGGCTTTGCCGAAGGGGTTTATCTGGCCCGGCCAGATGACGGCCTCAAGCTGCGCAACGCCATGATCACCAATGCGGTGCGCTGCCTGCCGCCGCAGAACAAGCCGACGGGCCCTGAAATCAAGACCTGCCGGCCCTATCTTCTGTCCACGCTCGCCGCCAATCCTTCCATTCGGGCCGTTCTGGCGCTGGGGCGGATTGCCCATGAGACGTTCTTGTCGGCATTGGAGCTGCGCCGTGCACAGTTTCCCTTCGCCCATGGAGCCCATCATCCCTTGCCGGGATATGAGCTGGCCCTTTTCGACAGCTATCACTGCTCCCGCTACAACACCAATACGGGCCGCCTGACGGAAGAGATGTTCCGCTCGGTCTTTGACAAGATCAGCGCTTATCTACCGGAATAGAGGGACGCAAGGAAGGGTTTGACTGGACCTGCGCAGAGGTGTGCCGGGTCCGGCTGCCGTCAGCCTGGCTCCGCCGCGGAGCTGTCCGCTTCCACCACCGTCCAGCCATTCGGTCCCAGATGTTCCTGGGGTTTGAAGCGGGCCTTGTAGGCCATTTTGGCCGACCCCTCGACCCAATAGCCGAGATAGACGTAAGGAAGGCGCATTTTGCGGGCACGCTCAATGTGATCCAGGATCATGTAGGTGCCGAGCGCGGTGTCTGAAAAGCCGGGATCGTAGAAGGAATAGACCATGGAAAGGCCGTCGCTGAGCTGATCGCTCAAGGCAACACCCAGCAGCGGGCCGTGCCCGGCTCCGGTCACGAAACTGTCCGGCCCCCGGCGGCGGTATTCGATCACCAGAGTCTCCACATGGGTGTCCTCGACCATCATGGCATAGTCAAGAACGCTCATTTCCGTCATGCCGCCATCTTCGTGGCGGGCCTGAAGATAGTCCCGGAAAAGATCATATTGCTCAGCGGAGGGGCTTGCCGGAAGGCGGGCCCCAACCAGATCCGCCCCGGCTTTCCAGACCCGCTTGAAGGATTTGCTCCATTTGAAATCATTCACACGCACCCTTACGGAGATGCAGGCCTGACAGTTTTCGCAGGCCGGGCGGTAGGCAATGTTCTGGCTGCGGCGGAACCCGCCCTGGGTCAGAACCTCATTCAGCGCCAGAGCGCCATGGCCGACCAGATGCGTGAACACCTTGCGCTCGTGCTTGCCCTCCAGATAAGGGCAGGGCGCAGGGGCCGTCAGATAGAATTGCGGATGATCTGTGGGGTGCCGTGTCACCTTTTTGTCCCGCGAAACCTCAAGCGTCTGGAGGTGTGAAGTCTGGTTCAGTCTACATCCCATAATACCATGGCGCGACCAAAGAGAAGGTCAACCACAAAATAAGGGCCAGGGGAGCGCCTGCCTGCAGGAAGTCGACAAACCGGTAATGGCCGGGGCCCATAACAATCAGGTTGGTCTGATAGCCGACCGGGGTTGCAAAGGATGTGTTGGCGGCAATGATCAGGCAGACCACAAAGGCCTCTGGAGGCTGGCCGATCTGATCCGCCAGCTTCAGCGCTATCGGCGTGAAGAGAACGGCGGCCGCGTTGTTGGAAAGGAAGTTGGTCAGCACCATGACAATGAAGAAAAGGGCGGACAAGACCATGGCAGGAGAGGCCCCTTGCAGCAGCTCGACCAGGCCTCCGGCAATGGCCGTGGCGCCTCCGGTGGATTCCAGCGCGACGGCCCCGGCGAGCGAGGCGCCAACCAGCATGAAGATGCGGCTGTCGATGGCACGCATGGCCTGGCGGATGTTGAGGCAGCCCGACGCAATCATCGCAAAGGTACCGGCGATGGCGGTTGAGACAATCGGAACAAGGCCAGAGGCCGCCAGTACCACGACACAGGTAAAAATCACCAGCGCCCGCGGCGCATAGCGGCGCCGGGGCACCTCGGCCGTTGACCAGTCCAGCAGAAGAACATCCCGGTTGCCGCGCAGGCGGGCGATCTCGTCTTCATTGCCGGCCACAAGAAGCACATCGCCCGCTTCCAGGCGGATATCGTTCATGGCCATGCGCGGCATGCGGCTGCGTCTTTGGATCCCCATGACCAGACAGCCCGTTTCGGCATAAAAGCCTGATTGTGGCAAGGTGCGGCCCATGAGCCGGGACGCCGGGGCCACGACCACTTCCGCCAGGCTGATCGAGCCGGGTTGGGGCGCCGCCTGATCCCGGCCGGAGCCGTTTGAGTCCGTCTCTGCTTCCATCAGGGGCTGGCGGAGGGCAAGCGCATTGGCAAGGGCCGCGCGGGTGGCCGCAACAATCACAGTGTCGCCGGGGGACAGGACCACATTTTCAAAGGGTGGCAGGATCGGCTTCTGGCCGCGCTGCACCAGCCGGACGGTCATATCCTTAAGCTGGGGGAACATGCCGGAAACCGATTCCACCCCGACAAGTGGGTGGCCATAGGTGATCTCGATCTGGGCGATAAACTGCTTGCCGGAGATCGCCTGAAACTCTTCAGCCATGGTCTGGCGGGTTTTCATCAGCCGGGGCATCAAGAACAGCACATAGACGGCCCCGGTTCCGGCCACGATCAGGCCAATCGGGGTGAAGCTGAAGAAGGACAGTTTCACACCGGAATTCTGGGTAGCGTAATTGGCAACCAGCAGGTTGGTCGACGAGCCGATCAACGTGGTCATGCCGCCCAGGATCGCGATGAAGGAGAGGGGCATCAGGACCCGGGCCGGGGATTGGCCACCGGTTGCCGCAACAGCGGTCAGGATCGGCAGAAACATGACCACAACCGGCGTGTTGTTCAAAAAGGCGCTTAGAACGGCGACGGCCGCCAGAATCGGAATGGCGGCGTAATGCGAGCGCCCCCGTGTCATGCGGACGATGGTTTTGGCAGGGCCTTCCAGGGCATCGGTCTGAAACAGACCCTGGCCGATGATGAGCAGACAGATCACGGTCACCAGCGCCGGATTGGCAAATCCCATCAGGAAGTCAGCCGTCGTGACCGCCTTGCCTGTGGCAGTTTCGACCGGAAAGACTGAAAAGATCAGGATGAACGCTGTCACGGACCCAAGAGCGACTGTTTCGATCGGGTAGCGCTCCAGAGCGTAGAGGATGACGGTGGACGCAAGCACCAGAAAGGTTAGCGCCATCGCAATATCAACGGAATGCATTCACCTGCCCAAAACCTCATGTGGCGATTTGCCGGACGGGCACTTTAGATCAGGCGGACAGTGCATTGAAAGAGCTAATGCTAACCTGTGGACTCTGGAAAGGGGCAGATCACAGTTGAAAGACGGCCAGGGCACATGCCCACACGGCCGCCGGACGTCTGACAGCCCGGCCGGACGAGGACGGGATTGATCAGGCTTCTGCCTCCAGGTCCTTGAACAGCGCTCTGAACACTTTACGGGCCTGGCCCGGATGGCGGACCTTACGGGCGGCCTTCAGATTGGGCCACTCGGTGCCAACGGCAATCAGTCCGACCATGCCCCATTCATAATGTGGCAGGCAGATATGGCCATAAAGGCCGGGCACGGTGAAAGTGACCGTGAGTGCCTCGTTCAGCGCCCCGTTCCAGGGCTCGGCCCCGTCCGGGATCATGCCCCGCTTGGAGGCCGAGTTGTGGCCTTCATCGGTTGGAACAAAGGTCACGCTGTCGCCCGGCTGAATGCGCAGGATTGCCGGTTCGAACACATTGGGTGTGTCCGGATCGCCGCACCCGGCATTGAGCATCAAGAGGCTGTGGGCGCGGCCCTCAGCCCCCTTGACCGGTGCCGGGGCGGGGCAGGCAAGGGCGGAGCTGGCGCCTGCCATGGCAGTCATGCACAGAACGAAGTCACGACGGGTAAGCATGGACAATCAGTTCTTCTCTTGGGCCTGTGGAGGTTTCAATGGCCACTCCATAGGTCTGTGAAATGGCTTCGGCTTTCAATACATCGGCCGGGGTGCCCTGGGACAGAATGCGGCCATTGCCCATCAGGATCAGGTGATCGGCAAAGCGGGCGGCCAGATTGAGGTCGTGCAGAGCGACAATGCCGATAGCCCCGCGCCGGGCGATGGCCGCCTTGATCTGGGCGAGAACATCCAGCTGGTGGCGCAGGTCGAGCGCCGAGGTGGGTTCATCGAACAGGTAGACATCCGATTTGCGGATCAATGCCTGGGCAACGGAGACCATCTGGGATTGCCCGCCGGACAGCTCGCTCACATAGGCGTCCGACAGATGTCCGATCCCGGCCTCGTGCAGTGCGGCGGCAACAGTTTGCATGTCCGTTTCGGAGACCCGCCAGCCTTTCAGCTGCTTGTGGGCCATCATGACCACGTCAAAAACGGTCAGGGCCGCATTGGCCGTGAAAAACTGCGGCATGAAGCAGACCCGTTGCAGCCGGGTGCGCACCGACAGGCGGTCCAGATCCTCCCCGTCCAGATAGACCTTGCCCGAGGCAGGCTTCAACAGCCCGGAGATCAGCCGGAACAAGGTGGACTTTCCCGCCGCATTGGGTCCGATCAGAGCGGTGAGCTGGCCCGGGGTGACAGGGGCGAAACTGATCCCGTCAAAGACCGTTCGCGCGCCATATGCAAAGCGCAGACCCTCAGCTGACAGAGCGCTCATTGCCAGTGCCTCTTGCGCTGACCCAGGATAAGCAGAAGGAAAAACGGGATACCGATCAGCGACGTGATCATGCCAATCGGATAGACAATGCCCGGCGTGATCGCCTTGGAGGCGATGGAGGTGCCGGACAGGATCAGCGCGCCGCACAGGGCCGACAGGGGCAGAAAGCCACGCTGGTCCTCGCCAACCACCATGCGGGCAATATGCGGACCGACCAGACCGACAAAGGCGATTGCCCCGACAAAGGACACGGCCACGGCCGCAAGCAGGGATACCCCTGCCAGCACCGTGATCCGTAGCAGGCCCACATTGACCCCGAGCGCAGCGGCTTTTTCTTCCCCCATGCGCAGGGCTGTGAGGGCCCAGGACCGGCTCATGAACCAGGGCAGGACCAGAATGAGGATCAGGAAACAGACCCCGACCTTGGGCCAGGTGGCCCGGGCGAGGGAACCCAGCTGCCAGAAGATCAGCTGGGCCAGCTGAAACTCTGAGGCGCCATATTGCAGGAAGGCCATAAGCGCATTGAAAGTGAACAGCATGGCTATGCCCACCAGGATCATGGCTTCCGGGGTCGCGCCGCGCAGGCGGGTGAACAGGTAGAGCGCGCAGGAGGTGAGCATGGCAAAG
Source organism: Roseibium sp. AWQ4_254 (assembly GCF_056161025.1). Lineage (NCBI taxonomy): Bacteria > Pseudomonadati > Pseudomonadota > Alphaproteobacteria > Hyphomicrobiales > Stappiaceae > Roseibium > Roseibium sp. AWQ4_254. The sequence goes on from NZ_JBSWYH010000013.1 coordinate 104,700, forward strand.
ACGAAGGCGTTGCCCGACACGAACAGGCCACCGGCACCGGGAATTACGGACCAGCCCAGAACAATGGCAAGGGCTGCACCGAAACTGGCGGCAGAGCTGAGGCCCAGGGTGAAGGGATCGGCCAGCGGATTGTTCAAGATGGTCTGCATTTCCGCCCCGGCCACGCCCAGCATTGCGCCGACAAAAAGCGCAAGCAGCGCCACGGGCAGCCGCACCTGCCAGATGATGACCGTTTCCTTCGGAGTTGCAATGGACGGATCCAGGATCACATGCAGGGCCCGGAAATAACTGAGATTGGCAGGCCCGGTGGTGATGTCGAAAATCACCAGGGCGGCCAGCGCCAGACAGGCCAGGGCGACCAGCGCGAGGCGGCGCCCGGACCGTTTCTGATAGGCCTTCACCAGGGATTGGGGCTCACTGGCCAGCAAATGTTCGCTCATTTTGAAAGAAGTCTCCAAGCGGCCCGCGGGCAGGGCCCGCGAGCCGGCCGCCTCATTGAGGAGCGGATGCCGACATCCAGAATGTGCCGGAGGGTTTGAAGGGCAGGAACCGCTCATGCAGTTCTTCGAAGGTGGCCCAAGGATCCAGATCCTCGAAATCGTCCGGGTGGAACCACTTTGCCAGCTGCTGGATGGCAACAAAATGGTAGGGCGAGTTGTAGAACTGGTGGAAGATGACGTGATAGTTGCCGTCCTTGACGGCATCCAGATCGGCAAAGCCACCGCGGGCGGCCAGCGTTTCCAGGCGTTTGGTGTTGGCCGCGTCATCGGCTTCGTAGCCCAGAAGAACCGAGGTCACTTCGGGCTTGGATTCGGCCCAGTTGGCGCCGGTGGCCACAAAATGTTTCGGATCGGCGTCAATGATCCCTTCCAGGTTCAAGGTCACCGAATAGGCATTGGCCAGGGTGGAGGCATAGTTCAGGCCGCCAGCCAGCTCGACAAAACGGCCATAATTATAGGGCCCGAAGGACCAGCAGCAGAAGTCGGTCTGCCAGCCGGCAGCGTTTTCAACCACCACCAGCGGGCGGTCCTCAGCCGGAATCGAATCAACAATATTGGTGACCTTGCGCATCTGGGCGATGTAGAAATCGATGAATTCGGCGGCCTTCTTTTCTTCCCCCAGCAGGCGTCCGAGAATCAGCAGCGAGGGCACTGCGTTTTCGGTCGCGTTACGGCGGAAGTCGATAAAGGCGACCTGAACGCCCGCAGTGCCGAGCTTGTCAATCAGGCCGGTTTCCTGGGCCTTGAACAGGCTGCCGGCTTCCAGGAGCACCAGATCCGCATCCGCTTCCAGAACCGCTTCGATGCTGAAGTCGCCAGCATAAGGGTTGCCGAAATTGATTTGCCGGTCGACATCCTCCGGAAAGACCTCCCGGAACTTCCTGTAGCCGTCCGGGTCGTAGAGGATCAGATCATTGTTCCAGCCGACGATTTTTTCGAATGGATTTCCCTCGGTGACAGCCGAGATGCCGTACATCATGCGGCCTTCGCCAAGGATGATGCGCTCAGGCTTGTCCGCGAGGGTGACTTCGCGGCCCGCAATATCCGTAAAGGTCAGGGCTTCTGCCGAAGCGGATGTGGAGTGTGCAGCCAATAGGGCACCGGCCACGAATGCGCATGTCACTGCGCCAACGCGTTTGAAAAGGGACATTTGATGTTCCTGTTGGTTTGTTAGCGGCGCAGCGTTAGCAAAGCTGAACCGTAAAATTGACTCTAATATTCATGTTTTGAGGTTGAGCACAGGCTATTTTCAAAAAATGGAGCTTGAGACTCAGAAATTTGATCGTTTGAGAGGCTTTGAGGCCATTGTCGCCTGGAAGTCGCGGATGGTCTGGGGCACATACGAACACGGGCAGGCGCTTGAATCCGTCCAGACTTTTGCGCAAGTCTGAGGCTCTTTTAATGTGTCGGGACCCTGACCTGTGCCTGCTGCTGCGCCCAAACCGCTCTCAACCCTGCGTTCTGTTGCAGTGTTTGCGGTGTTTGTGATCAGTGTTCTCGGGGTGGGCATTGCCATTGGGCTGATGGTCACACCTGGCAGCTGGTATCAAAGGCTGCATAAACCGGTCTTTATCGTGCCGGACTGGATCTTCGGGCCGGTCTGGGCGGTGCTTTACATCTTTATCGCCATTGCAGGCTGGCGCACAGCGATGCGGGCGCCGCGCTCCCTGGGGATGGCGCTTTGGGGCGCTCAGATGGGGCTGAACTGGGCCTGGTCACCGGTTTTTTTCGGGCTGCATCTGATGTGGGCCGGTTTTGGGGTGATTATGGCCCTTTTGGGAGTGGTTGTGCTGTTTATCCGCACGGCATGGCGGGCAGACAGGGTCTCCGCTCTGTTGTTCTGCCCCTATGCGCTCTGGGTCGGCTTTGCCGCTCTATTGAATGTCTCGCTCGGCTGGCTCAACTGACGCAGGTCTTGCACGCGCCCTGATCAGGCGGGGCTTTGCACAAAGCTGCGGTGATACTCCGAGTTGATCACCACCACGCCGAGAATGATGTCGTGGAGCAGACGTTTGCGGTCAGAAAACAGGGAAACCAGCAGCACAAGAGGTGTCAGCAGCGAGACGGAAAACCAGAACAAAAGGGCATGGACGGCTGCCAGCAACGGATATGGCTTGGACCCATACCACAGGCGCATTTCAAGACCCATGGCGCGCATTCCAAAGGTTGAGGCCTGCGGTCCGCCCAAGGTGAAGGCGACATAAAGCAGGGCGACCGATGCGGGCAGAATAGCATAGAGCAGGAAGCCGAGTCCTAGGGTGAAAATCCCGAGAAAGAACACCAGAATGGCTGCGCCGCAGATCAGCATCGCAATGACAATCGCGTCAATGAAAAAGGCAAAGATCCGACGGCTGCGTACGCCCGAAAACAGGTCCGGATGCTGACCCGGATCAAAAACATCCTGGCGCGGCTGGTCGGCTGTGGCGGCAGTCATCAAATAGCTCCTTGTACATGTCTGAACCGTCATGTGGGGGTTTATGCTCAAAAAGGCAAATTTCCCAAAATACAGAGACAGTGTGTCTACAAGTTGCCTAAAAGGCGGACTATGGATGGATTTATCGAATTTGGTGTCCAGGCGTCATTCGGACATAGAAAGTCAGGAAAAACCTGCGGAACAATGCTAGGCATGGGGAAAAGCTTTTGACTAAGTCTTCCACAATCCGGTTTGCGTCTGAAAATCTTGTAGGAAATAGCCCTCTTCAGTGTTGAGAAAGCTTGAAAACTATATAGATTTTCTGATCTTTTACGCCTTGAAGAAACTCACTTCCTCTGCGGCTTGAAGGCGTAATTTTATGGGGCCGGGCTCTAAGCCCCGGAAATTGATGAAGAGACCTTTCAAGGCGGCACGTAAGGAACCGCTTGACGGTGCAATTGCCGATCTCAGAGCGGAAGGCTATCCAAGATAGAGTTTCGAAAATGATTCAATTTTAAATTGAAAAATTTTAAATTGGTTGAAAAAAGTTTGTTTCATTGGTGAGTTTTTTAAAAATAACCTAAAAGAACTTGAGATTAAAATAATATTAAGTTAATGTGGTGAATGTATTTATTTTTGTGGCTGAGAGGTGTTTATTATGGGTTTCATGAAATACGTTGCAGTGCTTGTTTTTTGTTTATTGCCGGCTCTTGGAAATGCGGCAACACTTACGGTGACGTCAAATGCCGGTGCCGGTTTGTCTGGACTCATGACCTGGAATCCGCTGAATTTTTCCTTTTCGGCCGAAGATGGAGACTTCAGGAAAAGCGCCACATCTTCAACGTCTACGATTACGGCCCTTGCGGTCAATGCCAACCGGACTGCGCGTCTGTCCCAGCCGGTAACGGTGACCGTGAGTGATGGCACGGAAACACTGTCCCAGTCCGCAACCTTGTCCGGACTTTACCGGTCGAAAATCAACTCTCTCGGCGGGGCGGGCTGTTTTTGCTATTCCGCACAATTGCGCCTCATGTCCGACCTGATCTTTGAGTTCGCTTCCGGGGCTCAGCTGATCCTGAATGCCGGAAATCTCGCAACGGCCCGGGGGTTTAGTCCATACTATTCAGGAACTCCGACGAGCGCGGACTCGGACACGGAGGCGTTGAAACTGACCTACAGCTTCACTGCGCCGGCCATTGTGCCGCTACCTGCCGGATTGCCGCTGCTGGCGACAGGCCTCGGCCTGTTGGTCTGGAGGGGGCGCAAGGGCAGGAAAGCCTGAATTTTCTGTCTGCCGCAGGCAGGGCTTTTGACGCGGGCGGCCAACATCTCAAATGGCCCGCTGCCTGCGGGCCGCCAGAGCTGATTTTCCGGCACAGGATCGCTGTAAGCAAATCGCGTTTCATCTGATTTGTGATTCGCAGCCTGAGATCGCAGATGTCAGCGCAAGAGACAAAACGAGTTTGAAACCGGATGAACGCGGCATGCTCTTGGCGATCAGTCCATGCGTTCACCGATTTCCAGATACCGCACCACATAGTCGCGCGCGCGGAGGGCTGCTACGATCCGCTCGCCATGGTCCCGGTCGAAAGCCTCAAAAGACACGTCCAGCGTGGCACCCTTGGCGGGAACATTTAAAAACAGCCGGTGATGTTCCACATCGACGACGTTGCCCTGAAGATCGCCGATCACGGTTGCGATTTCTCCCAAAGTGCCCGGCCGGTCCGGCGTGTCGATCCGGATGGAGACAAGCTTGCCATCCCGGGCGAGCTCGCGCACCACGATCTTGGACAGAAGCCTTGGGTCGATATTCCCGCCGCACAGGACCAGACCGACCTTCTTGCCTGAAAAACGCTTCCGGTCGGAAAGCAGCGCGGCAAGGGCCGCGGCTCCGGCCCCTTCGGCAATCGTGCGCTGCAAGGTCAGATAGGCATTGATCGACTGTTCGATGCTGGTCTCTGAGACCAGAACCACATCATCAACCAGGGTCTTGACGATCCGGGTGGTCAGCGTGCCGATGTCGCGCACGGCGATGCCCTCGGCGATGGTGGCGCCTTCGCAGCGCACCTCCTTGCCGTAAAAGGCGCCCCACATGCCCGGATAAAGGGTGGTTTCCACACCGATAATGTCCAGGGACGGTTTCAGTGCCTTGGCAGCGGTTGCCATGCCGGCAATCAGTCCTCCGCCGCCAATGGGAATGACCATCATGTCGAGATCCGGCCGGGCTGCCAGCATTTCAAGGGCGATCGTGCCCTGGCCCTGGATTACATGGGCATCGTCATAGGGATGCACCCAAACCAGATTGTTGTCTTGTGCCAGCCGGTCCGCTTCTGCCTTGGCTTCGGCAAGCGTGTTGCCGGCCAGAACCACCTGCGCGCCATAGCCACGCGTTGCCGATATCTTCACGAAGGGTGTCAGGACCGGCATGACGATGGTGGCCGGAATGCCGAGGCGGCCTGCGTGATAGGCGACCCCTTGCGCATGGTTGCCTGCGGAGACCGCGATGACGCCCCGCGCCTTTTCTTCCGGCCTCAGGCTGGAGAGCTTAACCAGGGCGCCGCGTTCCTTGAAGGCGCCGGTGACCTGCATATTCTCGTATTTGACAAACACCTCTGCCCCGGTGAGCTGGGACAGTCTGGGAGCTTCCAGAAACGGGGTTTCCAGAACGGCGTCCCGGATAAGGTCGGCCGCAGCCTGAATGTCTTCCAGGCAGACCGGGAGGCTGTGGTCTTTTTCTGCTGTGGCACTCATTTGCTGGCGGCCAGACTTTCGGCCACTTTCGGTGCGAAATAGGTCAGGATGCCGTCGGCACCGGCCCGTTTGAAGGCCAAAAGGCTTTCCAGCATGGCCCGCTCGCCATCGAGCCAGCCATTGCCGCTTGCCGCCATGATCATCGCGTATTCTCCTGACACCTGATAGGCATATGTTGGGACCTGGAACTGGTCCTTGATCCGCCTGACAATGTCGAGATAGGGCATTCCGGGCTTGACCATGACCATGTCCGCCCCTTCCGCGATGTCCAGGCCGGCTTCACGGAGGGCTTCATCTGTATTGGCTGGGTCCATCTGATAGGTGCGCTTGTCGCCTATCAAGGTGCCTGAGGTGCCGACCGCATCGCGGAAGGGGCCATAGAAGGCCGAGGCATATTTGGCTGCATACGACATGACTTGTGTCTCGCGGAAGCCGGCCTTGTCAAGGGATTGCCGGATGGCAATGATCCGGCCGTCCATCATGTCGGACGGGGCAATCACGTCGGACCCGGCCTCAGCCTGGACCAGGGCCTGGCGGCACAGCTGGTCGACGGTCTCGTCATTGAGGATCGTTTCCCCGGCCATCAGCCCGTCATGGCCGTGGCTTGTATAGGGGTCCAGCGCCACATCGGTCATCAGCCCCACGTCCAGTCCTTCGGCCTTGATCGCTCTCAGGGCGCGGCAGGTGAGGTTTTCGTCATTCAAGGCTTCCGAACCGGTGGCGTCCCGAAGGTCCGGGTCCGTATAGGGAAAGAGAGCAAGAGCGGGTATGCCCAGCCGGACCGCCCGTTCCGCCTCGCGTACTGCTTCATCCACGGAGAGGCGCTCTACGCCGGGCATGGAGGTGACCGGCTGGCGCACATTCTCCCCGTCCACCAGAAAGATCGGCCAGATCAGGTCATCCACGGTGAGCGTGTTTTCCCGGACCAGCCGCCGGGACCAGTCGGTGCGCCGGTTCCGGCGCAATCGGACGCCCGACAAAAGCGTGTCCATATGGTCGGAAGTGATCGGCGGGAGCGGGGCTTTGGACGGCATGGAGAATTCGAACTCGGCAATGGCGGTGGAAAGACGCCTGTTTAACAACAGCGGAGCGCCAATCTATCACGCAGATCGGCGCAATCCAACTTGTGTCAAGATAGCTGAAAAGTATAAGGAAAAAGAGTTTGTTTGACGTTTGCGTCAAATGTGCTTTAGTGCAGCCCGAACGCTCAAAGAGGCTTCAGGGCCGGAATCGGATGCTCCGGCACGAACGGGAGGACACTTGTGGATTTTACACCCAATGAGGACCAGCGCGCCTTTCAGGACATGGCCGCGAATTTCGCCCGGGACGCTCTTATGCCCCATGCCAAACAATGGGACGAGGAAAGCCACTTTCCGGTCCCGACCCTGAAACAGGCCGCAGAGCTTGGCTTTGGTGGCATTTATGTGCGCGAGGACGTGGGCGGGTCCGCTTTGACCCGGCTGGATGCGGCGCTGATCTTTGAGGAATTGTCCAAGGGCTGCACCTCCACGGCGGCCTATCTGTCGATCCACAACATGGTCGCCTGGATCATTGACACATTCGCGTCTGAAGAGCTGCGCCAGAGATATCTGAGTCGGCTGTGCGCCATGGAGTGTCTGACCAGCTATTGCCTGACCGAACCGGGATCGGGTTCCGATGCGGCCAGCCTGCGCACCAGCGCCCGCGCAGAGGGGGATCACTATGTGCTCAACGGATCCAAGGCCTTCATTTCCGGCGGCGGTGTCAGCGATCTTTATGCGGTGATGGTGCGCACGGGCGGCGAGGGCCCCTCCGGGGTCTCCTGCCTTCTGGTTGAAAAAGGCACGCCGGGGCTCAGTTTCGGCGCGAATGAGGTCAAGCTTGGCTGGAAAAGCCAGCCGACGGCCCAGGTCAATTTCCAGGATTGCAGGGTGCCCAAGGCCAATCTTGTCGGAAAAGAAGGCCAGGGCTTCAAGATCGCCATGGCCGCGCTGGATGGCGGCCGCCTGAACATCGGCGCCTGTTCGCTCGGAGGCGCGCAAGCCTGTCTGGAGCACGCGCTGTCCTATGTGAAAGACCGCAAGCAGTTCGGCAAACCGATCGCCGAATTCCAGGCCTTGCAATTCCGCCTCGCGGACATGGCCACGGAGCTGGAGGCAGCCCGTCTGCTGCTGCACAAGGCCGCCAGCGCTGTGGACGGCAAGACGGCGGAAGCCACCAAACTTGCGGCCATGGCCAAGCGTCTGGCCACCGATACCGGGTTCAAGGTGGTCAACGAGGCCTTGCAGCTTCATGGCGGCTACGGATACTTGCGGGACTATCCGATCGAGCGGTTTTTCCGCGACGTGCGCGTTCATCAGATCCTGGAAGGCACCAACGAGATCATGCGGTTGATCATTGCCCGCCATCTGTTGAAAGATTGATGGACCGACGCTCCGCTTCCCTTTGAAAAGACTCCTTTTTGTCAGGCTAGAGTATGAACGAAGACATCCTATTTGAGCTGCGCGGCAAGGCCGGGTTCATCACCTTGAACAGGCCCCGCGCCCTGAACGCGCTCAGCCATGGGCAGGTCACAGCCTTGTCGGAGCAGCTGAAGCGCTGGGCACAGGACCCGAAGGTGGCTCATGTGGTGATCCGCGGGGCCGGGGAAAAAGCCTTTTGTGCAGGTGGTGACATCCGCAGTGTCTATGACGCCAAGATGGCCGGGGGCGGGGAGGAGCTCAGCGCGTTCTTCCGGGACGAGTACCTGTTGAACGCGCTCATCAAAACCTTCCCCAAACCTTATATTGCGCTGATCGACGGCATTGTCATGGGCGGCGGTGTCGGGGTGTCGGTGCATGGCAGCCACCGGATCGGCACGGAAAAAACACTGTTTTCCATGCCCGAGACCGCCATCGGGTTCTTTCCGGATGTGGGCGGCACTTATTTTCTGCCGCGCCTGCCGGCCAAAGCAGGTGTCTATTGCGCCTTGAGCGCCGGGCGGCTGAAACAGGCCGATGCGCTGTGGGCGGGGGTTCTGACCCATGCGGTCTCTTCAGACAGTCTGCCGGAGCTGGAAAAGGTGCTGGAGACGGCTGACGATATTGATGCGGCCCTGGCGCCGTTTGAAACCGCGCCCGAAGGCGGCGAGCTGAAGCCGAATGAGGACCTGATCGAAGCGGCTTTTTCGGCTGAAAGCGTGGACGGCATCCTGGCGCGGCTGGACGGATCCGCAGACCCGTTTGCGCACAAGGCGGCCGAGGCGATCCGGTCAAAATCGCCCACCAGCGTCCTGATTGCGTTTGAGCAGATGCAGCGCGGAGCGCAGATGACTTTTGAAGACTGCATGCGGCTGGAATACCGGATCGTGTCGCGCATCTTGAAGGGCACGGAGTTTTACGAAGGCATCCGTGCCGTGCTGGTCGACAAGGATCATGCGCCAAAATGGTCGCCTAATGACATGGGACAAGTGGACAGCGCGGATCTGGCGTCGTATTTCGAGGAACCGTCTGACGGAGACCTGCCCCTTTGACCCGAACCCGGACCGGCCATGATCACCAGTTTTCAGGACCTTCTTGACGCCCGCCCGCCCTGGAACTCGATCCTGGTCTGGTATCTGCGGGTCATCGCCGTCATCTTGATCGGGGGCGGGGTCATCTACTGGGCCCGCATTGTCGGCATTGTGGAATGGCGCGGGCATTTCTTTTGGGAAATGCCAATTGCCCTTCAGGTGGCCATCGTTTTTTTTGCCGTTCTGGATCTGGTTGCGGCCACCGGTCTGTGGCTCGCCGTGTCCTGGGGCACGGTCATGTGGATCTTCCGCTGCTTTTGCCAGATCGTGATGCACACGGCCTTTTCCGATCTCTATGGCCGCCGGCCTTACGAGATCGCCTTTCTGCTGGGCACCATCGCGGTCTATGCGGGGCTTGCCTATCTGACGCACCGGGAAACCCGGGCTGCCTAAAGGCCTGTCAGGCGGCAGCGTCTGACAGGCCGGACTGCCTGAAGGGGGCTGTTCTGGCCTGGTGGGTCGAGCGCGCTGTGATCAGCGAGGACCTGAAAAACCCCTTCAACGGAATCGGGCAACCGATTCAAAGGACTCATAAAATCATTCGGGAGAACACCAATGGCGAGCACGATCGGCTTTATCGGTCTTGGAAATATGGGCGGGCCGATGGCCGCCAATCTGGTCAAGGCCGGGCACCGTGTGCTGGGATTTGATCTGTCGGAGGCAGCCCTGGAGGCCCACGCGGCCGCTGGCGGTGAAACGGCTGCTAGCATCGCAGAGATGGCAGAGCAGGCTGACGTGGTGGTGACCATGCTGCCGGCGGGCAAACATGTGCGCCAGATCTATCAGGGCGATGGCGGCATTCTGGCCAGTGCAAGGCCCGGCACGGTTCTGATCGATTCCTCCACCATTGACGTTGAGAGCGCGCGTGTGGTGGCCGCTGCGGCCGAAGACAAGGCCATGCAAATGGTCGATGCACCGGTGTCCGGAGGCGTTGGCGGGGCCGCAGCCGGCACCCTGACTTTCATGGTGGGCGGCAGTGAAGAGGCATTCGCGGCCGCCAGGCCGTTTCTCGATATCATGGGCAAAATCATCGTCCATGCGGGCGGGGCCGGAAACGGGCAGGCGGCCAAGATCTGCAACAACATGATCCTCGGCATTTCGATGATCGGTGTCTGTGAAGCATTTGTACTTGGGGAAAAGCTGGGCCTTGATGCTCAGAAACTGTTCGACATTTCTTCCACCGCTTCGGGGCAATGCTGGTCGCTGACCTCCTATTGCCCGGTGCCCGGGCCACTGCCGTCGTCTCCGGCGAACCGGGACTACCAGCCCGGATTTGCGGCAGCCATGATGCTGAAAGATCTGAAACTGGCCCAGGAAGCTGCCAGCAGTGCAGGGGCGGCGACCCCTCTGGGAGCAGAGGCATCTGCGCTTTACACCCTGTTCTGCAACGCGGGCGGGGACGAAAAGGACTTCTCCGGCATCGTGAATTTCCTCCGGGGATCTTTATGAACAAAATCTGAATCAGACCCGTCAAACACCCTTTGAATGTTAACGAATGATTCAGTGTGTCTCTTAAGCGGATTTTAGAAACAGTCGTCTAGATTGCTGATCAAGGCGGGAAAATATCCGTCCAACAACAGGTACTACAAGAGGCGCAATCAAATGATCACCGCAAGTAGGGCAGTCGAAGCTGTGTCACCGGGCGAAGCGGAAGAAGCGGAAATCAAACCGCTTTATCTTGAAGCTCTGACCCTCGTTGAAAGGCTGCACCGTCGTCTTCTGGACGTCATCAAGGACGAGTTCGATCGAATGGGCCGGTCCGATGTCAACAGCGTGCAGGCTTTGCTGCTGTTCAACATTGGCGATGCCGAACTGACCGCAGGCGAGCTGCGCACCCGTGGCTACTATCTCGGATCAAACGTGTCCTACAACCTGAAGAAACTGGTTGAGACCGGCTACATTCACCATCAGCGCTCCCGCATGGACCGTCGGTCCGTCCGCGTCAGCCTGACGGACAAGGGCCAGGAAGTGGCAAAGATCGTCAATGATCTTTATGAGCGCCACATCCTGTCCGTGGAACAGGTCGGAGAAATCGGTTCGGAAGACTTTGTTGTTCTCAACAAATCCCTGCGCCGTCTTGAGCGCTTCTGGACCGATCAGATTCTCTACCGCTTGTAATTTTGCGGTTCATCTGGATGTCAAAGCGCCGCCCATTGGGATCCCCAATGGGCGGCGCTTGGTTTTTGTGAACGTTTTTTACCGGTCTCACGGGATTGTGCGTTTGCCCGCGGCCGTCTTGCAACCATATCCGCCTATGGATGGGTGGCTGTCATGAAATCAGGCGTTTCCGCATTGGTGTCTGCTGCTTCGCGAGGGCAACCGACATTTTGTGGTCACAAAAAAATGGCCTGTTCAGCGCTGGTGGCCCTGGCATGGTTAAAAAATCATGCGATTTGTTAAGGCCCATTCGTTACAAGACAAGGTTGACGCTCGGGGCACCCCGAAGATAGATCGGCCCTATGCCGTGTGCTAAATCGGCCTGAACGATGAGAAGACAATGTTGAAGGCGCAGCGAAAGAGGTTGGCAATGCACCTTGCAGCCGGACAATCCGGGACACATCCCCTCTCCGGAAAGAGGACGGGAAAAACGTTTTTGAGCGTTTGCGCCATGGGACTAGGAGCCCTTTTGGCCGGAACCCTGTCTGCAAGCGCCCAGACCGCGCTGCAATCGCTGCAGCAGAACCGCCAGAACGTTGAGTGGACCGACAATTTTGATATCGCCACAGACCACATTACCGAAGTAAAGTCGTCCGCGCCGACCCTGTCGCCGCAAACCGCCGACTATATGGCTGTCGCCATTGACCGCTACCAGCGGATTGTCCAGGCGGGGGGCTGGGGGACTGTGAGCGGGGGCGGCAAAGCCCTGCGCATCGGGGTGCGCGACCCGCGCGTTGTGGAATTGCGCCGCCGCCTGATGGTGTCTGGCGATCTGGAGCAGCAGGCCGGCCTCTCCGATACGTTCGATTCCTATGTGGATGCGGGCTTGCGGCGGTTTCAGCTGCGCCACGGCCTGATCCCGGACGGGGTCATGGGCGAGGATACAGTCAAGGCGCTCAACATCCCGGCGGATGTGCGGCTGCGCCAGCTGGAAACCAATCTGGTCCGCGTCAAGTCCATGTCAAGCTTCCTGGGCGACCGCTATGTGATGGTCAATATCCCGGCTGCCGAGATCGAGGCTGTGGAAAACGGCCGGGTCCGCTCCCGCCATACGGCGGTAGTCGGCAAGATTGACCGGCAGACCCCGATCCTGAACAGCAAGATCTACGAACTGAATTTCAATCCCTACTGGACGGTTCCGGTTTCCATCATCCGCAAGGACCTGATCCCGAAGATGAAGGAAGACCCGCAATATCTGGCCAAGAATAACATCCGCATCTTCGACTGGAGCGGCAACGAACTGTCCTGGCAGCAGATCGACTGGAACACCGATGAAGCGACACAGTACCGCTTCACTCAGGACCCGGGTGCGGAAAACTCTCTCGGCTCGGTGCGGATCAATTTCCACAACAAGCATCAGGTCTATCTTCACGACACGCCGTCCAAGACCCTGTTCGGCGAAGGCTACCGCTTCCATTCCTCCGGTTGTGTCCGGGTTCAAAACGTGCGCGAGCTGGTAACCTGGCTGCTGCAGTCGACCACGCCGGACTGGGACCGGTCGCGGGTGGATGAAGTCATCCGGACCGGAGAGCGGGAAGACGTGAAGCTGAAAAAAACCATTCCGCTTTACCTGACCTATGTGACGGCCTGGGCCAATGCGGACGGTGTGGTTCACTTCCGCGAAGACATCTATAACCGGGACGATCTGTCCGGGACCGGAAGCCAAGCCCGCCTGTAAAGCCAAGACGGGTCTATCGAGCTCTTCTAGAAACGCCGGTCTTGATCAGTTCGGCGTTTCGTGGCTTTTTGGGGCAAAGCAAAGCCGGAGTAACAGCATGAGTCGCGAGCCGCGGCCGGGCGAGATCTATCTTGAATTTCATCCGATCGGTCAGCAGGTGAAAGTCACCGCGATCGACGCGGCGACCGGCATTGAAGTCTCCACCTTCGGTCCGGCCTCCGCCGCCCAGACGGATCTCAGGCGCATTGCGGTGCGCAAGCTGCAGCGGCGCATTGAGCAAGTCGCCGCCCAGAGCGCGCAACAGGCGGATCCGAACCTTTATTGATATCTTGATTGCGCTGCCGAACCGGAATCATTGGCTCCAAAGGCGCCCAATGCGCCCGCAAGTGTCGCAATCAAAGTCGGCCGCGTCGCTATGCCTCTTGGTTCTTCTGAGGGGCTGTGTTAAGTCCTCGCGCCATGTTGCCGCCCGGCGGGCGCCCCCAGCAAACCGGGTGCGGAGCCGGGGTCCGGTGCCCCGTATCTGAACACAAGGATCATGCGATGTCTTTGATGGAAAGCTCCGGCCCGTCTTCTTCCGGTTTCTTCACCCGCAGTCTTGCCGAGGCCGATGCGGATATTTTCGGCACCATTGAAAAGGAACTGGGGCGGCAGCAGCATGAAATCGAGCTGATTGCGTCTGAAAACATCGTCTCGCGCGCCGTTCTGGAAGCGCAGGGCTCGATCTTCACCAACAAATATGCCGAAGGCTATCCGGGCAAGCGCTACTATGGTGGCTGCGAATTCGCCGATATCGCCGAAACGCTGGCCATTGAGCGGGCCAAGGAACTGTTCGGCTGCCAGTTTGCCAATGTCCAGCCCAATTCCGGTTCCCAGATGAACCAGGCCGTGTTCCTGGCGCTGCTGCAGCCGGGCGACACCTTCATGGGCCTTGACCTGAATTCGGGTGGTCACCTGACCCACGGCTCGCCGGTCAACATGTCCGGAAAATGGTTCAACGTGGTCTCCTATGGTGTTCGCGAAGACGATCATCTGCTCGACATGGAAGAGATCGAGCGCCTGGCCCATGAACACAAGCCGAAGCTGATCCTGGCGGGCGGCACCGCCTATTCCCGCATCTGGGACTGGAAGAAGTTTCGCGAGATTGCCGACAGTGTCGGGGCTTATCTTATGGTCGACATGGCCCATATTGCCGGGCTTGTGGCCGGCGGCGTGCATCCTTCTCCGGTGCCCCATGCCCATGTGGTCACCAGCACCACGCACAAATCCTTGCGCGGACCGCGCGGCGGCCTGATCCTGACCAATGACGAGGTGATTGCCAAAAAGGTCAATTCTGCTGTCTTCCCGGGCCTTCAGGGCGGGCCGCTCATGCATGTGATTGCCGCCAAGGCGGTGGCCTTCAAGGAAGCGCTTCAGCCGGACTTCAAGGCCTATGCCCGCGCGGTTGCCGAGAATGCCAAGGCCCTGGCCGAAGCGCTGAAGGAAAACGGCTTCGATATCGTGTCCGGCGGCACGGACAATCACCTGATGCTTGTGGATCTGCGCCCGAAAAACGCAACCGGCAAGATTGCCGAAAAGGCGCTTGGCCGTGCCAACATCACCTGCAACAAGAACGGCATTCCGTTTGACCCGGAAAAGCCCTTTGTGACCTCCGGCGTGCGCCTTGGCACCCCTGCGGCCACCACACGGGGCTTCGGCGTTGCCGAATTCCGCGAAGTGGCCTCCCTGATCACGGAAGTTTTGGACGGTTTGAAAGCCGCAGACAGTGAAGAGGGCAATGCGGCGGTTGAAGCGGCCGTTAAAGCCAAGGTAGAAGCACTGACAGCCCGGTTCCCGATCTACGGGGAATGATCATAGCCGGCTCGCTCAGGAGCTTTGAAACATGAGATGTCCGTTTTGCGGGGGTGAGGAAACCCAGGTCAAGGATTCCCGCCCCACCGAGGACAACACAGCCATCCGCCGCCGCAGGATCTGCAACACCTGCGGCGGCCGCTTTACAACGTTCGAGCGGGTTCAGCTGCGCGAGCTGATGGTGCTCAAACGCTCCGGCCGCCGGGTGCCGTTCGATCGGGAAAAGCTGATGCGCTCCGTTCAGATTGCCGTGCGCAAGCGGCCGGTTGATCCGGACCGGATTGAGCGCATGGTCAGCGGCATTGTCCGCCAGCTGGAAAGCGCGGGCGAAAGTGAAATCACGGCAGAAACCATCGGAAACCACGTCATGGAAGGGCTGAAGGCCATCGATGATGTGGCCTATGTGCGCTTTGCCTCCGTTTACAAGAATTTCCGCGAGGCCAGGGATTTCGAAGCGCTGCTGGATGAACTCAGCGATTCCGAGGATCTCGAAGAGAACCGCTGAGCGAAGAGTAGTATCGGACCTTCATGCCGCTTCAGGACACGATTGACAGCCGTTTCATGGCCGCCGCAGAACGTCTTGCCCGGAGGGGGCTTGGCCGGGTCTGGCCGAACCCTTCTGTTGCGGCCCTCATCGTGCGCACGGATAGCGGAACGCCGGTTCTGGCCGGACGCGGTGTGACTTCGCGGCCCGGGCTTGCCCATGCGGAGGTCAATGCCCTGCGCCAGGCCGGGGCCCTTGCGGCGGGGGCAACGTGCTATGTCACGCTTGAACCCTGTTCCCACTATGGCCGCACGCCGCCCTGTTCCCTGGCGCTGATCAAGGCGGGCGTCAAGCGGGTCGTTGTCGGTATGCTGGACCCTAACCCGCGTGTCGCGGGCCGGGGCGTGGCGATGCTGCGCGAGGCCGGAATTGAGGTTACGGTTGGGGTCCGGGAGGCCCGGATACGGGCTCTTTACACCGGGTTTGCCCTGCGCCAGCTGAAGCAGCGTCCGCAGGTGTTCTTGAAATTTGCCGCCTCGAAAGATGGCTATATCGGCCGGGCGGGGGAGGGGCAGGTCCGCATTTCAGGACCGCTCTCCATGCGCAAGGTGCACGGGTTCCGGGCCGAGTATGATGCCATTCTGGTGGGTTCGGGCACAGCCCTTGCCGATGATCCCCAGTTGACCTGCCGCCTGCCGGGACTGTCTGAACGATCGCCGGTGCGCGTCGTCGTCGACCGCTGTGCGCGCCTTCCGCTTGACTCGAAACTTGTGCGAACCTGTGCGGATGTGCCGGTCTGGCTGATCAGCGGCAATGATGCGGACCCGGACAAGCTGGCGCTGCTGGCGGCGGCTGGCGTCAATGTGATCCGTGTGCCGGCGGCAGAGACGTCCATCGACCCGGCCATCCTTCTGGGCGCCCTGGCGACACGGGGCATCACGCGGGTTATGGTCGAGGGCGGCGCACGCATGGCGTCTGCTTTTCTCGCTGCGGACCTCGTGGACGATCTGTGCGTGGTGACCGGAGACACGACCATCGGCGCTGGCGGCATCTCTGCCTTGCACGGCATGAGCCTTGCGGATGTATGCGCCGACCCCAAATTTAAACGGATCGACGCCGGGCATTTCGGCTCCGACACCTACATTTATCTCAGACGGCGGGAAGCCTGACATGTTTACCGGCATTGTGACCGATCTCGGCGAAATCCTCTCCATTGACCCCATCCCGGTGGGACAGCGCACGCGGATCAAAACCTCCTATGACACACAGACCTTCGACATTGGCGCCTCAATTTCCTGCCAGGGTGTCTGCCATACGGTGACCGCCAAGGAGAATACAGCCGATGGCAACTGGTTCGAGGTTGAAAGCGCAGCGGAAACGCTGGCGTTGACAAATGTATCGCAGTGGAAAACCGGCCAGAAACTCAATCTGGAACGCTCCCTAACCCTGGGTGCGGAGCTGGGCGGCCATCTGGTGCTGGGCCATGTGGACGGGCTGGCGCGGGTCGTCAAACGGCAGGATCATCCGCAATCTGTCTATTTCCAGTTCGAGGCGCCGCGAGAGGCAGCCCCCTTCATCGCCAGGAAGGGCTCCGTGGCCCTTGATGGCACTTCGCTGACGGTCAATGAGGTGGACGGTACGCTGTTTTCGGTCTTTCTCATTCCGCACACGCTGGATGTGACCACGTGGTCCGCGCGCCAGACCGGAGACAGCGTCAATCTGGAAGTGGATATGATGGCTCGCTACGCGGCGCGGCTTGCGGAATTCCCTAAAGCCGGGTAGGGGACAACGCACCACCAGTGACCAACCGGCCAGAGCGCAGGCAGAGCGCGCCAGTTGATGCGGTAAGCATACTGTCAGGTTCTGGCTGCCCTGCAGGATTGAGACTGGACAAACCGGGACGGACGTGGTTCCTGTCGCGGCCCTGAATAGGATATCATGACACATGAGCGCTGCACCGAAACTGCTGATCATTGAAGCCCGCTTCTATGAGGATCTCGCCGATGCCCTCGCCGAAGGTGCGGTCCAGGAAATCGAGGCTGCGGGTGCGCGCTTTGACCGGATCGCCGTTCCGGGCGTTCTGGAAATCCCGGCGGCACTGTCCATGGCCATGACGGCGATGGAAAATGACGGTGAGCTTTACGACGGTTTTGTGCTGCTGGGTGTGGTCATCCGCGGCGAAACCACCCATTACGACATTGTCGCCAACGAGTCGAACCGGGTCATCATGGACCTGATCGTCGATGCGGATCTTGCGGTTGGCAACGGTATTTTGACCGTTGAAAACAGCGACCAGGCCTGGGCCCGCGCAAAAGTGGGCGACAAGAACAAGGGCGGCGCAGCGGCAAGGGCGGCGCTTGACATGATCGCCCTGCGTGAACGGCTTGGAGTTTAAGAGAGCATGACCGGAAAAGCCGACCCGGAGAACCAGGCTAAGACTGTGCGCCCTGCCAACAAGCGCGGTGTTGCGCGGCTGGCCGCCGTGCAGGCCCTTTACCAGATGGATGTGGGCGGAGCGCCCCTGACCAGTGTGGTCAGCGAATTCACCGCCTTTCGCCTCGGCAAGGAAATCGACGGCGCACAATACCGCGACGCGGACGAGCAATGGTTCAAGCAAATTCTGGCCGGGGTGGTTCAGGATCAGAAATTCCTGGATCCCTATATCCACACGGCGCTGACGGAAGACTGGCCGCTGAAGCGGATCGACAGTCTCCTGCGCGCCATCTTGCGGTCCGGGTCTTATGAGCTGCTGCGCCGCAAGGATGTTCCGGCCAAGGTCATCATTTCCGAATATATCGACGTGACCAAAGCGTTTTTCGAAGATGACGAACCGGGTCTGGTCAACGGGGTTCTGGACCGGCTGGCCCATGAACTGCGCGACGCAGAGCTGGATGATGGCAAGGCGGATGGTATCAGCTGATCATGGCTGAAGGGCGCCCCGGGGAGTTTGAACTGATCAAGGCGTATTTTGCGCCTCTGGCCGGGGAGCCGGGCAGCCTTGGCTTGAGCGATGATGCAGCCGTTCTGGCACCCGCGCCCGGATGCGAGCTGGTTCTGACCAAGGACCTGCTGGCCGCCAATGTTCATTTTTTTGAAAATGATGCGCCCGAGGCCATCGCGGCCAAGGCCCTTAGGGTAAACCTGTCCGATCTGGCTGCCAAGGGCGCCCGTGCCCGGGGCTATCTGCTCGGCCTGGCCTTGCCCGAGGACTGGACGGAGGACTGGCTGCGCCGGTTCTGCCTGGGGCTGACGGCGGATCAGGCGGCCTATAACATCACGCTTCTGGGCGGGGACACCATCCGTTCTTCAAACGGCCTGCAGATTTCCGTCACCGCGCTTGGGGAAGTGGAGGCGGGGCAGGCCGTGCGCCGTTCCGGGGCCCGGCCGGGGGATGTGCTCTTCGTGTCGGGAACCATTGGCGATGCGGCTGCGGGGCTTCTGGCCCGCCTGGATCCGCTTCTATGCCGCGAAAACGGGCTCACCGCGCAGGAGGAGCAGCATATTCTCGACCGGTATTTGCTGCCCCGGCCCCGGCAATGTCTGGCGGATCTGTTGCGCACCCATGCCACCGCAGCCATGGATGTTTCGGACGGGTTGCTGGCCGACAGCAGGCATATGGCGCAGGCCTCTGGCGCCGGGCTTGAGATCCATATGGAAAAAGTTCCGCTGTCCGATGCCCTGCGCGCGCTCAGAACCCGTGCGGCCGGGATCTTCGCAAATTGTCTGAATGGCGGCGATGACTACGAAATTCTGGCAACGGTGCCTGCTGATGTCTCGGCAGAGTTCCAGCGCAAGGCCTTCGCGCTTGGCTGCGATATGGCCGCCATTGGCTGTGTGACGGACGGGCCGGGAGAGGTTTCGCTGCTGCAGGACGGGCATCCTGTTAAGACCGGTGAAGACGGCGGGTTTACGCATTTCTAAAGCGTGCCACCTTTGTTTGGTACCAAACCATTTTGTCTTTTGAGCTGGCATGTTTGATGTCAGGCAGCGAAAGAAAGACGCGATGAACGCGGCTTTCGCCAGCGGCGGAGTCCGGACAGCGTGACGCGTCCGGGTCAAAGTCTTTCCTTTCAAGAGAGCTTCGCGTCATGCTAGGGCATGTCCTGCTGGCGATCTGACTGCGACGCCGCTGCTTCTCTTGGCCAACCCCGAAAGCTGATCCCAAAATGACCGCTGCACAGGCTTCCTCTGTTGAGACTCCTTTTGTCGATGACCGTCTTGCCAAACGCAATGCCGTTCTTTTGGCTCTTGCCCAGGCGCTGGGCGGGGCATCTGCATCCATCGTGATCGCGACCGGGCCGCTCGTCGGCTACATGATGTTGGAGGACGACAAGTCCCTGGCAACCCTGCCGGTCTCCGCGATGGTTCTCGGCACCGCCTTTGGCACCATTCCGGCGGGCATGATCATGCGCCGCTTCGGCCGCCGGGCCGGGTTCACCGGGGCTGCTTTCCTGGGGATCTGGTCCGGCCTACTGGCCGCCTTTGCGGTTTATCTGGATCAGTTTGTCCTGTTTGCCCTGGCCTGCTGCCTGGGCGGTATTGCCGGCGCTTTTGTCCAGCAATACCGATTTGCCGCCGCTGATACGGCCAGTGACGCGTTCAAGCCCAAAGCCATCTCCTGGGTGCTGGCCGGGGGCGTTCTGGCCGGGGTGGTTGGTCCGCAAACGGTCATTGCCACCAAGGACCTGTTTGCCCCGCTGCTGTTTGCCGGGACCTATCTGGCACAGGCCGGACTGGCGCTGGCGGCCCTGTGCCTCGTCGCCTTTGTCAAGATTCCGAAGCCGCCCCGCCAGTCCCGGGTCCAGGCTGGAGGCCGTCCGCTCAAGGAGATCATGCTGCAGCCCCGCTTTGGTGTGGCGGCCGCCTGCGGGATCTGCTCCTATGCGCTCATGAGCCTGGTCATGACCGCAACGCCTTTGGCTATGATCGGTTGCGGTTTTTCCGAAACACAGGCGGCGCTTGGCATTCAGTGGCATGTGCTGGCCATGTTCGGGCCTAGCTTTTTCACCGGTGGCCTGATCACGCGGTTTGGCAAGGAACGGATTGTTGCCATTGGCCTGGCATTGCTTGCCGGTTGCTCTGCGGTGGCGCTGACCGGCATTGACCTGGCGCATTTCTGGGGCGCACTGATCCTGTTGGGGCTCGGCTGGAATTTCGGTTTTATCGGCGCAACCGCCATGCTGACCGATACCTACCGGCCCGAAGAGCGCAATCTGGTGCAGGCGGTCAATGATTTTCTCGTCTTTGGCTGTGTTGCAGCCGCTTCTTTTTCCTCCGGGGCCCTGTTGAATGCGTTTGGCTGGTTCGCCGTCAACATGCTGGTTTTCCCGTTTGTTGTGCTGTGCACAGGACTTCTTGTCTGGCTCGTTTTGGCTGAAAGACGAGGCGTTACAACCGGTTAAAGCATTCTCGAAAAAAGCCCTCGCTGGTGCAGCATATTTACTGCGGTGCATCAAATAAATTACGTAGCGTAATTTAAAAATTAAACGATGGGAGAGCTTGACGAGCCAAGCTGCTTTGCTGCTATCGTGTGGGTCTTCACGTCAGGGAATGGCCGTGAAGTGCAGTCAGGCGGCCAAAAATACAATGAAATCAGTCCGCCGCAGCTCTGGGAGGAAGCATGATCGAGCTTGTTGTCATCATTGTTTGTGGCCTCTTGTCCATCGCCTATGGCGCCTGGGCCATTCAGTCCGTCATGGCGGCGGATGCGGGCAATGCCCGTATGCGGGAAATCGCAGAAGCGATTCAGGAAGGCGCCGGTGCCTATCTCAACCGTCAGTATACAACCATCGCCATTGTCGGAGCGGTTGTGTTCGTTCTGGCCTGGATCCTATTGTCCGGTCCGGCGGCCATCGGGTTTGCCATTGGGGCAGTTCTGTCCGGAGCAGCCGGCTACATCGGAATGATGGTCTCGGTCCGCGCCAATGTGCGCACGGCCCAGGCCGCCAGCCAAAGCCTCGGGGCAGGGCTGGAAATTGCGTTCAAGGCCGGTGCCGTCACCGGCCTTTTGGTTGCCGGCCTCGCGCTGTTGGGGGTCGCCGTCTACTATGCGCTGCTGACGGGAGTGATGGGCTACCAGGCCACCGACCGGACCGTGATCGACGCGCTCGTGGCCCTGGGCTTCGGGGCTTCCCTGATTTCCATCTTCGCCCGTCTTGGCGGGGGCATCTTCACCAAGGGCGCTGATGTCGGCGGTGATCTGGTCGGCAAGGTGGAAGCGGGCATTCCTGAAGATGATCCGCGCAATCCGGCCACCATTGCCGACAATGTGGGTGACAATGTCGGCGACTGTGCGGGCATGGCTGCGGATCTGTTTGAAACCTATGCGGTGACTGTCGTGGCCACCATGGTTCTGGCCTCGATCTTCTTCACCGGAACCCAGGCAACGGATCTGATGCTGCTACCGCTGTTAATCGGCGCCAGCTGTGTGGTGACGTCCATCATCGGAACGTTTTTCGTCAAGCTGGGCGTGAACAATTCCATCATGGGGGCGCTCTACAAGGGCTTTATCGCTACAGCGGTGCTTTCCGCCGTCGCCCTGGCCGTGATTGTGTTCGGCTGGCTTGGAGGCGGCACCGAATACACCACATCCGGCGGCACCACTTTCAGCGGGTTTGACCTCTTCATCTGCGGTCTGGCCGGTCTGGTTGTCACCGGGCTGATCATCTGGGTGACGGAGTATTACACTGGCACGGAATACCGGCCGGTCCGCTCCATTGCCCAGGCCTCGGTCACCGGCCACGGCACCAATGTGATCCAGGGGCTCGCGGTCTCGCTGGAGGCCACGGCATTGCCCGCCATCATCATCATTGCCGGGATTCTGGTGACCTACAGCTTTGCCGGGTTGTTCGGCATTGCCATTGCGGTGACCACGATGCTGGCCCTTGCGGGCATGGTGGTGGCGCTTGATGCCTTCGGTCCGGTCACCGATAATGCCGGGGGCATTGCGGAAATGGCCGAATTGCCGGACGAAGTGCGTACGACCACGGACGCGCTGGATGCGGTCGGCAACACCACCAAGGCGGTTACAAAGGGCTATGCCATCGGCTCGGCAGGGCTCGGGGCGCTGGTGCTCTTTGCTGCCTATACGGAGGATCTGAAATACTTTTCCAGCACCGCTGAAGAGGGGTCGATCTTCGCGGGGATCAATGTGGATACCCTGTTTTCTCTTTCCAACCCCTATGTGGTGGCCGGTCTCCTGTTTGGTGGCCTGCTGCCCTATCTCTTCGGCGGTATTTCCATGACCGCCGTCGGGCGGGCTGCCGGGGCCGTGGTGGAGGAGGTCCGGCGCCAGTTTAAGGAAAAGCCGGGCATCATGCAGGGCACGGAACGGCCGGATTACGGCCGGGCGGTGGACATGTTGACCAAGGCTGCGATCCGGGAAATGATCATTCCCTCGCTGCTGCCGGTCCTGTCGCCCATCGTCGTCTTCTATGTGGTGCGCGCGGTGGCAACCCCGGCCGATGCCTTTGCCGCCCTGGGGGCCATGCTGCTCGGAGTGATCGTCACCGGCCTCTTCGTGGCCATCTCCATGACCGCCGGTGGCGGCGCCTGGGATAACGCCAAGAAGTCGTTTGAAGACGGCTTCACCGACAAGGACGGTGTGACCCATCAAAAAGGCGGGGAGGCCCACAAGGCCTCGGTGACCGGCGACACGGTCGGCGATCCTTACAAGGATACAGCCGGGCCAGCCGTGAACCCCATGATCAAGATCACCAACATAATGGCCCTCCTGCTTCTGGCCATCCTGGCCCATTGACAAACGCAAATCCGGCCGGGCGTCTGCCCGGCCGGCCGCTTTTGAGGGGGCAAGGAACTGAGCTATGTATAACGTTGATAAAATTGGTTTTCCTCTTGTCGCGATGCATGTTCGCACGGAGGAGAACTGAACCACCAGAGGCTTAGTCTTGGGCCTCCTCAGAGCCTGCGTTGCAAGTGTAGTCCGGAGCTTCGATACTGTTTTTGAATGGATCGGTGAGAGCGTCGGTATACTCACCGCGCAACAACCGTTGCGGGGGCAGCAGGTGGGTCCTGAAAAATCTGCTCATCGCGGCAAGCCTGCGGCCACGGGCTGTCAAAACAACACAGCCGTTCCTGATATCGATGGTGCCGGATTCCTCCTGTTCCGTCAGCCGGACGTCCACCAGTCTGTATTCGTGCATATATTCCTTGGTAAAGACATCTTCGAACCGGTCGGCTCTGATAGCCCCGCCTCTTTGATCCAGTTTTTCCAGAATGTAGAAGGACAGGGAACGGTCGACCACGGTTGGGATAGAAATCGCAAAGGCATATCCACCCAGCAGCCAGATTGCGACAAGCTGGCTTTTCTCAAATGTGCTGAGCCGGGCGCATAGGTGGCTTCCGAACAGGAGGAGTGCAGCCAAAAAGGCCGCTATCAGTGCGTCAACAAGCGCTGCATAGAAAACGACATTGACTGGAAAATACCAGACGTGCAGGCAATAGGCCCCCAGCAAGAACAGAATAAACGCCAAAGTAGCGATAAGGCTGGAGACAATTTTCAATATGAGTTGGCCTTGTTGCGGAGAATGCGGTCCGGAGTGTGGCTGGTTCAAAAATCACACGGCGACAGGCTGCGACGGTTGCTTTGCGATTTCTGACGGATTGGTGTTCTCTTCCAACAGGATTTCGTCGATAAAGTCCCGGTAGTCCAGCTCTGAAGTTACAGTGCCGCTGCGAACGACGCCTGTGAGCATGAGGGTCATCAGGGCGAGAACACCCGTCTGCATGAACATGAGAACGAGGATACCAAAGGCCACGGAAAACCAGCCCGGTGTTGAGTACCCGATGGTTTTCAGAATGATCGCAGCCGCCCCACCGGCAACAGACAAGAGAGCTACCAATGCTGAGGCGATTCCAACGCGCACCAGAACGTCTTCTGCGAAGACCATCATTCCCTTGAAACCGTGAAGAGCCAGGCCGACGAAATTCATTTTCGATTTCCCGGCGTATCGCGGACCCCGGTCAAGAGGACATGTCTGAAGGCGCAGCTTCGAGGCCAGAACAGCAGAGGCAACATGAATGGAGGTTTCCGGCATTGAAGCAAGGCGTTTTACGCCTTGCGGCGAAACGGCCATGAAATTTCCGAAGCTGATGGTTCTGCCGGTGACCAAACGAAACAGCCGTTTGTAGATGGAGTAGAATGTTTTGAAACGGGCCGTCTCCACCCTGTTTTTTCTTCGTGCAACGACAACGTCGACAGTTTCGGAACGCAGTTGTGCCAGCAAACTCCCGATAGAACCGGGAAGGTCTTCCCCATCAGAATCCATCACAACGACGCGCTGGTGATCCTGAAGATGCGCTGAAACGTAGCCAAGACCTATGGCAATTGCTTTTTGATGGCCAACGTTGCGTCTTAGCTTCAGGATAGCGCCCCGTGCACCAGCCTTCTCCAGTCCAGACCGATCAAGGGGCTGATGAACGGAACCGTCATCAACGGCAACAACATATACGCGGTCTCCGAACTCCGAGTGCAGCTCCATGAATAAGCGGCTGCTGGCGTCAAAGTCCTCGTAGACCGGCGTTACAATGACGACGTGTGCGTCGCTGGGGATCATGTCAAGCTACCTGTTCCTGAAATAGGCGATAGTGCGTTCCAAGCCTTCTTTGAGCTGGATTTCTGCGGTCCAGTCAAGATGCTGACGTGCAAGTGAGATGTCTGGTTGCCGTTGTTTTGGGTCATCGTGCGGCAACGGGTGGAACACCAGCTTTGAAGGTCCACCAACAAGCTCCAGAACCGTTTCCGCCAGTTCCCGAATTGTAAATTCAACTGGATTGCCAAGATTGACCGGGCCGGTTGTGTCTGCGGGGGTCGCCATAAGGCGAACGAAGCCCTCAATCAAATCGTCGACAAAGCAGAAACTGCGGGTTTGCTGCCCGTCTCCATACAGGGTGAGATCCTTGCCCTGCAGGGCCTGAACGATGAAATTGCTGACGACCCGTCCGTCATTTGGGTGCATTCGGGGGCCATACGTATTGAAGATTCGCGCGACCTTGATGTCCATGCCATGCTGGCGGTGATAATCGAAAAAAAGGGTTTCGGCACAGCGCTTCCCCTCGTCGTAGCATGAGCGGACGCCGATTGGATTGACCCGGCCCCAATAGTCCTCCCTTTGCGGATGAACTTCCGGATCACCATAAACTTCGCTCGTTGAAGCCTGGAAAATGCGCGCACCCGTTCGTTTGGCCAGTCCAAGCATGTTGATTGCGCCATGCACGCTTGTCTTTGTCGTCTGGACGGGATCGCGCTGATAGTGAACGGGAGAGGCGGGACATGCAAGATTGTAGATCTCATCGACTTCTACATAGATGGGAAACGTAACGTCATGCCTCTGAAACTCGAAATGCGGGTCGGAGAGCAAGTGAGATATATTGTCTTTGGTGCTGCTATAAAGATTGTCCAGGCACAAGACATCTGCCCCGTCTTTCAACAAGCGTTCGCACAGGTGAGATCCAAGAAAACCCGCTCCACCGGTTACAAGTGTTCTTTTGCGGTTAGATACTTTCATTTCGTCGATGCCTTAGTCGCATTGGCTTGGTTGGCGTGTGTATTGCCCAGGACCGCTAGTGTTAGTCAGAGACGGGAGCAAAAAACAAGTAGCCCGACTTTTCTTGCGGAGCAGGTCTGTCATATGGACTGCAGTGTTTTGCAGTCCAGCATCCGTCACCATCTCTGGGACGAACACCGTAGACTGCATCGGGAACCACCTCTGTGGAGGGCACTGTCAGCAGTTGGAACCGGGTTAGCCCTTTCAGTGAGAACCCGCCTTGATTGTTAGCCGGTGACCTGCCACTGAACTTTCATCCAGCCGGGACCGGAGTCCGGTTTGTGTTTACGCCGATTGGCGCAGGTTGAGCAATCGCCCGACGTGTGGAGCTTTCATCTTGCGTAGCGTGGTGGGCGATTGCGGAGGTCAGGGTCTGTGCATAGTCAGCCGGTGTCTGATAGTCCAGGGCCGTGTGCGGGGCTCGGTGTTGTCGTCTGCCGCCCAGGCGCCGATCACGGCACGCGCATGGGCAAGGTTGCGGAATAGGGCCTCGTTGAGCAGTTCATAGCGCATTCGGCCGTTGAAGCTCCGCACGAAGCCGCTCTGCATCGGTTTGGACGGCGCGGTGCCCTACCTCCAGGGCAAACCTGGGTGAGACGGCACGGACCGGCTGACCTTTGTCAATGAAATTCTGGCCTACTGGCCGGCCATGGTGAACTCGCGTCGTTCCAATAGGGAGAAAGACCGTGTGATTGGCGGGGTCCACGTCAAGTCCCGTCCGGACACGAGCCTTTTGACGGAGCGGCATTGATTGCCGCAGCGGACCGCTCTGCAGTCAAAGCAGGATGTTGACCGTTGCTTCCGGTCCGTCGGGCCCGTCTGAAAAACGCATGGTGACCGCCTCACGTTCGTCTGCGCTCAGTCGACGATAGACGCTGTCTTGTTCGTTCAACGGATGATCCGATAGATAGAACTGGGGGGTCAACTCACGGCCCTGGGTAAAGACCTTAACGTGAATATGTGGCTTGCGTCCGGGTAGACGGCTGGCTTGATGGTCCGGAAGGCATAGGCGCTGTCAGAGCCTGTCGTCACATGTCCAAACCCCTGGAATGCCTCGTCATAGCCGCCGCGATTTCTGTCGCGTGTGTGTAGGTATATGCCATTCGTTTCGCATTGCCAGATTTCCACTCGTATCCCGCCGACGGCGCTTCCATCGGGGCCGAGAACGCGGCCTTTCAGGATCATCACCTCACCGCCGGCATCCCGAACCAAGCCGGTGATGCGTATGAGGTTGTTGTCGGCATCGGCAAAGCGCATCGCGCGGGTCGGGTAGTACGGTCCCTCGCTCGCTTGAGGTGTGCGCTGTGCATGAGCGTTTCTTGCCGATCAGAGCAAGGAAAGCGTGGAAAGGAAAGCCAGAAACGAACGCCTGTTCATTGTAAGGACTTGCTCCCTTTGGGTGTCCCGGGCCCGGCCGGTTTGCCGGCGGTCCCGAGACTTGTATCACTTGCCATGTATCAGTTCGGAGCCGAGAACATGGGGTTGCCAGAAGCGGTTTCAAGCACTTCTTCCTGCAAAACATCCCAGTGTTCCTTGATCTTTCCGTCTTCCACCCGGTAGATGTCAACGGCGATCATCGGTTTCGGACCCCAGCCGGAGTATCGACCGTGAATGGCGACAAGATTGCCTTCCGTAATCACCATTCCGATTTCGTAGGTCATGTTCTCAGGCATGTTGGCAAGAGCCTGCTTGAGCGTATCACGGCCCGACGCCAGTCCTGGATTGTGCTGGATGTAGTCTTCGGCCCAATAACGATCGAGCGCGGAAAGGTCGCCCTGTCCGAACAATTCTGTAACCGCCCTTACCACCAATTCCTTGGTTGTTTCTGCAAAGGCAGGGCTCGGCCCCATCGCGAGCGCCGCGACCAGAACGGCTGCGGAAAGTGTCGATTTCAGTGGCATTGTGGTTGTCCCTCCAAGTTGCCGATACTGGTGCCGAAGAGGGGCCACAAAAACTGCAAAAAAGAAAGTACCCACCAAAAAGTAAGTTTGATCACAATATTTTTAACAGCTTTGCGAAAGGCGGAGTTTCTGGATGTCATCTTGATCTCGCCTGGGCTACGACCCAACGCGTACCAGCGCCTTTGCCAAAGTCCGGCCACGTGAGGGGCGCGAAGCGGCGAGGCGCTTCCGGAGTTTCGAACTCGTCGATCTGGCCCTGACTGGGCTGAGGCGGCACAGACCGGTTGACCTTCGTCAATGAAAGTCCAGCGCGACTGGCCGACGATGACAACCCCGCGTCGTTCCAATGGGGACAAAGACCGTGCAGGTGCAGCCTCAAGTGACCTTTCGCGGTGTTGAACCGGCGCCGCATGTGGAAGCAAACATCCGCGAGCGGATCGAGAAGCTCGAAGAATTTCATGACCGTATCACGGCCTGCCGGGTAACGGTCGAAGCACTGCAGTACCACGGGCGGAAAGGCGATATCTAAAGGGGCGCCATCGACATCCAGGTGCCGTAACGGGCCATCGTCGTCAACAGGGAGCACGGCAGGAACCATGCCCACTAGGACATCCTCGTTGCGGGGCCGCGATGCCTTCAACGCCGCCCAGCAGCAGCTGGAGGACCATGTCCGCAAGGCCAGGGGCAAGGTGACCGATCTCTTCCGCGACGAGGCCTATGGTTTCATTGAGGAGGCAAACGGCCGACGCTTCTTCTTCCGCGCGACCACCTCTGATCGCTGTATTAAACCACTTTGCGAAAATGAAAAACTTTTCTGTCCGGTGCAGTGTCCTAGCCGTCGGGACCCTTTTTGCTGCAATTCCGCTGGAAGAAACTCAGCAGCAAATCCAAAAAAGCTCACAACTGCGTCCCGCACCGGTCAAACCAACCCCTTGATAGGGGAGAGGGGGCTGCCCCCCGGTTTAGAGCCCGAGGCTTGGGTTTGTGGCGCCGCGGAGGATCTGGGTCAGGAAGCCGTAATCAGCGCCGCCGGTGCGGGTCTTGCGGGTGACGATGTCGACAATCTTGCCGTCTTCCAGTGTGTAGTTGCCGATGTCCTGAACATAGCCATCCTTGTCGAAATAGATCGCAACGACGCGCTGTTCGACAATGTCGGGGGCCAGAAAGGCGGTGGTCGCCGTTTTCTGGGAGATATAATAATAAGCATCGCCGCTGAGGCTGGACGTAGTCGACGGGGACCCGAGAACCAGTTCCACCTGCTCGCGGCTGGAGCCGACCTGCACCTGGTTGAGCATGGAAGTGGTGACCACATGTCCATGTGTATAGGTGGAGGTGAAGCAGCCACCAAGCGGCAGCGTGGCCAGAAGCGGAAGGAACAGGGCGCTTGCCTTGAGGTTCATCTAAGAAGTCCCGTTTCGCCAGACCTGTCTGGCTTATCTTGAATTTCGTTGCTTTTAAAAGTCACTATCTTGGGATAGGGCACAAGGCAACACCTGAGTTACAAGGAACCCGAGATGGTTTTTGGCTTGTTCCGCCGCCGGTCCCGAGACGCAGAGCACAAGATCTACTGTGAAATCGTGGCTCAAGCGCGGCAACCGGTGTTTTACACAGACTTTCTTGTGCCCGACACGATCGACGGGCGTTTCGACCTGATCGTGCTGCATGCGGTCATGTATTTCCGCCGGATGCGCGGTGAAGACGCAGAGGCATCCGGGTTTGCGCAGGAGGTGTTTGACCTGTTTTTCCAGGATATGGACGCCTCCTTGCGCGAAATGGGCGTAAGTGACACCCGGGTGCCGAAAAAGATCAAGGCGATGGGCGAGGCTTTTTATGGCCGTGCTGACGCCTATATGCCCGCCATTGACGCTCGGAACGCGGACGCCCTGGCAGCGGCAATCGGCCGGAACCTCTTTCCCGGGCAGGAAGAGCCCATCGCGCAAATGCGTCTGGCGCTTTATACCTTGGAGGTCGCAGACCGCTTGTCCAGCCAGCCGGCCGCAGACCTTTTGTCAGGGGGACTGGACTGGCCCGATCCGGCCCCTTTTTCCAAAGCGCCTGTTTAGATGCGGCTGCGCGCCCTTAATGCCCGCACATTGAAGGCGTCAGAAGACGCATGAAAGATGAAGCAGAAAGAACAAGAATGACAAACCCAGCAGAGAGCTTTCCCTATTCCTTTCCCGTCACGGCAAAGCGGGTGGTGGACAAGGACGAGACCTTGACGGTTCAGCCGGACGAAGCTGCCTTGAAGCATATCGCCAGCACCTATGACCTTCTGGGCCTTCCGGCTCTGGCAGCCCGCTTCACCTTGAAGCCCTACCGGAAGGAAGGGGTTCGGGTGGTTGGAACCCTCAAGGCCCGGATCCGGCAGACCTGTGTTGTCTCTCTGGAGCCGTTTGAAACGGACCTTGCGCTGGAAGTCGACCGCACGTTTGAACCCGTGTCCAGCCGTCCCCGCAAGATCAAAGATCTGAATGACGACGGTGAGATCGAAATTGACCTGGACTCTCTTGATCCGCCCGATGTGATGATGGATGGCGTTCTGGATCTCGGCGCTGTCATCTGCGAGGAATTGGCCCTGTCGCTCGACACCTTTCCCAGAAAGCCCGGAGCGGAATTCGGCGGGGGCACGGAAGCAGAGCTCGAGGTTGAAGACGACAGCGGAGCAGAGCCATCCCCCTTTGCGGCGCTGAAGGCGTTGAAAGACAAAGCCGAAGACTGATTTGGAAAGCGAATGACTAAGGAATATGTGTACAAGGTCAGTTTTGCAGACCGGTTTTGACATTCAGTTCTGCAAGACTTCATGAAAACGGTTGTCACCCGGACCAAAACCGTTATGTTCGCGCCCGATCCGGGCCCTCCGGAAAAGGCCGTACTTCCTGGGCGTCCCATCCGGTGAGGCCTGCAATAGCGAAACGTTAAAAGACCTTTTGAATGGCGAACACAATTCCGATTTCCTTGGATGCCATGGGCGGTGATAACGGGGCAGACGTCGTCATTCCCGGAGCGGAAATCGCACTCGTGCGCCACCCGGATATCCGGTTTCTGCTATATGGCAATGAGGAAGTCATCCGCCCGCTTCTTGATCAATATCCGCGTGTCCGGGAGGCTTCGGAGCTGCATCATTGCGACATCTCGATTGCAATGGACACCAAACCCAGCCAGGCGCTGCGGCAGGGCCGTTGGCGCTCCAGCATGTGGCGCTCGATCGAAGCGGTCAAAACCGGGGATGCCCGGGTTGCCGTGTCTGCCGGCAATACCGGTGCATTGATGGCGATGTCAAAATTTTGCCTTCGCACCATGGCCAATATCGAGCGCCCCGCCATTGCGGCCATCTGGCCGACCACGCGTGGGGAGTCGGTTGTTCTGGATGTGGGGGCGACCATTGGCGCCGATGCCCAGCAGCTGATCGATTTTGCGATTCTGGGCGGCGCCATGGCCCGGGCCCTGTTTGGCATTCAGCGCCCGAGCGTTGGCCTGTTGAATATTGGTGTGGAAGAGGTCAAAGGCTTGGAAGAAGTGCGCACGGCAGGCCGGTTGCTGCGCGAAACCCCGCTGCGTTCACTTGACTATGCGGGCTTCGTGGAAGGGGATGACCTTGGCAAGGGCACGGTCGATGTGGTGGTGACGGAAGGCTTTGCCGGGAACATTGCCCTGAAAACGGCAGAAGGCACGGCCAAACAGATCGGCAGTTACCTGCGTTCGGCCATGAACCGGACATTCATGTCCAAAATAGGCTATCTGTTCGCCAAGGGCGCCTTTGATTTGCTGCGGGAGAAAATGGACCCGCGCAAGGTCAATGGGGGCGTCTTTCTGGGGCTGAACGGCATCGTGATCAAAAGCCACGGCGGGACGGATGCGGAAGGCTATGCGTCTGCAATCGATCTGGCCTATGACATGGTGAAAAACGACCTGACACAAAAAATATCCCAGGATCTTGTGCATTACCATCGTGGCCGCTTCGCAGAAGCCGGGCCGGCAGTGGAAGGTGATTTGTGAGCGTAATTCGTTCAATCGTGACAGGCTGCGGCAGCTATTTGCCGGAGAAAATTCTGACAAACAGTGATCTGGCCCGGATGGTGGACACCTCCGATGACTGGATCGTTCAACGCACCGGAATTGGCCAGCGCCATGTGGCTGCCGATGGTGAAGTGACCTCCGATCTGGCTTTTGCGGCTGCGCAACGGGCGCTTGAGAGTGCCGGCCGCGAGGCGGGCGAGATCGACACCATCATTCTGGCGACGGCGACCCCGGACAACACCTTTCCGGCCACATCCGTCACCGTGCAGGCCCGGCTGGGCATCACCCAAGGCTTTGCTTTTGATGTGCAGGCGGTCTGCTCCGGGTTCGTCTATGCCATGACCACGGCGGATGCCTATATCCGGGCGGGTCTGTCCAGGCGCTGCCTGGTGATTGGCGCGGAGACCTTTTCGCGCATTCTGGACTGGGAAGACAGGACGACCTGTGTTCTCTTCGGCGATGGCGCTGGGGCCGTGGTTCTGGAGCGCAGCGAAGGGGCCGGCCTGAACAGCGACCGTGGCGTTCTGACGTCTCATCTGCGCTCCGACGGGCGCCACAAGGACAAGCTTTATGTAGATGGCGGGCCGTCCTCTACCCAGACTGTCGGGTACCTGCGCATGGAAGGCCGGGAAGTCTTCAAACATGCGGTGGGCATGATCACGGATGTGATTGAAGATGCCTATAAGGCCACGGGACTGACATCGGACGATCTGGACTGGTTCATCCCGCATCAGGCTAACAAGCGCATCATTGATGCCAGCGCAAAGAAGCTCGGAATTGCGTCAGAAAAGGTTGTGACGACGGTGCAACTGCATGGCAACACCTCGGCCGCATCCATTCCCCTTGCCCTTGATACGGCGGTGCGGGACGGACGTGTCAAAAAGAACGATCTTGTGATGCTGGAGGCCATGGGCGGCGGGTTTACCTGGGGCTCGGTTCTGTTGCGCTGGTAGCACGCCGGACGCGTTTTTCCGACAAATGTGATCTTGAGGCAGAGTTGCGGTTGACCGGCCCGCTTTGAGGCAATACCGTAAGCGCCTGCGTTGAAGTTCTCTTTCAAAATCAGCCAGATCAATGGCGTCATTGTGGAGGGGTTATGGGCAATCGGACTATTACCCGTGCGGATCTGTGCGAAGCCGTTTATCAAAAAGTCGGCTTGTCGCGCACAGAATCGTCAGAATTGGTCGAACGTGTACTTTCTGAAATTTCAGACTGTCTTGTGACTGGAGAATCGGTAAAATTGTCGAGCTTCGGGTCGTTTGTGGTCCGTTCCAAAGGGGAACGCATAGGCCGCAATCCGAAGACCGGCGAGGAAGTACCGATTTCACCGCGCCGTGTGATGGTTTTCAAGCCGTCCAACGTTTTGAAACAGCGGATCAATGATGCGCTGACAGGACAGGCAAGCAAGTAATCGGAACGGAATGAGCTCTCAGGACAAAAGCCCGGACGCCTTTCGAACAATCAGCGAAGTCGCAGAAGATCTGGACTTGCCGCAGCACGTGCTCCGGTTCTGGGAGACCAGATTTTCCCAGATCAAGCCGCTGAAACGGGGAGGCGGACGGCGCTATTACCGTCCTGATGATGTCGAGCTCCTGAAAGGCATTCGCCATTTGCTCTATGGCGAAGGCTATACGATCAAGGGTGTCCAGCGCATCCTGAAGGAGCAGGGCCAGCGATTTGTTATGCAGATCTGGCGGGAAGACGCCTCGCCGCTCCAGGCCGTGGCCAGTCAGGCAAATGATGCCCAGGAGGCCGTAGCCCCAGCGCCTTCACAGATGCCGGCTCACACAGACGCCTTGCCAAGCGGGGTGCTGGCGGATGACGGGCCGGACGCCGCCCAGGCGCATTCTCAAACTGGTGGGCTGAACATTCTCAACCGTTTGCGGGGCGATAAAGCCTCCCAGGGAGTGGGGCAGGCCGCCGTGTCCCGGGAAGATATCCGTCGGCTACAGGCAACCCTGTTCGAACTGCTGGAATGCAAGCGCACTCTGGACCAGGCGCGCTGACGCTTCTTAGGCGGGCAGAACGCTGGAACCTGCCGCGTTATTGTGAAGACAAACAGTCTTGCCTTTCACTTTAACTCTTTGATCTCATACATAGCGTCATTCCGGGGTTCACTCTCCTTTAAGCCCTCTTGGGGCGTGTGCTACGACCCCGCATCATAGGCTCAGGAGAGTGGCCGCCGGAATTACGCTATGTATCAGGAGAGTGACCGCCGGAATGACGCTATGTATCAGGCCGCCAAGGGCAGCTTCGCTAAAACGCGATTTGCCACGATGGCGCTGATCCGGCGGTCAACCGGATTTTCTTGGAAAAATCTTACCCATGAGGCGGGAGCCATTGGCCCCGTTTGCTTTCGCGCGCCGGGATTTTTCTATCGGTAGGCTGACCTGAGCTTCCCGGGCGAAATCCCTGAGTTCGGCCATGGACATACGCCCATTCGCTCGTTTGACGGGCTGTGGCCGACTGCTCTCTGGTGAGGGCGGGGTGTCAGGAACAGGAGTGCCGGTGTTCGCCGGTTCTGTTACCGCCAGCCGGGCAGTCAGCGCAGCCGCATCTTCGGTGAAAGCCGTTTCCGGCTCCGGCAAGTCGTCAGGAGAGGGAGTGTGGTCATCCTCGCCGCTATGCGCCACCGGGGTGATCTCCGGCGCGGGGCCGGACATTTCCGGGACAGCATCTTCAGCGGCTTGCGGGGCTTCGTCCGCGCCGCGTTCCTCCGGGGGCGTAAATTTTATCGCCGCAAGCCGGTCCAAGATGGCTGCATCAATCGGGTCACCCGGATCAAGCTTCGGCTCGGGCGTGGTGTCCGGATTGCCAGGGCTTGTATCAGCGAACACCTCTTCCAGTTCGTCTTGCGGCTCTTTCAACCCGTCTTCTGCGAAGGCGCTCTCGTCCTCGTCCAGAGCAGGCGGCGTATAGATATGGCTGGGCGCTAAAGGCGGCTGAAAGGTGAGGGTGGTCCGTGCGGGCCGCACCCCTTCCGCGGGTTGCCGGGTGAGGGGCAGATCAAGAGCGCCGGTCTCCAACTGGCTTGCCTCCCGCACAACGTCCCCGGCCTTCAGGGACTGGGCGACAAAGTCATACGCCTGTTCCACCAGAACGTTCGCAGGTTCCGGACAGGGCGGAATGTCAATCATGTGACCCGTCAGCCATTGGGCGCCGGATGTGGCAACGCCGGTAAGCGCTTCACCCGTATGGGGGTCCTTGCGCACATGGATGAGGCAATGGAGATAGAGCAGCAACGGATTGCTGGCTTCGGCGATCCGTTTGAATGATGCGGCGTCCAGGTAAAATGTGCTTGGGCCCCAGAAGACAGCCTCGGCGTCTGTTTCTGCAAGAATCAGAAGCGCAACCGCCTTTGCCAGCGCCATGGCTTTGAAACTTTCAGCAGCGGTTTCAAACGCGGCTTTTGCTCCACCGGCCTGGCCGTCTTCACTGGAGGCCGTGGAGCGCGGCTGAACAGAAATATGGGTACAGGCGATCAGGTCCGGATCAATGGAGGGTGCATAGCTGACATTGCTTTCAAAGGAAAATGTGTCCAGCGCGATCTGGAGATAGTCATCTTCCTTGAACGGCACTGACTGGGTAATCTGAAGCTGCAGGCCGCCGCACAGAAAACAGAAATCCAGATTCGCAGAACTTGCGATCAGCGAACAGGTTTCGGGCTCAAGGCCGATGCCTGCTGCAGCTTCCTCGACGAGGGCCGTGAGGGCGGGACGGGGGAGCGGCTGGAGGTCCCGGAAAAGGACCTGACAGTCCACGCTTGCAAGCGGGTGCGTTTTCAACGGTTTGACCATAAATGTTCAACGAAATCGGACGAAGCGTAAACAGAATAGGTGAAGAAGTACTTATCAGACTTCGAAACAAATTGATTTGAATTTTAGAGGCCGCGAGGGCTGCAGGGTTGCTGATGGAACTTAAGTGACGCAGCGGCCGGACAGGGCGTGTGGAAACATCGAGCAGGGGGTGCGCATCTGTGCACGGTACAACCGGACAGGATGAGGTTCATCGCATCACCACAGATCAGCATTTCCACATCCGTATCATTGGCACTGGAAAGCAGGCGGCAGCTTTCCTCTGGAACGCCCACCATATGAACTGACTTGAGCACAAGGTGAGATGGGGTCCTGTTCATTGCGGTTGGTATTCCTATCTGACACGGTCAGAGGGGCGGTTTGCGAATGAAGAAGCTGGCCGTTTACGTTATGCAGCGGAAATGTTTTCAAGTGTCTGACCGCACACAGGCTTGGAAATCTACGGGCAGACTAGAAATGAGCTGTAAAAACCGGCTGGCAACCGGCAGAAGTCTGCCAGTTTTGGAGCCGGGCAGCGGCGGAGGCAGGCGGCAACGGGCGGCAGGGGCGCGTCAGGGTAAGCCCATGCAGGAGGCGTAGAAACTGGTTGTTGCCGGCCAGTCCGAAAAGACCCCTTTGACACCCGCATCTCGGGCGAGCACGTCGAGCACTTCCAGCATCTTGCCATCACTGTTAATGGCCGCGCTCACCGTCTGATAGTACCAGCCGCCGCCGCTGGACAGAGGTCCGGAGCGTTCCAGGGTCCAGGTGATCAGGTTGAGCCCGGCGGCCTTGGCCTCCCGCGCGTAGACGGATGGCACGATTTTGCCGTCCTCAAGGCTCAACAGAACAAAGAGCGGCGGGGCCAGATAGTTCAGCCCCATGGCCTTCAACTCCGCCATGGAAGGTTGGAAGGTCGACGGATCTTGAGGGTCGAGATCCCTGCGCCCATCGAGATAAACGGCCTGTTTGCCGAAGTCCGGTTCGTTTTGGATCCAATAGAGAATGTCATCGAGATTAAAGGACTGAGCAAAGACATCTTCGGGCGGAATGCCCGCGTCCTTGTATGCATCGATCAGTTTCTGGGCATAGGCGGCCTGGGTGAAGCCGTCAAAGGGCATGGCCACTTTGGGCGCTTTCAGCTCGGGGGTGAACTTGACCCCCAGATGCTTGAATAGGGCAATGGACTCCGCGTGCGACAACAGAGTGCCAGTGCCGCCATAAAGCTCCGTGCGCCAGGGTGCCGTGCCTTTTTGGTAGTCGTCTGCCGTTTGGGCCGTCTTGTCGGCGCTGTCCATCTTGCCACGCAAGCTCTTAAACTCGGCAAGGGTAAGGTCCGACGTGCGGCACTCGGCAGAGGCCAGCGTACCATCTTTTGCAGGCGTGAAACCGGAGGTGCAATTCCCGGCAAGGTCCGTGGTCAGAATGTTGGTTGTGGTGTGCAGATCATTCTGGGAATGGCGGCAGACCAGTTCCTTGTCCTTGGTGAAGGTGACGTCGCATTCCAGAATGCCAGCCCCCATCATGGCTCCTGCGCGATAGCCTTCTTCGGTGTGTTCGGGAAATTGTAGCGGCGCGCCGCGATGGCTGATGGAAAAAAGGCTCCGTTTTACCGGCTGGCCGATGCAGCTTGCCAGCTTCTCCTTCAAGGGTGTGTCCGCCATCTGGCTGACCAGATAGGCAGGGCGGGGCCCGAGAGAGATCGTGTCTGCAAGAAGAGCGGCTGGAAAGCTGCCGGTTGCAAAGGCAATGAGAAATGTCCAGAAGCGCATCAAAGTCAGCCTTTTGTCCGTTTGTGTATCTGCGCTCAGCTATGCCGGTTGCCAGGCAATCCGAAGTCTCTCCGGCCCGCGCACAGAGAGCCCGCGTTTGTAGGGCACTGTGGCATCGGCCAGCTCGATTGTCTTGAACCGATTGAGGAGGAATGAGAAAATAATATCCATATCGAGCCGGGCCAGGTGGTTGCCAAGGCAGAAATGGGCGCCGCGGCCAAAGGCGATGTGCCAGTTGGGCGCGCGGCCGACGTCAAATCTGTCCGGGTCCGGAAACTGCGCCGGATCCCGGTTGGCAGATCCGTAAAGCACACCGAATTTGGTTCCGCGCGCAAACATGCGGCCGCAAATCTCCACCTCTTCGCTCGCGTAGCGGTGGAAAAAGGGCAGGGGTGATTCATATCGGAACATTTCCTGGACCGCTGTCTTGATCAGGGCGGGCTCCTCCCGCAGCCGCTGCATCTGGTCCGGGAAGGTCAGCAGTGCATGAAGGCCGCTACCCAGAACATCGATGGTCGAGCCGTGACCGGCCATCAGGATCAGCATGGCGGTGGAGAAAAACTCGTCATGGGAGATCTGCCCCTGGCGTTCCGCTTCGATCATCAGGGAGAGGAGATCGTCCTTCGGTGCGGCTTCTCGTTTGGCCTTCAGCTCTTGAAGATACAGGTAGAACTCGGTTGTGTTGCGCTCCGCCAGCTCCTTGCGGGCATCGGACCGGTCAATGTCGAAAAACTGGACGATGTTCTCCGACCAGATGCGCAATTGCGGGCAGTCTTCGTCGGGAAGGCCCAGAACCCGGCCAATGATGTGGCCCGGGACATGGGCGGCGAGATCCTCGATGAAGTCAATCCCGTCCCGCTCCGCCAGCCCGTTGATCAGGCCGCTCACATAGGTCTGGATGTGCTCGCGAAGCGTGTTCACCATTTTCGGAGTGAACAATTTGAACACTTGTTTGCGCAAACGGTCATGGACCGGCCCGTCGCTATCGAGCAGGGAGAACTGCACAAAGCGTGCATGATGGGGCATGTCATGCCAGTTGTCAGCCCGCTTCTGGGCCGCAATTTCCTCCGCAGATGCGATGTCCTCCATGGACCGGACCATTTTGTCATGCATCACGATCTGACTGACATCCTCAAACCGGGAGGCGAGCCAGACATCGAACGCGTTGAAATAAGTCAAACCGGGCCGGGCGCGAAGATCTGCATAGAACCGGTAGGGGTCTTGCGCGAAGGCGGCCGACAGGGGATCGAATGAAAGGTCTGTGGACTGGCTCATTCCGGGCTCATCAGCGAGGCTTTAAGGGTTTATACTTGCGATTCTTATCACGGTCGAAGATTCGGCCGCGATATTGCAAGAGGTTTAAGGCTTTGTATCTGAGTTTTCGCCAATTTCTTGCGTTTTTCAGAGCTGCACTGTGCAGAACTGGGGATAGCGTGGAAAGGGAAAAACTGACGATACCGGCTTTGGCTGGAGGTTCTTAACGATGCCTTAACGGGTGTCGGTGGGGCGCCGGTGAGTGTGTGGCGACCAAATATGCGTGAGGCCGAAATGCAAGTGCCAAAGGCTTTGAGGGAAGAGTACAATACCTTTTTGAAGGAAACCGGCTTCGACAATCCGGATCCTCAAGCACTGCTCATGGAACTCGCCTCCCTCAGCATGGAAGTTTATCTCAAGGAAATCGCTTGGTTGTCCGAATTTATCGGCAAGGTGACCAGCAATGCCGAAGAAGCGGCTTGAGGAACGGGCTGATCGAAGTCCATCAGGCGCAAGCCGGGATTTGAGAGGCGGCTTGGAGGTTGTCGACCCGCGAACAGGCTGGCCTTTCGCTGCCTTTCCTTCAGATTTTTCAACGTGAAAGACAAAGTGGGTTCAATCCGGATGAATGCGGTACACACTGGAGCCCGGGTTGCTGGCGCTGCATCTGCGGCGTGACTTGCGGCGCAATGATCAGCAGCGGTGAGGAGCCTGTTTATTGCCTCCAGCTGAGCGTTCCCTGACCGATGTCTAGCAAGGCTGGTTGGGAGAAATGCCGCTTTGCTCTTCATCTTCAGAATACGCTCAGCTGCCGGGCAGGAGAGTGATTGCGTCTTTCCAGGGAATGTTCATGTCATAGTTGTGGCTTTGACTGTATTTGAATACTTAAATAGATTTAGCATCTTGAATGCTCTTGAGGTGGTATATCTAAGGCTGCATCCTAACAAAATTCTGTATTAGGGTGCGAGTGTCGCGCGGATTTTTGATGGTTTCTTAAAATATATAAAATTTTACTGAAATTGAGGCGGCTCTGTTTTCCAAGAAATCTTCAATTTATGGTAAATTAGGTACTTTTTTCTAGTCAAAAAAAACGATACCGATTAAATGTGTCCCCTTGAAGTCAGGGGTTGCTTGGCGCTGTTTTGGGGCCGTGAGCAGCCGGTTTCTCAGGAAGACTGGAAAAAGATCGTCCCGTTTATTCTCACCGTCCGCATCCATTCGGATCAGTTTGTCAGCCAAATGGGGGGTTCCTTGGGACCTGAAGACGTCTCTACGTTGTTTAACGCTTATTCCGCCTGCCGGGCGCGGCTTTATACTCTTGGATGCTCCGTGAGGGTGCTGAGGGACTTCGGCGAGGTTGTGCCGCTGCTTGAGGCGTGCGGAAAGAATGTGACTCCTTTTTTCCACACCCGGTTTTTTGATTTCAACGGCCATAACGGGTTTTGCCATGTGGCGCTGGAGGGCGATGAGCCGGTGTCATTCTATTGCAGCCAGCTGTTCGACACCGGCAGTATGACTTATCTGGCGTATCACCGCACGCAATTGAGCCGGCTTTACGGGCCCGAATATCCGGTCGATCTGGACTGGGTCTGTCCACCGATGACCGACATTCAGGGCAAGGTGATTTATTCAGGAGATGCGCTCAACGTGTCCGGGCATGGCTCGGCCCGCAAGTCTCTGGAGCGTCTGGGGTTGATTGCGCGCATGAACCTTTATCTGGGACTGGCCACCTGGAAGGATGCAACTGCCTGCCTGGGGCTGGCGCGGGCGGACCGGGTGAGCAAGTCCCTCGGCGGCGTCTATGGGGCGTTCCACACCTATCCCTATGCAACGCGCTGGCTCAATCCGCCGGAGGACCGCAAACAGGATGATGTTTTTCTCTTCAATTTGCCAAGAGACGTGCTTTATCTCGCAAAAATAGATTGTCGTGAAACTGGGCCGACGTCGGAAGCGTCAGATTGACCAGAACCGGCTTTGGCGTTCCCAGCCAAAGCTTTTCGATATATCGGTAGTAGCTGACAGGCAGGTGGGTGAGGGCGCCGGGGGGCGCCACATCCATTTCCACAAGCTCAAACACCCGGTCGCCCTGGGTGGCTCTGGCAAAGCCTCCGGCCACGGCCCGGTCGAATGCCGGGTCCTGATGGCGGATTGCACTGGCAATGTCGCTGCCGAAATGCCCTTCCATCACGTTCTTGATGTAGCTTTCCTTGCCCACATAGCCGATCTGCGGAATATGATCGCCATCGGCAGCGGCCGAAGTGAAGACCACCCGGTGGAATTGAGGCATGTGGGATTGAAAGACGCTGCCAGTATGGCGCAAGAACGCTTCCAGCTCCCGGATATAGTCTCCGGCCAAGCCTTGCATATTCGCAGGATCTACGCGTTTTATATGCATTAATGCGCCTCCGCCTGACGCAAGAGTTCGATCATTCTGTGGCAATTCAGCAGGATCTCGGTTCGCTCTTCGGGCGAAAAGTCCCGCCAGTCCGTACGGCCATCATAGCCTTCAATGACGGAACGCACAAAGCTGCGGATGACAAAACCGCCATCGAAGAGGTCCGCATAGGCTTCTGCCTCTCTGGAAAGAAAGCTGTGCGTATCCATCGCGCTTAGGCCTCTTTCAGGCTGCGGAAGGCCCGCAGCACAACAAAAGTGTAGACCTCCATGGAGAGGGTCTGCTGGCGGCGGCTCAAGAGCATGTCGAGCCGTTCGCGCAGGTCGCTCAAAAGCACGTCATCGCTCATGCACGCATAGCCCCCGGCACCTGACCCGCTGGGGCCGCTGGTCAGCTCATCAATCATGTCTTCAAACAGGGACATAGAGCACAGGTCCGGAATCACGTCTCGACTGGGAACGCGGGGCGCCGCTACTCTGCTGCATCACGACCCTTGGCCATGTGTGCAACAGGAAAACTAACAATTCTTTTCATTTGGGGTAGAGGCAAGGAAATTTGAACAAGAAACCCAGGGAAAATTCGTTAAATGGATAATATGTTGCGTAAATCGTCAAATTTTCTCCTTTTGTGGTTGTAATTTTCCCGAGAGTGACCTAGCGGAATCAGGTGTTGGAGCATGCGTCTCCCGCATCCGGGGCGATGGTGATTCTTGGCTCGTCTGCGACCATGCGTCTCCCTCTCGGGAATGCCGAAGCGCCAGCAGGACGGAATTTTGAAGGGCGACGCCCTGTTCAAACCGGCCCCTTCAAATTCGCCACCGTCCTGTGTCCGGCTTCTGTCTGGCGGGGGACATCCCCGAAATCCCTTTCTTCTGCGCGCAGGACGAGCCGGGTGTTTCCCCCGGATTTGCCCTTGGGAGATTCTGGAAGGGAAAAGCCTATTCAATACAGAAATTTGCCTCAAACGAGAAAGGCAAGAAAGGGAGCGGGCAGCTCCCCGCAGCGCTGGTCAGTGCGGATGGAAGCAATCGGCAAGGGGGCATTTCGCAAAGGAAATCGGTGTTTTGGCAGAGGGGGACGGTCTTGAGCCTTAAGGCCCGTCTCCGTAGCTTGCGCAAACCTGAAAAGAATACTCATGTTTATGCAGCTTGCGCTGCTTGGGGGCTGTCACGATGACATACGAAACCGCACACAGAACCGGCCGCAGAGCGCG
Source organism: Roseibium sp. AWQ4_254 (assembly GCF_056161025.1). Classification (NCBI taxonomy): domain Bacteria; kingdom Pseudomonadati; phylum Pseudomonadota; class Alphaproteobacteria; order Hyphomicrobiales; family Stappiaceae; genus Roseibium; species Roseibium sp. AWQ4_254. The sequence goes on from NZ_JBSWYH010000013.1 coordinate 146,973, forward strand.
CAGCTCTCTCATGACGGCGCTGATGGCGAGCACCATTCTGGGGGCGGCGCCGTCCGCGTCGCTGGCAGAAGACGAAGAGGCAACGGTGCTGGAAACAATCGTTGTAAAAGGGACCAGCTATGAGACGGAAGGCACGGAAAGCTATGCCAGCGAGCTGGTGAGCGTGGGGGAAAAGGAAGTGGTCCCGGTGCGTGAGATCCCGCAATCCACCCATGTGATCACCCGGGAGAAGCTGGAAGATGGCGGCTATACGTCCCTCGATACGGCCTTGAGGGAAACGCCTGGCGTGCTGGTGCTGGCCAATGATGATGGCCGCTCCAGCCTGTATTCCCGGGGCTTTGAATATGACGTGCTCTATTTCAACGGTCTGCCCGCGCCCCTTTCCAGCATTTACGGCACTCAGCCGGATATGGCGATCATCGACCATGTGGAGATCCTGCGCGGGCCGTCCGGTCTTTTTGGTGGCACGGGCGAGCCGACCGGGGCGATCAACATGCGCCTGAAACAGGCCCGGGATGTGTTCGGCGCCTCCGGATCCGTTTCCGGCGGGTCCTACGGCAATATCCGCGGGGATGTGGATGTGACCGGACCCCTGAACGGAAGCGGCACCTTGCGCGGCCGTTTTGTCGGTGCCCTGCAGCATCAGGACAGCTGGGTGGACGGCGTTGAGAACGGGGTCGGGGTGGCCTATGGCACGCTCCAGGCGGATCTGAATGACAGCACCAAGGCCACCCTCAGCGTCAGCCATATGCAAAAGGACATCACCCCTTTCAACGGCCTGCCAACCCTGGCGGATGGCACTTTGCTGGATGTCGATATTTCCACCACCACCATTGCCGACTGGAACCGGTTCAACAACAACGTGACCGATTACATCGCGGAGCTGGAGCACGAGTTTGACGGCGGCGGCCACGCCAAGGTTTCCGGCCGGTTTTCAGACCGCTATGTCGATTTTCTCTATGGCTATGCGGGCAGTTCAGCGGCCGCCAATGGCGACGTGTCGCGCATGTCTTATCTGGGGCGCAAGTTCCATGAGCAGTCACTGGCGCTGGATGCCCATGTCAGCAAGCCGTTCGAGCTGTTCGGCCAGGAGCACAATATCATTGTCGGTGCGGATTACCGAAAGGTGATCAGCGACATGAAGCAGGCACGCGGCAATATCAGCGGCAGCTTCAATATCTACAACTGGAACACGGCCGTTGCCGAACCGGATCTCGACTATTCCACCGACACAAGCTCCGATCCCAGCCAGTTGGGCCTGTACAGCCAGCTGCGCATCCGGCCCATGGACCGGTTGACGCTGGTCGGCGGAGCCCGGCTCACCTGGTACAATTCGGAAACCACGGACAACACCACCGGCGATGTCTCCGACAAGATCGACATCGACAACCACTTCACCCCCTATGCCGGGGCGACGTTCGACCTGACCGACTATGCCACGGTCTATGGCTCCTACAGCGCCATCTTCCAGCCCCAGTCGGAGACTGACATCAACGGCAACATCATCGATCCGCGCGAGGGGTATCAGTATGAGACCGGGCTGAAGAGCCAGTTTCTGGATGACCGCCTGTTTGCAAGCGCGGCCCTGTTCTGGATCGAGGACACCAACCGGGCGATTTCCGATCCGGACAATCCGGGCGCCTATCTGTCGCAAGGCAAGGTCCGGGTGCGCGGGGTGGAGATGGAGGTGTCAGGCAGTCCGCTGGAGAATTGGGATGTCATGGCCGGCTACACTTATACGGACACCGAAGACCTGGACAGCGGTGAGGCGTTCAGCACCGTTACACCGCGCCACATGTTACAGCTCTGGACCAAATACACCTTTGACGACCGGTTCAACGCACATCTGGACGGGCTTTATGTCGGCGCGGGCTTGCGGGCATTCTCCGACTTTTACAATGTCAGCCGGGGCACGACCATCAAAGCGCCGGGCTATGCGGTCGTGGATGCCTTTGCCGGATATGACCTCAACGAGCACCTGAGCGCGCAATTCAATGTCGATAATGTCTTCGACAAGAAATATTACGAGCGGATCGGCGGCACCACCGTATTCAATTTCTATGGCAAGCCGCGCACCTTCAATCTCAAGCTGGCGGTCAAGTTCTGACCGCCGCGCCCTGCCGCGCGCCAGCCCGGCGGAGTGTCGAACAGCACGGCCTTCTATCGATTCCAAATATGAGAAAAATGCTCAAAAAAGCTCTGGTCCCCATCACCATGATTTTCCTGTCGTCTGCCTGCGCGCCGCCAGCGGATGCTGGTTCCGGCACCCCGGCCAAGAGCACCACCACCATCACAGTCACCGAAGCGGCAGCGGCAAAAACCAAAGCCGCAGCACCGGCAGAGCCCCTGCCTGCGGCCGTCGCCGTGCCTGGGGCGGTGGCCTATCCCTTCACGCCAAAGGGGCTTGAAACCGGGCTGACCCTCTATGTGTCCAGGCCGGAGGGCCCTCCGCCGCCTCAGGGCTATCCGGTGCTCTATGTCTTTGACGCGGATCTGTCATTCATTCCCCTCGCTGGCATTGCCCGCCTGACGGCGCTTTCCGCACGGCGCGCGCGTCTGACACCGCCACTGATTGTCGGCATCGGCTACAAGGACCCGGCGGATTTCAAAACACGCCGCACCTATGACTTGACCCCGCCTGCTGACCGCTATGATCTTCCCGAGCGGCCCAATGGCCGCCCCTGGCCAAAACTGGGCGGAGGGGAGGCCTTTGCAAAGGTTCTGATTGACGAGATCAAACCCTTTGTTGCCGCGCGCTATCAAATCGATCCGGACAATGAGACCCTGGCCGGGCATTCTCTGGGCGGGCTCCTGACCCTCCATATTCTTCTGACCCGGCCGGAGGCCTTTGACCGCTATGTGGCGGCCAGCCCGTCGCTCTGGTTCAACGGCCGTGCGACCATGACCGCGCTGATGGCGCGCCAGGAGGAGGGGCCGAGCAAGGGGTCTGGCGGCGGCCAGAGGAAAATTCCCCTGCGCCTCAGTGTTGGTGGCCATGAGGAAAAAATCTCCAGCTGGGCGCTGAAGAGCGGCATGTCTGCGAAAGACCGGCAGGCCTGGCTTGACGCCAATCAGATGGTCACAAACGCGTCGGAGCTTGCCAGCCACCTCAAAAAGGTGGACGGGTTTGTTGATGTCTCCTTTGAAGTCTATTCCGGACTGGAGCACATGCCCGCCAGCCTGCCGGCGCTCTATCATGCGGTGCAATTTGCCGCCGACCCGGATGTGTTCAAAGCGGGCGGGGCTGACAGCGGCAAAGATTAACTTGACTTTTAAACTCAAGTATTAGAGGTAATCAGCAAAGATACACTTATGAGAGCAGCATGTTTGTGCCCGTCAGCCACGGCAATCACTATGTCACGCGCCAAAAACTCGACACTTTGACCCTGACGGCGCCCGGCTGGCAGGTCGTCGAACCGGCGCTGGCAGGGGAGACGAGGCTTTTGCGCGGCAATATCGGCTATTTGCAGCTTCAGCCCGGCTTGAGCGTACATTTCGCCGATACGGAAGAGCTGAAGGGCATGACGGTTGAAAATGTCTGCGATCCGCGGCTCGTCCTGTCGATTTTCCTGCAAGGCCATATCTCGGCCAGTTTTGGCGGCCTGCCGATCCCCATGCCGGTCTACTGCGCTGAGAAAAAGGCGTGGCAGCCAGTGGCGCTTCTCAGGTGGAACGCACAGCCCCAGCCCTTCAGGCGGCAGAGCCGGCGTGGCGACCGCCTGCGGAAAATCGTTATCACCATGACCGCCGGCTGGCTGGCAAAGCTGGCGGAGGCCAGCGGCACCGACCTTCAGGCTCTTGTCAACCTGTCAGGCCAGGAGACCGACGGTCAGACGGTCAGGGAGACGCATCTGAGCGGCACGGATCTGGCCATCCGGTCCTGGGAGCCCTCCGCCCACAGCATTGCCCAGGCCGAGCAGATCCTGAGCCTGCCAGAGGGGCCGGAGCATGTCCGCCGCCTCGCCCTGGAAAGCCGGGTTCTGGCGCTGATCAGCGAGGCGTTCAGCCAGCTGCGCACGCACGGTCAGGAGGGCCCTGCGTCTCGGCTGCGGCCCCATGACCACGAGCGGCTGAAGGCCATTGACCATTTCCTCAACAGTCACACCGGACAGACCGTGTCCGCCTTGGACCTGGCCAAGGGGGTGGGGCTCAGCCTCAACGCCCTGCGCCGCCTGATCCTGACGGCCCGTGGCATGTCGCCGGGCAAATATATCCGCGCCTTCATGCTGGCCTATGCCCGTCAGGCGCTTGAGATGGACGGCGTCTCCATAGCTGAAGCCGCCTATCTGGCGGGCTATTCCTCCCCCGGCAACTTCACCACCGCCTTCAAACGCCACTTCAACATCTGCCCAAGCGCGCTGTCGAAACGGTAGGCTCGGATATCGAAGACAAAGCTGTTTTACCTGCTTACCGGTCTGTTCTGGCCGCTGCGTTTATTGGGATTGATGCTTTGGTTCGACCGCAATGGGACGCTGGCGGCCGCAACGTTCTTGGACTTATCGTTTTTCCGCCTGTGCAGATTGATCGCCTGAGGCTCAACATCTAGCCGGAAATAATGTGCAAGTGGCCTTGAACTTGAGTTGTGAGGTTCCCGTATCCGGAAAAAGCAATTATGTCCGTCGCAGCGCATGTGTTGATGGGGCGCGGATCGCGCCAAGTACGCTTTTGCTTCTTCAGCTAACGGCAAATGCAACGAGCGCCGCAAAACGCCAATGCAACCAGCTGGACACCCGCAAAAACCCTCGCGTTGAGCGGTGATATCTGATTCACTGGCTCCATGGAGGTGCGGTGATGCATCCAATGAGCCTTTTCAGTTTATCCGAGCATCTTGAACGTCTGAGCAAGGACGGCGACCCGCTTGAGGTTCTGTCTGCCACAGTCGATTTTGAGTATTTCCGTGACTGGCTCGTAGAGGGGCTGGGATACGGCAATGGGTCCAAGGGCGGGCGCCCGCCGTTCGATCCTGTTTCGATGTTCAAGGTGCTGATCCTTCAGGCGCAGCACAATCTGAGCGATGCCAAGATGGAGTTCATGATCCGGGACCGGTTGTCGTGGATGCGGTTCCTGGGGTTTGAACTGGGCGGGGCCACGCCGGATGAGAACACGATCCGTCACTTCCGCAACCGGATGACGGAGACCGGCACCTTGAAGCGCGTCATGAAGGCCTTCGACTGGCAACTGAAGAAGAAGGGCTACATCCCCATGTCCGGCCAGATCGTCGATGCGACCCTGGTTCCCGCGCCCAAGCAGCGTAATACCGAAGACGAGAAGGAAGCGGTCAAGGCGGGTAAAACGGCCAAGGAAATCTGGCCGGATGCGCCCAGCAAGGCGGCTCAGAAGGACACGAATGCCCGCTGGACGCTGAAGGTTGGCGGCAAGCCGCGCTTTCGGCCCGATGGCACGCCGCTGCCGCAAATCGCCCTGCCGGTGTTCGGCTACAAAAGTCATATCAGCATTGACCGGCGTTTTGGCTTCATCCGGGGATGCCATGTGACATCGGCCGCGGATGCCGATGGCCGGCAATTGAAGCACGTCGTCACCAAGGACAACACGGCCTCGGATGTTTGGGCCGACAGCGCTTACCGTTCGCAGACAAACGAGAAATGGCTGGCAGGCAACATGCTGGTGAGCCGCATCCACCGGCGCAAGCCTGCGAACAAGTCCATGCCAGAGGCGGCCGCGCGCGCCAATGCGAAGAAGTCCACGGTCCGCGCGCGGGTGGAGCATGTCTTTGCCCATCAGAAAAACCGCTACGGTCTGTTCATCCGCACGATCGGCCTCGCACGCGCCGAGGCGAAACTGACGCTGGCCAACCTGGCTTACAACTTTGACCGTCTGATTTTCCCTGAACGCGCCAAGGCCACAGCATAGGTGCGTCTGGTATCGGGCGCAGAGCGCATTTTGGCGGGTCAAAAACCCCCAAAACCAGAGAAAACGCGGAAAAATCGCACTCACCAGACTGAAAAAGCCGAAACCCGCGAATGCCGCATCAAAATGGAGGGTTTTTGCGGGTGTCCAGCTCCAGGCCGGATCAATTCGAATATTTCGGGGAATTTTTGAAAAATGGTCGGGCAGGCCGGATTTGAACCGACGACCCCTTCACCCCCAGAGAGTGATGTTTCAGAAAAAAACGCAGTAATCAGCCGTTTTTACAAACAAATACCGATGAAAAGTACAAAAAAATAGCCAGTTTTTGAGTGGTTTATGAGCGCAGAATTCGGTGGTTCTGATTTTGAAAACGATTCTAAAGTCGACTGATGAACCAGTCTTGTGAGCTTTGTAAGAGGTTTCTCAAAAGCGGGTTTCTCTGTTGATCATTCATTCGTTCATAATTCCTTACAGCGTAAGCGATTGCGCGTTGTAGCGGTGGAGCTGAATTGCCAAAAACTTCAGTTGCTAAACGCCTGACACGCTGGCGATCCATTTGTTGAAATCCGAGAAGAATAGCTTCTCGAAAAAAATGTAAATTCCCAAGTTGACGCTGCCTGTCAACAATTGCATTGGCGAGCGTTTGATCTTCGTAGCCTGGGCACGAGCAAAGTCGCAGTATAGGTATTTGGAATGGATAACTGCAGAGCTCTGCGCCCATTAGAGCGTTTCCCGCTTACTCCGGCTCATATCCTGCGGCAGCGAAGTAGTTTCTTGCCTCTGAGGGCGTGACTGCGTCTATCGCAGACGCG
>NZ_JBSWYH010000014.1:0-149440 GCF_056161025.1 Roseibium sp. AWQ4_254
GCGTCCCAGGTTTTGAACGATAAACCATATCGCCCTGCAACCTGCTCCTTGCCGAACAGTCCCCAAACACGGTCAGATCGGTTCCTAGCTAGTGAGGTTGGTATTACCCGCCCCGGCGGGTGCTCACAGCGGCATTGGCCGCTGAGATTATGCGGGACCCAGCCCACCTGGAGGCCGCAGGACAGGCTGTGTTTCGGCACCATCCAAGACGCAGAGTTTTTCAAAAAGGGGCTGCGTGCCCATTCTTTCAATCGCGCAATTCTTGGGATCACTGCGCAAGAGCGCTTGCAGAGCCCCCGTCCCAAGCGCATGATCCGTCCATGACCGCAAATCGCCTCCTTGCAGTGTTGTGCCTCTGCCTTGTGTTGACAGGCCTTGTCCTGGCATGTCCGCCACAGGTTGCAGTGGCGCAGGAAACTGGGAGCGATGCACCGCCCTTCGAACCGCAACTGATGCGGCTGGCAGAAATCTTCGGCGCACTCCATTTCTTACGCCCTTTATGCCGGGAAACCGACGTTCCGAGCTGGCGGGACCGGATGGAAGACTTTCTGGATGCAGAAACGGTTAATGAAAACCGGCGCCGCCGTTTCATTGAGCGGTTCAATCAGGGTTACCGTGGTTTCTCAGTTGCTTACAGAGAGTGTACCGGCTCCGCGCGTATCGCAATGGCACAGTATTTGACCGAAGGTGAGACCATTATCACCGACGTCACCAGCCGGTATGGCAGATAATCCGGGCAAAAAAGCCGCAATCGTTACGACTTGGTAAACCTTTTGGATGAAATTTGTGGGTGGACGTTAAGTTTGTGTTCACGGTTGCTTATCAGCGCGACACACCGTGCTAGGATCAGGTCATGAGATTCGAGACAGGGACACGCAAAAGTTGCTCCCAAAGGTTCGGGACAGACCGGTAAGGATACGAATGATAAACGACGATCATGCAGAAGCGGCAATGGATGCCGAGTTCGCCGAAGACGAAGACATCAGACGTGCTGCTCTCGGCTTTATTTCCGATGCCTGGGCCGAAGCCATTGCCAACGGGGTGGATGCGGACGCTGTCGCCCATGCTGCCATGTTCACCGCCCTTGCCGACCTTGTCGCAGCATACGGGGAAGATGCCGTCGCCAAGCTGGCTGAAGGTCTGCCGGACCGGATCCTCCAGGGCGACTACACGGTCAACCGGGTGCTGCAATAGTCGAGGCAGACTGACAACAAGATGCAATGAGGCTGGGTCACCGGCCTTTTTGCTTCAATGCGTCCAGATGCCGGAAGCATGGCTGCTGCCATACACAGCCAGTTTTATATAAATGATCACACCGAACAGAATCAGGACCGCACCGGCAATGTGGTTGGCCCGGTCCAGCCAGCGTTCGTCAATCCTGGCCTTGAAATAGGTTACCACCGCCGATACCCCGACCCACCAGGATGTTGCTCCGCATGCAACGCCAGCGACCATCATCAGCGAGCCGAGATGGTCGCCATGGACCGGGCGAAAATCCCCCAGCACCCCGAAGATCGCAGCAAAGGCGAAAATCGTTCCCGGATTGGTGACTGCCATGAAGAATGCGGCTGTTGCGTCGGTCAAAAAGCCATGGTCGCGGCCATTGCCCTGCGCATCCAGATGAGTATGGGTGTGCCAGATCTTGAGCCCGAACACGATCAGCAGCGCACCGCCCGCAAACTCGATCAGGCTGAGCTGGCCTTCGACAAAATTGGTGATGGCAGACACACCAAAGATCGCAACAATGGCAAAGAGCGTATCAGCCAGAACGGCGCCCAGACCAACAAACACCCCGTGGTTGAAGCCACCGCGCGCAGCGTTCTGAATTGCCATGACATTGACCGGCCCCACCGGAGCGGTTGTGAGAATGCCGACGAAATATCCGATCAGCACATATTCCAAAACGGTCACAGCCGGCCCTTCTCGCTCATCCTTGACCGGGAAATTCCTCTCTCCCGGTTCCAACCCTGCCATGAATTGTTTAAGGAATGACCCTGTGGGGCATACCGATGAGCGGAAACAGTGTTCAGGAGTTCACGATGGGACGGACGATTTTGGCGGTGGCTCTGGTGCTCGGCCTTTGCACGGAGGTGGCAACTGCAAAGACCGTTACCATACAGACCATTCCCATCGCTCCCCAGGACACGACCCAGGCGCCGCCGATCCCCGATGCACATCTGAGCGGCCCGCAGACCGAGGCCGATCCGGCGCAAACGGAACCCGGGGACGGGCCCAGCGCAAACGGTTCGGCCCGGCAGGCCGAGGACCCAGCCCCGCCGCCGGTTCTTTACAACACGTCGATGCTGCCGAAGCCGGTGGCCCGCATGCATGCACAACTGACAGAAGCCGCCCTGTCCGGCAGCATGGACCGGCTGCGCATGGTGCTGGAAAGCAATGAATTGCCGCCCACCCTGTCCTTTGGAGACACCGGCGACCCCATCGATTTCCTGAAATCCAGTTCCGGCGATGGCGAGGGCTTCGAGATCCTGGCGATCCTGGCGGATGTGCTTGATGCAGGTTTTCTCCATGTCGATGCCGGCACCCCTCAGGAAATGTATGTCTGGCCCTATTTCGCCCGCTATCCCCTGTCCAGCCTGCGCCCGGACCAGAAGGTGGAAATGTTCCGGATCATCACAGCCGGGGATTTTGCGGAGATGGAAGAATTCGGTGCCTGGACGTTCTACCGGGTCGGAATTGGCCCGGATGGCACCCTGCATTATTTTGTCGCCGGGGATTAGGAAAGCCCCCCGACGGACCAGCGCGTCTTTGCTCCTGCACGCCCCCGCAGCCGCGCAACAGCACAGAATCTCCCCCTTTCAGGGAGCCTTGTGGAGCTCCGCATAGTCGGCATAGCCCCGGTAAAGCGGTCTTGCCTCCAGTCTGCAGCCGGTCCGGTCCGCCAACTCGCGCAATTCCTCTTCCAGACCGGCCCGTGGCGTTACATGGAAGGATCTCAGCCAAGCAAAGAGCAGTTTGCGGAACCAGCCGGGCAGACCTTTCTGCTGACCGAAATCAACCACATGGATTCGTCCGCCCGTTGCAAGCCGGGCGGCCCCTGCCGCCAGCGCCTCGCGCCAGATCGGGATCATCGACAAGGTGTAGGAATAAAACACCCGGTCAAAGGCAACGACACCGGTTGCCTTGGCCGACGTGGCCTCCGGGTCGGCCGCATCGCCTTCGATCAAGGTGATCTGGTCGCTCAACCCGGCCTTGGCGATGTTCTTTTCCGCCGTTTCCAGCATGTGCCTGGAAATATCCAGACCGACGAAGCGCACATCGGGATGTCTTTTCGCCGCTGCAATCAGGTTGCGCCCGGTGCCGCAGCCCAGCTCCAAAACAACCCCCTGGCGGGGCGGGTCCAGCCGGGCAATCAGATGGTCCCGTCCCAGAAGATAATATTTACGCGTGAAATCATAGACATGGCGCTGATGGCGATAGACAGCGTCCATCAGCTTTGCCGTTTCAACCGCTCCCGTCATGCCTTGTCCCGTACCGCGTCTCAGCCGTTAAACACATAAAGGTGGAAACCACCATAGATGGAGGAGCGGTCCTGACGGCCAAGCTCCAGGCTTTCCTCTTCCTCATAGGTCCAGCGGTCCAGGATCTCGTCGGCCACACGGCCGGGCAGCAAGGTCGGCTCAGCAGCGGTGCGGAACACCACCCGTGCGCCCGGGCGGGCCGTGCGGGTGATTTCAGACCAGAGAGCGTTGAGCTGATGATCGGTCATCCAGTCCTGGGCATCGAGCAGCACATAAGCGTCCAGAGATCCCTCATCGACGGACTGGAGATGTTCGGTGAAGTTCCGGTTCAGAACCCGCACCCGACTGGCCCGTTCGCGGATCTCTTCAAAATGATCGCGCTTCAGATAGGGCGGCAGCGGGCCGGATTCCCCGGTGGTTTCTTGAGTCTTGGGCGCATAGCCCCGGCCAAAGGCCTGCCAGGCGAAATAGTTGTCCTTCATGGAAAAGTCGCAGGCGAGTTTCTCCAGCCGTTCCTTGAGCACCGCGGACATATTTCCGTCCGCATTGGCGGACACGAGCGCGTCATACTGCGCTGGCGGAATGCCGAGGCCATAAAGAGACATTTTCTTTGACGTCGCCCAGCGCACCAGGCGCTTGTCGAAGAGCGGCGCCAAGGCGCTGTCGAAGAAGCTGCGCTGTTCTTCCAGGGACCGGGTCTTGACCATATGTTTCGGATCGATCCCGTAAAGGCGGGCGACCAGATGGCCAACCCCGATGCAATAGCCGAGCAGTCCGTGATGGTAGAGATCGCGGGAGAACAGGGTGATGCGCTTGCGGCCCCAATTGGCCAGATCCCGGCCTTCCCAGTAGGCAATCGTCTCTGGATCGAGATTGTCTTTCAAAAACCGGTTATAGGCGGCCACATTGGCCTTTTCATCGGCTTCACCGAAGAACCGGTAGAAGGTTTCGTAATTGGGGAAGTGCTTGGCAGCGGCCAGTTTGAGGCGGCCCAGCGCCACATGGGCCCGGTTCAGGTCAACGGCGGTGATCTCGGCCGGGTTGGCGGTGAGATAGGACATCACATTGCAGCCGCCGGACGCGATCGCAATCATTTTGGACTCGGGTGTCAGCCGCAAGGCCCGCATGTCCACATCCGGATCTTCCCAGATCTGTGGATAGACAAGCCCCTTGAAAGCGAAGGTGAAGAGGCGCTCCAAGATCCCTTCCCGGGATGTTGCCTCCGAACGGTGCACCGCATTCTTGAGACGTTTCTTCGAAGCTGTGAGCGTGCTCTGCGCCATTACTTTCTCCCGAGTCATCGCGCGACTGAATTGCCCTGCGATACGGCAAGCAGACGACAATTTGGTGACGCTGACAGGAAAAACTGCGCTTATCCGGATAATAAAAACCCCCGCAAGTTGCGGGGGCTGTTCGTGCTGCGGACGGGTCCGGTCCTTTAGCGGGTAATGACCACGAAATCCGTGCCCAGTCCCGTATTGCGCTTGTAACTGCGGTCAGTCACCGTCAGCGATGTGCCGGGGGTCAGCATCCGGGACAGGTCAACCGCCACTTTTGCGGAGATCTCAAGCCGGTTCAAAACGTCCTCGGCTGTGCCGCCGCGCTCCCCTTCCGCCGACACCGCAATCCACTCGACTGTTGTATCGCCCTGCTCAAAGCCAAGCGCGGTGAAGACATGGGTGCCGATTTCCTGATCGATGTCCTTGATGGTGACTGGAGCGGAATAAATGTCCCGGAACTTCCGGCGCACACGCAGCATCGCGTTTTGAGGCTTTTCATAGCCGGCTTCGGCAAAAAGGCGCGCGGTCAGCCCATCTGTGATGTTGCCGGTGACCGGCAGCTCGGCACCTTCCTGATAAAGGCGGATGGCAGCCCGGGTCTTGCGGCCCGCAACACCGTCCACTGGACCGGCCTCATAGCCGAGCTTGTTCAACAGCCGCTGCAGCACCTTCACCTTGTTGGGCGGCTTTTGCGGCGTAATGATCATTCGCAGCGGACGGTCGAAATGGGGATTGTCCGGCTGGGCAACTGTCAGCGGCGCCTGGAGCGCGGCCGGGCGGATGGCCCCGCGCAGGGCCGGGTCCGACTCAATTGTCTTGCCGGACAGGCTCGCCACCTCCGTGGCTGGCGCATAGGGCTGAGGCAATGCGGGGCTGCGCACACTTTGCGGCGCCGCCTCGCCCTTTGTCACAACCACCTGCACGCCCCGCTCCGTCATGGAATAGAGCGACTTGGCAAAGGGGCGCGGCAGACGGATGCAGCCATGGGAGGCCGGATAGCCGGGCAGTTTGCCCACATGAAGCGCCACACCCGACCAGGTCAGGCGCTGCATGAACGGCATCGGCGCATTGTCATAGAGATTGGAGAAATGCTTGCGGCGCTTTTCCAGGATCGAAAACACCCCGGTCGGCGTACTGTGACCGCGCTTGCCGGAGGAAATCGGCGACACTTCAATCAGATCCAGTCCCCGGTACACCCGGATGTTCTGCTCTTTCAGCGACACCAGCATATGAAGCGGCGCTTCGGACGCTTGCTCGGCGCCGGTCTCAGGCGCTGTATCGCGCGCCGAAGCAGCGGTGACAACGGCCATGGACATGGCCGCGGCGGTGAAAAGCCGGCCAGCCGGACCGGTGCGCATTATATGAAACATTCCAAACAACATCCCGGAGCTCCCCAACGCAAAACCCAAAAGCTCAACGAAAACCCTTTACCCAAGGGAACTATGACCTGTAACGATTTGAGATCAGGTTAGGAAACACGGTTACCCATTTGTTTCCAGACCTGACCGCCCATCCAGCTTGACATCCTAGCCAGCCGGCCACTGTCATTCACATCACAAATTGTTTGGATCCGTCACAACACGCCCGACGATCCAGCATGCCGAGCCCCGTAGGCGGATCGCACCCCGTCTTCTGACTTTGAAAACGCTACGTCAGGTTACTTTTTGGACACACCATCTTGAAAAATCACCGCTTCGCCTTCGGACGGGGCCGTCAGCTCGCCCTCCCACATCACCTGATGACCGCGCACAATCGTGCCCACGGGCCAGCCGGTAACGTCCTTGCCGTCATAGGGGGTCCAGCCGCATTTGGAAGCGATCCATTCGTTGCGGATAGTCTCTGTCCGTTTCATGTCAACAACCGTGAAATCGGCGTCATAGCCAACGGCAATCCGGCCCTTGCGCGCAGGCTGGAACAGGCGGGCCGGGCCTGCGCTGGTCATGTCCACGAACCTCGCGAGGCTCAAGCGCCCCTTGTTCACATGATCCAGCATGACCGGCACCAGGGTCTGCACCCCGGTCATGCCGGAGGGCGATGCGGGATAAGGCTTCTGCTTTTCTTCCAGAAGATGCGGCGCGTGATCGGATCCGAAAATGTCCAGAATGCCCTGTTCCAGGCCCCACCACAGTTTTTCCGAATGCCGGGGCGCACGCACAGGAGGGTTCATCTGCACCAGGGTCCCGAGGCGCTTGTAAGCCTCGTCCGTCAGGGTCAGGTGGTGGGGGGTCACTTCAATGGAGGCCACGTCCTTGTGAGCGATCAGATAGTCGACCTCTTCGGCGGTGGACAGGTGCAGGATATGGATCTTCGCCCCCGTTTCCCGGGCAATGCCGACCAGGCGCTGGGTGCATTGCAGGGCCGCGATCTCGTCGCGCCAGACCGGATGGGAGCTTGGGTCCCCCTCGATCCGCTCGCCCTGGCGCGCCCGCAGCCGGAACTCGTCTTCGGAATGAAAGGCCGCCCGGCGCCGGGTCGCCGACAGGATGTCGCGCACGCCCTGGTCATCTTCCACCAGAAGGTCCCCGGTCGACGAGCCCATGAAGACCTTGATGCCTGCCGCCGCAGGCAGGCGTTCCAGTTCGGGAATGTCTTTCACATTGTCCCGGGTGCCACCGACCCAGAAGGCAAAATCGCAATGCATGCGGTGGTGGCCGCGCCTGACCTTGTCCGCCAGTGCGCTTTCCGACGTGGTCAGCGGATTGGTGTTCGGCATTTCAAAGACCGCCGTCACCCCACCCATGACGGCCGCGCGCGAGCCTGATTCCAGATCTTCCTTGTGGTCCAGCCCAGGCTCGCGGAAATGCACCTGAGTGTCCATGACACCGGGCAGAACATGCAGCCCGGTGCACTCAATCACCCGCTCCGCCTGGGGGCCCTCAAAAGTGCCGATCCCGGCAATCCGCCCGTCACGGATGGCCACATCACGCTGGCCCTCACCATCCTGATTGACGACGGTTCCGCCTTTCAGGATCAGGTCATAGGTCTCGCTCATGGGCTTCCTCCGGCTTCGGCTGGGTCAGGGGTGAGTATGCTTCCGGGCTTATACGCGGGCTGCCCGCAAAGGACCAGATCCGTCTTCAGAAATCCCGGCCTTGCCCTCCTGTCCCAAAACACTTATTTCGCCGGTCAAGACCTGCGTCCTCTGAGCCCATAAGGAGCGCCCCCTTGACCGCCACCAAGACCGACGCCAAGACCGTTGACCTGACCGACCGTGCCTTGATCCGCGTTGCCGGGGATGAGGCCCATCATTTCCTGCAGAACCTGGTGACGGCCGATCTGGAGGAGACGGACAGAACAGGCGCTTCTTCTGCAGCTCTCTTGACGCCCCAGGGCAAGATCCTGTTCGATTTCCTGATTTACAACACCGGGGACGGCTATCTGCTAGACGCGCCTGCGGCCATCGCGGCAGATCTTCTAAAACGGCTGAGCTTCTACCGGCTGCGGGCCAAGGTTGATCTGGCGCTGGAAGCCCCTGAGATGACCGTGTTCGCGCTCTGGGACGGCGCAGCAGAAGCGCCCGGCGCACGCGTTGATTTGCCCGATCCGCGCTTGCCTGCGCTCGGACGGCGCGTGGTCGGTCCGGCGGATCTGTTTGCTCAGTCTTCAGGCGCAGATACACTCCCCCTTGCAGCCTATGACAGGCACCGGATTGCCCTCGGCGTGCCCGAGGGCCTGAAGGACTATGTCTATTCCGACCTCTTTCCCCATGATGTCGACCTCGACCAGCTGGGCGGTGTCTCCTTCACCAAGGGCTGTTATGTCGGCCAGGAAGTGGTCTCTCGGGTGCACCACCGGGGCACCGCCCGCAAGCGGTTCTTGAAAGCGGCCGCAAAAAGCGCCCTGCCGGAGATGGGAACCCCCGTGACGGCGGATGGCAAGGCCATCGGCGCGATCGGCTCGTCGGCTGTCACCGGAGACAGCGCCCTTGCGCTGGCGGTGGTGCGGCTTGACAAGGCGGCTCAGGCCAAGGAAAACGGCACCCCTCTTGACTGCGGCGGCGTGGAGATTCAGGTCAGCATCCCCGATTGGGCGGCGTTTACCTGGCCTGAGACGGCCGCAGCGGACGGATAGTGCCACTCACGACATTCAGGACCGATGCCCACAGCCCGCCCCGATCAGCCTCCCCGCGCCTGGCAACGCATGTTGTCCGGCAGGCGTCTTAATCTGCTGGATCCCTCGCCCCTGGATGTGGAGATCTCCGACATTGCCCACGGGCTTGCCCGGGTGGCCCGCTGGAACGGGCAGACCAATGGCGACCATGCCTTTTCTGTTGCCGAACATTCCCTGATTGTCGAAGACATTGCCCTTAAGCTGAAACCGGACCTGCCCGCCCATTGGCGTCTGGCGGTGCTTTTGCATGATGCCCCCGAATATGTGATCGGCGACATGATCTCGCCGTTCAAGGCGGTGATCGGTGAAGCCTACAAGGCCGTTGAAGGGCGCCTTCAGGCTGCCGTTCATGTGCGCTTCGGCCTGCCCGCGGAGATCCCACAGACCGTGAAGAAGCTGGCCAAGCGGGCCGATATCATCTGTGCCTATTTTGAAGCGGTTGAACTGGCCGGCTTCGATGATATGGAAGCCGCCAAGATTTTTGGCCGCCCCAGAGGCTTTCAATCGGACAGCACGGGAAAGCTGCGCTATGGATTGAAACCGCTTCCCGTCGCCAAAGCTCAGGAGCTGTTTCTGGAGCGCTTCCATGCGCTGGAAACCTTGCGTGAGCGCGAAACAGCTCGCGGGAGCAAACGTGCAAAGGCGTGACTTTGCGGACAAAGGCCCTAATTTGGTGAATTTGAAATGTGCTTCATGTTCGCAGCAACTTCCGGAGCGGGTTTCAAATTCGAAAACCACACTAGAAACATAACCTTGCTTGTCACCTCCTTGACTCTGAAGTTCGTTCGGAGCGTGCCGGGACATGAGACGAACTTCAGAGTCAGGTGACTAGTTTTATGGACACAAACGAAACCGGTTCCGCCATGCTGCACGTGTGTTCTCTTTCCAAACTGAACGAAACGGTCGCCCGGACCGGGGCGAAATCCGTTGTCACATTGATCAATGCGGAAATGGCAGTGTCCACCCCGGCAGGTGTGGATCCCGGCCGGCACCTGTTTCTGGCCTTCAATGACATCGTGGAGCCAATCGCCAATCTGACCCCGCCCAACGAGACCCATGTTCAGGCGCTGATCGACTTTGCCGGTGCCTGGGACCGGAAAGCGCCGCTGGTGATCCATTGCTGGGCGGGTATCAGCCGCTCCACCGCCGGGGCCTATGTGGCCGCCTGTGCCCTGACGCCCGATTCGGATGAGTACCGGCTGGCCGCCTTGCTGCGCGAGCGGTCCCCGTCGGCCACCCCCAATGCACGGATCGTGGCCATGGCCGACAAGCTGCTGGGCCGCAACGGGCGCATGATCGATGCCATCCGGGGCATCGGCCGGGGGGCAAACGCCTTTGAAGGCACGCCTTTCATCATGCCGCTCGACTGACGACAGCGCTGCGATCCTGAAACGGAGATGCGGGGCTGCGCCCCTTTTTCCGGGCTGGACTGGACAGCCTTATGGCTGTGGCCAGACCGGCCCAGACCCATTCCGGCACCTTGCGTTAAGTTTTCTTTAAAGAAATACCCAAGTAAAGCCTTCGTGATCAGAGATCGAACCACCACAAGATTAACCATAATTTTCGGGCTTTTAGAAAAAAACCGGCGAATACAGGCCAATCACAACTCCATTAACGGACTTTCAAGGTTAAGCAGACATTCTCAATTCAAGCACGCCCGTTGACAGGGCGTTAGCACTCACCGCCAAGCCCATCGCGGCGGTGTGGAACGAGTTGGAGTTGGCTGCGTATGTTTGGCCCAAGACCCCGCACCAGAAAGCGGTTTACTTCTGCTGTGAAACACAAAGACGGCCCGGCCCGTGCCCGCATGCGCCGGTTAAAACACGTGCTTCTGGCGAGCCCTGTTGTCTTTTTCGGCATTGGCGGCACCATCGGAAATCAGGACATCTTTGCCCTGATCAACGCGCGAAACGACACGCCGCGCTGGATGATGGCGCTTGAACCGGCCAATTTCACCTCCAAGATCGCCCCCAAACTGGAGTTGGGCACCCCGGCCGTGCCGGACTATACCAATACCCCTGTTCTGACGCTGACTTCTGCGGAAAAGGGCTTCAAGCCCCGCGCGCTTTACGGCCTCAAACAGGTGGTCGAGGACATCCGCCCGACGGAAATGCCGTCGGAAATTGTCACCAACACGTCCGCCAAGGGGGACCGTCGGATCACACTCGCGCCCGACCGGCAGATGGTGGACCGTTCGGCCGGCAACGTCTATGCCATGTCCAGCCTGATCTCCAACGAGAAAAAACACGAAGACCTGCCCCGTGTGGCCTTTGTGAAACCGGAGCCGCTTGACCCTGAAGAAGAAAGACGCCTGACAGAAGCCAGCAAGGACGGGCTTCTGGAAGACGGGCCGATGGATCTGCAAAAGGTGATGATGGCCCGCAATGCTGCGGCCGCCAGCTTCTCGCTTGTCTCCGCCTATGCTCCGGACAGCGTGAAGGAAACCAAGGATCCGTTCGACGCCTTGTTCGGAGCCGCAAAATACGAACAGGAGCTGCCGCCACCTGAAGACCCGGACAACCCGCATTGGTGGGCTCAGAAGCCGCTTCCGCTGTCCGTCGGCGAAAAGAAAGAGCAGCGCTGCCTCGCCGAAGCGATCTATTTCGAGGCCCGGGGCGAAAGCGAAGAGGGCCAGGTGGCCGTCGCTCAGGTGGTGCTCAACCGGGTAAAGAACCCTTCCTACCCGAGTTCCATCTGCGGGGTCGTCTATCAGAACCGCCACAAGCGCAACCGCTGCCAGTTCTCCTTTGCCTGTGACGGGATCAAGGACCGGATCAACAGCCCGGAGGCCTGGAAAACGGCCAAGCGACTCGCCCATGAGGTTCTGGACGGCAAGCGTTACCTGAAAATGGTCGACGCCTCGACCCACTATCATGCAACTTATGTTAATCCTCGGTGGGCGCGGTCCATGAACAAGCTCGGCCAAGTCGGCCTGCATATTTTCTACAAGACAAAGGCGGGCGGCTGGAATTAGGACCTGCCGTCAAGACGTGCCCAGCACCTCGGCCGTCTGAGACTCGACTTCGTTCAAAGTGGTGAAAGAGCGCTTGGCAAGTTCGGGATTTTCCTGCGGAAAATCACTGCGGAAATGAGCACCGCGGCTTTCTGCCCGCATCAGGGCAGACGCCACAATGATCTTTCCGGCAATCATCATGTTCCTGATGGACTGGCGCACGCAGATCTGTTCGGCCGCCGCGATTTCAGCCAGGGCCGATTTCAGCCCGTCCGCGTCCCGCACGACCCCGGCATGTTTGCTCAAGACCGTGCGCAGCACAGAGATGGCCCCGCGCTCGTCCACATTGCGCTGGCTCGGCAGATCAGGTGCATCGTCCATCTTGTTCCAGTAGGCGCTGCGCGGGGTGGGCATGAGCCCCTGAATGTCTTCTGCAATTCTGGAGGCAAAGACAACCGCTTCCAGCAGCGAGTTGGAGGCCAGCCGACTCGCCCCATGGGCGCCGGTTGCCGCCGCTTCCCCAGCAGCCCAGAGCCCATCCAGCGAGGTACGCCCATTGGCATCGGTCAACACGCCGCCCATGTGATAATGCTCGGCCGGGGCCACCGGCAGCAGGTCCTTTTGCGGGTCAAGCCCAGCCGCTGACGCTGCCGCAAAAGCTGTCGGGAAGGACTCGGCAAAACGGGGACCTATCGCCTCCCGGCAATCCAGAAAGGCGCCCCGCTCCGCCTGGATCTCCACATGGATCGCCCTGGCCACCACATCGCGCGGCGCTAGTTCCAGATCCGGATGAACGCCCTCCATGAAGCGGTCCCCTGCCTTGTTGACCAGCACCGCTCCTTCGCCGCGAAGGGTTTCCGATGCCAGCGGAGCCGGGTCCTTGCCCACATCAAGAGCGGTCGGGTGAAACTGGACAAATTCGGTATCTGCCAGCACCGCCCCGGCGCGGGCTGCCATGGCCAGGCCATGGCCATTGGCCTCGTGGGGATTGGTGGTCAGGCCGAAGAGATGGCCGACCCCACCAGAGGCCAGAACCACAGCCTTGGCCGGAAAGGCCAAGCGTGACAGCCCGCCACGGCGGCGGACCAGTACACCCGTCACATAGCGCCCCTCCCCCAAGAAGCTTTCGCCGATATAGCCTTCAAGAACCCGGATGGACGGCGTGTTGCGGACCGCCGTGATCAACGCATCCATGATTGCCTTGCCGGCCATATCCCCGCGCACGCGCACCACACGGCTATGGGTGTGGGCCGCTTCGCGGGCCAACTGCAGGCGGCCCTCGAGGTCCTTGTCGAAGGCCACCCCGTAGGACAGAAGATCCTCCACCCGGGCATTTCCCTCCCGGGTCATCTGCTCGACAATCTTGTCCTCACAGATGCCGCAGCCGGCTGCGACGGTGTCGTCCCGGTGTTTTTCGACCGAATCCTGTTCGGAGATTGCCGCAGCGATGCCCCCCTGGGCCCAGGCCGAAGACGCTCCCTGGCCGATCGGCGCGTTGGTGATGACCGTCACCGGCCGCGGGCTGAGCTTCAGGGCACAAAAGAGCCCGGCCAAGCCGCCTCCCAGAATGACAACATCATCCACATCCTTGCCAAAGTGGGCAGGTGCAAAATCGTCAACCGACATGGCCATCAACAAAGTCCTGAAACAGTTTGGGCAAAGCCCGACACGGGATCCCGCCGGAAACGATTGTCAAGAGATACGGTCCCTAAGCCGGATAAGGTCATTTTCCGGTACATACCAAAGACAGTCAGAGTTTCAAGCCGCTCCCGCCCTGCCCGGCCCGGTTCTGCCCCAAAAGAGACAGGATCCTAACTCTCACCTATTCCCATTTGTGATTGATAGATCAAAAATTTGCACTTTATCAATTCACGCGAGCCGCTATCTTGCACCCACCCCATCCTCCGAGGTTCTGAATGACGGCTTCTTCTTCGCCGGCCCGCCAAGGTCCAAACATTCCGCTCATCATCGTCTGCGGCTGCCTGATCGCCCTGATTTCGTTCGGCCCCCGGTCTGCCATGGGCCTGTTCTTTCAGCCCATGACGGAAGCCCGGGGCTGGAGCCGGGAGGTTTTTGCCCTCGCCATCGCCATCCAGAATCTGGTCTGGGGGTTCGGGCAACCCATTGCAGGCATGATTTCCGACCGCTTCGGCACCTGGAAAAGCATGACCCTGGGCGCTCTTCTTTATGGCAGCGGTCTCCTCATCATGATCGATGCCCAGAGCCCGCTGGCCCTGCATCTGTCGGGCGGCATCCTGATCGGGCTTGGAATTGCCTTTTCATCCTTCTCCCTGGTGCTGGCCTCCTTTGGCCGGACCGTCTCCCCCGAACAGCGCTCCCTGGCCTTTGGCATCGGCACAGCGTCCGGCTCCCTTGGCCAATTCCTGTTCGCCCCCCTGGGCGGAACCCTGATTGCCACAATCGGCTGGCAGGACACGCTTCTGGTCTTTGCTGGCCTGATGGCCTTGATCCCCTTTCTTGCAGCTGCGCTAAGGGGAAAGGCGAACCAGCCACAGGGTTTGGCACCGGAGGCCGATCAGAACCTTGCCAGCGCCGTTGCCGAAGCCTTTGGAACCCGCAGCTTCTGGCTGCTGACCATCGGCTTTTTTGTCTGCGGCTTCCATGTGGCTTTCATCACCGTGCATCTGCCGCCCTTCATCGCCGACAAGGGGCTTGATCCGAGCTGGGGCGCCTGGGCCATTGCGCTGATCGGCCTGTGCAACATCGCCGGATCGCTTGCCTCCGGCTATATTGGCGGGCGTTATTCCAAACCTGTGTTCCTGTCCCTGATTTATATTGCCCGTGCCGTAGCGATCTTCCTGTTCATCATGCTGCCCGTAACGCCTCTGTCCGTGCTGGTCTTTTCCGGTGTCATGGGCATTTTGTGGCTGTCGACCGTGCCGCCAACCTCCGGACTGGTCGCGGTCATGTTCGGACCGCGCTACATGGCAACCCTCTTTGGCTTCGTCTTCCTTTCCCACCAGATTGGCAGTTTTCTGGGCGTCTGGCTCGGCGGCAAGCTGTATGACGAAACGGGTTCCTATGACATTGTCTGGTGGAGCGGGATCGTGCTCGGCATTCTGGCCGCGCTCATTCACTGGCCGATTGAAGAAAAACCGGTCCCACGGCTGACACAGCAAGCGGCGGAATAGGCCGCTGCCCCTTTGTCGCGCGAAGCCTTCACTGCCGGATTGCAACTGCAGTGCCCCGGATCATGCGCAGCTGAAGCGCTTTGACACCGTCTCTTCGCCGGACCGGTAGTCTTCAAACCCCATCCTGGAATAATAGGCCAGACCACCACTGTTTTCCTTGCGGATCGTTGCGTCAATGTGCTGGATTCCCGCCTGTCTGGCTGCTGCTGCCGTTTGCCTGAAGAGCTGCGTTCCCACTCCACGCCCATGGGCGGACGGGTCGACATAGGTTGCAATCACGCCCCAATCTGCAGGCAGTTTGAGCTCCCCCGGCCAGTCCGGATCACTGCGCACAAGCGATTGAAACCCGAGGATACCGGCTCCCTCGACGGCGGCATGGCAGCAAAGGCCGAAGACCGGCGGCATGAATTCGCTCCGGATTTTGTCCGCATCAAAGGGCGTGCGGTAGGCGGTTGATCCTCCGATGGCGATGATCCGGTTGATCAGCTGCGCCATCCCGTCCAGATCTTCAGGACGCGCGGTGCGAATTTCCAAGGACATCCATTTTTCCATTTTGATCCCGGTTCAGCCGTAGAGCTGTCATACCAACCACACTTGATAGAAGAGACCGATCTGATGACGTTTTCCAAGCCGCCGGACAGCGGTGCCAGCGGGGACCGGCTTGACATTCTGGAAGCGCAACTGGCGCTGCTCCAGCCGATGAACACCATGCGCAGCAAGGCCTCAAAGCGCAAAGGCTGAAACCGGCTTCCAGACGCCTGTTTCAGCCAGATATTACCCGGCCACTTTCGAGAAATCCGCCACCACATGGGTAGCGTCCCGGATTTCGGCAAGCAGTTGCAGGCGGTTCAGGCGCAGGGCAGGGTCGTCCGAATTCACCAGAATATCTTCAAAGAACCGGTCGACCGGTCCCCGCAGCTTCGACAGGGCTTCCATTGCACCTTCGAAATTCTCTGCGGAAACAGCCTTAGCGGCCTCGGCCTTTGCGGTATCTATGGCCGCGGCCAGATCGATTTCGGCCTGTTCCTTGAAATGATCCGCATGGGGCTTTCCAGAGACCGGCGCCCCATCTTTCTTTTCTTCCGCCTTGAGGATATTGACGGCGCGTTTGTAGCCCGCCAGCAGGTTGGTGCCATCGTCAGAGGCAACGAACCGGCCGAGTGCCTCCACCCGCTTGACCACCATCAGAAGATCATCCTGCCCCCCAAGGGCAAACACCGCATCGATCAGGTCATGGCGCGCGCCCTCATCCTTCAAATGCACTTTGAGGCGGTCCGCAAAGAAGGACAGGAGATCCGCCACCAGCGCGTCCGGCGCAGCCACATCCACCTTGATCGGGCCCAGCGCGGATGTCAGAGCCACGCCCAGCTTGAGCCGCAGATCGTTTTCCAGAACAATGCGCACCACGCCGAGCGCGGCCCGGCGCAAGGCATAAGGGTCCTTGGAGCCGGTCGGTTTTTCGTCAATGGCCCAGAATCCCGCCAGGAGGTCCAGCTTTTCCGCAAGAGCCACGCTGATGGCCACCGGCTCGGATGGCACCCGGTCGCTCGGCCCCTGGGGCTTGTAGTGATCCTCTATGGCAGTAGCGACAGAAACCTTTTCGCCTTGCGCGGCTGCGTAGTAGCGTCCCATCAGGCCCTGCAATTCCGGGAATTCAAAAACCATGCTGGACACAAGATCCGCCTTGGCGAGCTCTGCCGCCCGTTCGGCGTCGGTTTCATCGGCCCCGGTCAGGGAGGCAAGCCCGCCGGAGAGGCTGACAAGGCGCTTGACCCTGTCACCGACGCTGCCCAGCTTTTCATGGAACTTGACGTCCTCCAGCTTGGGCAGATTGTCACAGAGCTTCGTTTTCAGATCCGTTTCCCAGAAGAAGCGCGCATCGGACAGGCGGGCCCTGATGACCTTTTCATTTCCGGCCACGATCATCTTGCCGCCATCTTCGGCCAGAATGTTCGACACCAGAACGAACCGGTTGGCCAGACGGCCCGTCTTCGGGTCTTTGAGCACAAAGCATTTCTGATTGACGCGGATGGTCAGCTGAATGCACTCGTCCGGAATGTCGAGAAACGCTTCGTCGAAGCTGCCTGTCAGCACCACCGGCCATTCGACCAGCCCGGCCACTTCTTCCAAGAGGCCCGCATCTTCCACCAGCTCCAGTCCGAGTGCCAGCGCCCGGTCCTTGGCATCGTTCAGGATAATGTCCTTGCGCCGGTCTGCTTCCAGCACGACCTTGTGCTTTTCCAGGCTGGCCGCGTAATCGTCAAAACGGCGCACGGAAAAGACCTCATCGGCCAGGAAGCGGTGCCCCCGTGTTGTCTGGCCCGAGGCCAGGCCGTCAAATTCAAAGGATACGACCTCCGGCTCTTCCGTTTCAGGGCCGAAGGTGGCCACAATGGAATGGAGCGGGCGCACCCAGCGCGTCGCAGCCGTGCCCCAGCGCATGGATTTCGGCCAGGGGAAGCCGCGCAGAAGGCCCGGCATAAACTCGGCGATAATGTCGACGGCGGAGCGGCCCGGCTTTTCGATCACCGCAACATAGAAGTCGCCCTTCTTCGGGTCGCTCTGGATGGTGGCCTCGTCAATGGAGCCCAGTCCGGCCCCGCGCAGAAAGCCTTCGACGGCTTTGTCCGGCGCCCCCACGCGCGGCCCCTTGCGCTCCTCACGGGTGGCCGCAGACCCGGCCGGAACACCGGCCACATGCAAGGCAAGACGTCTGGGCGTTGCAAAGGCCTTGGCCCCCTCATATGGCAGACCCGCCTCCACCAGTGCATTGGTCACCAGGGATTTCAGGTCTTCAGCCGCCTTGCGCTGCATGCGGGCCGGGATTTCTTCGCTGAACAGCTCAAGCAGAAGATCAGGCATGGAATTTCGGGCCTTCGGTCTTGGGTAGGGCATTTGCAGGAACAACTGTGCGTCCGTTAGCAACTCGGGGCCAACTTGTCACCCCTTTTCCAGCAGCTCCAGCAGGGAAGCGCCCATCGCAAGAGTCCTGGCAAACAGGGCCATCATCCAGCTTGAGAGAACCGTAGCCATAAGCAAATTTAACTACGAGATTTCAGCACCTTGCTTCATCTTTCCTAAATGAATATGCGTGATATTCCAAGTATCCGTTAGTAAAGCAGATCTATTTGGACTGAATAAGTGATCATGAGGAACCTGTTCAGCGCCCGTTTCTTTACACACTCTTTAGCTGCAATTTTCATTGCCGCAATCTTTTGCTTTATCTTCTTCCTCTACATGCCCCATATTCTGGAAGAGGCGCATGAGGATTCTGGGCATCTGATCTTTGATATAGCGACCGGCATTTTCATGATCATCGCGCTGTTGGGCGTCCTTTGCGGCGTGTGGGCCACGAGCAGGCTGCGCCAGGAACTGCGCGCCAGGTCTTCGCAACATTCCGAAGCTCTGGCTCTGGCCCAGCATGATGCGCTGACCGGCCTGCCGAACCGCCGCCGGTTTCTGGAGGCCTTTCCGGACCTGTGCGATGATGTGAAGGACGGCCATTTCCGCGCGGTGATGATGCTGGACCTGGATGGGTTCAAACCGATCAACGACGTCTATGGCCACGCGTTTGGGGACAGTCTGTTGCGCAGTTTTGCCGACCGGCTGGCAAAAACCGTCGGACAGGATGGTCTCGTCGCCCGGCTCGGCGGCGATGAATTCGCCATTGTGTCCCCGGCGTTTCAGGACAAGGCGGAAGTCTCAAGCTTTGCCCGGCGCCTTGTGACCCGCATCACCGACCGGTTTGAGTTCGGCGATCGCCAGATTTCCGTCGGCACCAGCGTTGGCATTGCCCTTTACCCTCTGGATGGCCATGCGGTCACCGAGCTGCTGCGGCGCGCCGACATTGCGCTCTACCGCGCAAAATCGTCCGGCCGATCCACCTACCGGTTCTTTGAAGTCGACATGGATGCGTCCATCCTGCACCGGACCCTTCTGGAACAAAGGCTGCGCCGTGCCATCGACGACGGCGATATCGTCGCCCATTTTCAACCCATTCTGGACATGAATACAGGCCGGATCGCCGGTTTTGAGGCGCTTGCCCGCTGGTGGGACAGCGACTTCGGTGCCGTTGCTCCAACCCAGTTCATCCCGATCGCCGAGGATTGCGGCATCATCTCGGACCTGACCCGGCACCTGCTCGCCCAGTCCTGCATCGCGGCCCGGGACTGGCCGGACGAGCTCTCTCTTTCTTTCAACCTGTCGCCCGTACAATTGCAGGATCCCGCCCTTCCCGAGCAGATCACGACTATTCTCAAAGCCAGTGCCTTCCCGCCCAGCCGGCTGGTGCTGGAAATCACCGAAACCTCCTTGTTGAAAAATCCGGATTCGGCAAGGCGTATTTTGCAGGAACTGACAGCGGCAGGCATCAGCATTGCGCTGGATGATTTCGGGGCAGGACATTCCTCCCTCAGCTATCTGCGGGATTTTCCGATCAAGAAGGTCAAGATCGACCGCTCCTTTACCGAACGCATGCTCACCGACAAACAATGTGCCGCCATTGTGGAAGCGGTCCTGGTACTGTCCAAAGGCCTGAATATCGATGCTGTGGCCGAAGGGGTCGAGCAGGACGAGGTACACGAAGCCCTCAGTTCGAATGGCTGCCAGTTCGGCCAGGGCTTCCTGTATGCACATGCCCTGCCCGCCAAAGAGGCCGCTGCGCTTTTGAGCCGGCAGGAAGCTGGTCAACCGCCCTTTTCCGGCAGTTCCAATGTGGCCTGATCCGGGTATGGCGGTCTAACGGGGCCACCAGAAAAGACGGCCACCGGAGCCGTTTGCCAGCCCCGGCGGCCAAAGACCTTGACCCTGAGGGTACTGGGAGGGGCCAATCGCCTTCCCCCGCCCCTTCACAGCTTTAGAAGCGGTAGGTGATACCGGCCCCCACCAGCCACGGATTGAGATCCGCCGTGCCGGAGAGTTCAGACCCGGCCACCGTTACGTCAAAATCCGGTTCCATGAAGATCTTCTTCACATCCATGTTGATGCCCCAGTGGTCATCGATCATGTAGTCGAAACCGGCCTGCACCGCAGCGCCCCAGGCATTCTGGATGTCCAGATTGTCCGCGCTTTCCGCTGACTGGTTGTAGAAGATCGTGTAGTTGACACCAGCTCCGACATAGGGCTTGAACGCGCCGAAATTGGTGAAGTGATATTGCAGCGTCAAGGTTGGCGGCAGCAGCCAGGTTTCCCCGACATCACCAAGCGCACTGAGCGCGCCTTCGCCGTGCACCTTGGCATAGGTGGTGCCGAGAATAAGTTCGGCAGCAATGTTGTCGGTGAAGAAATAGGTGATGTCGAGCTCGGGAATCACGGTGTCCGTATAGGACAGATCGGATCCGGACACCCCATCCACGGACCCGCTATCCTCGGTAATGACCCCGAGAGCGCGCACACGCACCTGCCAGGGGCTGACCGTTTTGATCTGGTTGACCGGATCCTGAGGGGCGCCCTCTCCCAGGTCTGCCGCAAGAGCCTGATGCACCGGGGCGATGAGTCCTGCCGTGACGATCAGCCCCAGCAGCCCGGACATTTTCATATTCATGTCTGTCTCCATAATCGACGCGCAGAACTGCGCTTCACGTCGACTAGTTCCGACAGACATTGGCAACATTGACCTTTGTCAATTTACGCAAGCTTCCCGAAATTAAAATTCCGCTGCAACAGATAAACAACAAGACTGACGCAAATCGCCACGTGCCATCCACTTCAAACCGGACACACAATACTTCCGTATGTTTCCAGTGCTGCAATTCAATATCTTACGTATGGTCAATTTTGAATATTGATCAATGGGTGACCCACAGCAAGAACCGGAAATAGATACCGCCCGGCGGCTCCGGGTCTGACTGCGGACACGCGCTGTCCCCTTTTATTGAGGCAAGACCAAATCTCTTGCGTCAGCCCCCTATACCAACCTCCACTACTGTCCGGGAAAATTCTGATTTAGGATAAAAAAGGCCCGTTTTGTAAGGAGATCGTCTAGAATCGTGGTTGCAACGCCTGATTCAGAATCTCTCCCAAAAACGGACCTTTTTTATCCTAAATCAGAATTTTCCCGGACAGTAATGGAGGTTGGTATTATGCGTTTCAGCCGCGCCAAGACTTGCGTTTTGTGTGCCAGGAGACCGCTATTGCCCCGGGCTGCGCAGCGCCAGAGCGCGGAACACGCCGCCCGACTGCAAACCTGAGGCAAATGGGAGGCAGGGGTCAAGGGCCCCGGCCGTCTACCAGCCTCCGCCTCCACCGCCTCCGCCACCGCCGCCGGAAGACCCGCCTGAAAAGCCGGAACCGGAGGATTTGGGAACCGGCAGCGATGACTGGAAGGATTGGGCCATGGAACTGGCGGTCTCACCAAGCGTACTGGAAACGTGCGAAGGATCGAAACGTTGCCCCGCGTACCAATGGGGCTGGTAGCCCGCCGCTGCCGCCGCGCCTGCAGCCGTGGTTAGCCAGCCCTCGAACGCCTTGGACCAGGGCTTTTCCACCCCAAGCGCCACCGCATAGGGCAGAAGCTCTTCGAAATGCACCGTGCTCATGTCCGGGGCTTCAGCCATGTTCAGCCGCTCTTGTTCAGCGACCGACAGATAGAGCTTGAGCCCTTCGATCTCATCCAGCACCTGCCGCCCGAGGGCCGTCGGGGCACTGAGCAGGAAGAAAAAGAGCACATTCAGCGCCACCAGCACAGCTGCCACGACCGGCAGGACCGGGAGCGAACCGACACCGCCGGAGATGTTGTTGGCAACCAGGCCAGCGGCCGTCAGAGCGCCCACAGACAAGAGGAAAATCAAGCCCATGCGGAGCTGCATGTTCTGAAGGCGGAAAATGGCTTTGCCGATATTGACCGAAAAAGCGGTGGCAAAGACAGACAGGACCATGAACAGAAATGCAAATTCCCGATGCGCCTCAGACATCTGGCCAAAGAGAAACAGCGCCAGGACACACGCAGCGCTCAAAAGAGCGCCGGGGATCAGGTAAAACCGGTTGGTCTTGAAAAAGACGTTCCGGCTTTCCGTCTCAATGGCACCCCGGAAGCTGCTGCCAAGCGCCTTGATGGACTTTCCATTGCCCTCATAGATTTGCAAGGGAGCTCCAAGCCCTTTCAGAAACCGCACAAGTGCCGCCTCCCCCTCCGGCAAAGGCCGCTGCCCTCCGCCCCCGATCCCGGCCCCGTTCTCTTCAAGCGCAAGCACCACATCGCCGTCGTGCTGCTCCAGCCGCAGCCGTTTCTTGACCGCAAGATTGAGACTGGCCGCGGCAAGGGCGATCCAGCCGCCATCGCTGAAGCCCTGAGTGGACACATATCTGGCGAGAGCCGGCGACACATTTGCAGGCGGCTTGAACCGGGGAAAGATGACGCCTTTTGCCGGGTCCCGGCCGACCAGCAGCCAGGCCACGGTATAATAGACCAGCACCAGCAGGACACCGGCCCCGCCAATCAGCTCCGAGCTGTTGTCTGACAGGAAATAGCCGATCTGATCGGCTTGCGTCGGTGGCGTAACCGCCCCCTTCGGCATGGCCACAACGACGCTCATCCCCTCATAAGGGGCGAGCGGCTGGGTGGTCTTGAAAATCACTTCCCGGCCATTTTCGCCAACACTGGCCTCATAGGCCCGGAATGTCTGGCCAACCGCCCCGGTATAGGCCGTCCAGTCCCGGGCCTTTATGCCCTCCGGCAGAACCACCCGCGCCACCGCGTCGTCAATCGGGAAGATCCAGCCGTTGCCGGTCGCGTTCCAATAGACTTCGTCATGGTCCTTTGGAAAACGGATCTGCCGGTCCGTCTGGTATTTGATGGTGTATGTATAGGTGCCATGCTGCAGAAAGACATTTTTGTCGCCGATATAGATCCGGACACCGGCCCCATTGCCGTTTTCTTGAAAGGCGGCGGGCTTGCCGTCTTGCAGAACCGACAGCAGCTTGAAACCGGCCCGGTAGACCCGACCGCCCTCCCCTTCGATCTGGAGGGGAATGTCACGGTAGATACCGCGCTTGATCTGGGCGCCTTCCGCCCGCACGGCGATCGTCTCGGTCACGGTCAAAAGGCCGCTCCGGGCCACCTCGATATTGGAGACAAAGCGCAAGATGCGCTCTTTCGCCAGCGCAGTCTCCCCGTTCAAGCTGCCAGCAGCCAGCAGAACAAGGACGGCAAAAACCTTCTTCAGGATCACAGGCGCAGCTCCCTAAAACTGAACCTGAGGAACAGCCCGCTCGGCAGCGTCCTCGATCTCGAAATAGTCCGCTTTTTCAAACTTGAACTGGGTCGCGACAAGATTTGACGGGAAGCTCTCGACAGCCACATTCAGACCGCGGACAGCGCCATTGTAATAGCGGCGTGCCATCTGGATGGCATTTTCGATCTCGTCCAGAGAGGCATGCAGATCGGAAAAGTTCTGGCTTGCCTTCAGATCCGGATAGGCTTCGGCAACAGCAAAAAGGCGGCCAAGTGCCAGGCCCAAGGCGCCTTCCGCCTTCGCCCGGCCCGCCACATCATCTTGCGCCACCGCTCCGGCCGACGCCCGCAACTGGGTGACCTGGTCCAGCGTCTCCTGCTCGTGATCCGCATAGCCTTTAACGGTTTCAACCAGATTGGGAATGAGATTGGCCCGGCGCTTCAGCTGGACGTCAATTCCGCTCCAGCCCTCTTCCACCATCTGCCGCTTCTTCACGAGCGTATTGTAGAGAAAAATCGCATAGACCGACACAGCGATCAAAATGGCAAAAACAATCCAGCCCAAGGCGCGCCCCTTTTCTGACCCAAGCAACAGGTTCCAGAGGCATATGCGGCTCAGCGCAGACCCTGGCAACAATCGGGTCAAACGCTAGCCTTTTAGGGTGGCTTTGTCATCCTGCCGGTCTCTTGAGGACCGCAATAAGCGCCTATTCAGCGGCCTGGTTGTGATAGCCGACGCCGCCCGCTTCCGTTTCCAGGAACGCGGCCCCGCAGGCTTTCGCCAGTTCGCGCACGCGCAGGATATAGCTCTGGCGCTCAGTTACGGAAATCACGCCGCGCGCGTCCAGAAGGTTGAAGGCATGGCTGGCCTTGATGCACTGGTCATAGGCGGGCAGCACCACCTGATGCACCGCAGCACCGGCGTCTTCCTTCGCCTTGGCTCCGGCTGCCAGCAGCGCCCGGCACTCGTTTTCCGCATCCTTGAAATGGCGGAACAGGATCTCGGTATCGGCATGTTCAAAATTGTGCCGGGAATATTCCTGTTCAGCCTGCAGAAAGACATCGCCATAGGTCACCTTGGCATCGCCTTCCATGCCGTTGTAATTCAGCTCATAGACGTTATCGACGCCCTGAATATACATGGCCAGGCGCTCTAGACCGTAGGTGAGTTCGCCGGAGACCGGGGAACATTCAAAACCGGCAACCTGCTGGAAATAGGTGAACTGGGAGACTTCCATCCCGTCGCACCAGCATTCCCAGCCAAGGCCCCACGCGCCCAGGGTCGGGCTTTCCCAATCGTCTTCCACAAAGCGGATGTCATGCAGTTTCGGGTCGAGCCCGATCGCATAAAGGGATCTGAGGTAAAGGTCCTGAAGGTCGGCAGGGGATGGCTTCAAGATCACCTGGAACTGGTAATAATGCTGCAGCCGGTTCGGGTTTTCACCATAGCGCCCGTCCGTCGGGCGGCGGGAGGGCTGCACATAGGCGGCCTTCCAGGGGCGCGGCCCGAGCGAGCGCAAGGTGGTGGCCGGATGAAACGTGCCAGCGCCAACTTCCATGTCATAGGGCTGCAACACCACACAGCCCTGATCCGCCCAGAAGCGTTGCAGCGTGAGGATCAGGCCTTGGAAGGAATTTTCAGGGCGCATATGCGCCGGAACGTCGCTCGACATGACTGTGTTCTATCCGTGGGACCGGCCGTGGAACCGGGAAATTGGTCTGGAAACCGGGCAGACCCTGCCCGGCCGTCAGCGCGACAGGTGCCATGGTGGCCGGATAAGGTCAAGGGTGCAGGCAAGAGCCCTGACACAAACCCGGCTGCGCCTGAACTTGACACGCCCCGGGAGATCAATTTACTGGCGGGACCGGTCCCAGACACCTGCTGCTCGCAGACTTCTGCATCAGTGACGACCTGCCTCAATTTCCCGGTCTTTTTTTCCGGCAGGCAGCACGCCTGGTAAATGACAGAAAAGCGGCTGACCGGTTGCGTCAGCCTTGCGGGCGGTATTTGCCGGTTGCGGGGTCGCGCACAAGCTTCGCCCCGCGCCCGTTCGGATCGGCCTTGGCAGCGGCCCGGGAAATCTGGGTCTCCACCTCGGCCATCTTGCGCTTGATGCGCTGGACAATCCAGTAACCGCCAACGGCAAGGGCGGCAACGCCAATCAATTCCGTCATCTCAATTCCCCTTCCCTTGAATTCCCGCCCCAAAACAATCCTGCGCCAAATCGCCGGGCAGTCCCTTAAAGGGCTGTTGCGGCTTGACCGGATCTTGCTTCAAAGGCCGTAGCGCATCCACAAGGCCCGATTTTCAATAGCAGAGATCAGCTCGTCGCCGAGCCCTTCACTCAGGCGGCGCCCCGGCAGCAAAACTCCAAGTCCTGCGCGCCGACCCAGCAACCCGCGCGGTGCGGATATCAGGCGTGGTTCGGCCTTGTCACCATAGCGCTCCTTCAGGACACCGCGCAAATCGCCAATGGCATCGGCCAGCCCCAGTTGGACCGCGGTGCGCCCGGTCCAGAACTTTCCAGTGTAAAGATCCGGGTCCTCGGTCAGGACATCGCCGCGCCGGGATTTGACCAGCTCAATGAAAGTCTCGTGAATTTCCTGCTGCAGGGTCTTCAGATACTCAATGTCCTCCGGGACTTCCGGTTGAAACGGGTCGAGCGTGACCTTCTTTTCCCCGGCCGTATAGACCCGCCGGTCAACACCGATTTTCTTGATCAGCTCGGTGAAGCCGAACCCGGCTGCCACAACACCAATCGAACCGATGATGGAGGACGGATCGACCAGAATCTCGTCCCCGGCCAGGGCGATCATGTAGCCGCCGCTTGCCGCAACATCCTCCACGAAAACAAGAACCTCTTTCTCGTTTTCCTTGGCCAGATCCCGGATCCGCTTGAAAATCAGACGTGATTGGACTGGCGAGCCCCCTGGCGAGTTCACCACCAGCGCCACAGCCGGGGCCTTTTTCATGGAAAAGGCCTTTTCCAGCGGGAGTGCAGCGGATGCCAGCGAAAGGCCGGAGCGCATGGGCCCCTGCACATTGCCAATCGCGCCCTGAAGGCGCACAACCGGGATCACCGGCGTATCATTGCGGAAGCGTTTGGGAAGGAAACGGCGGAAACTGGAAAGCACTCTGAAAAGCCCCGGACTGTCAAAACATCTTCTGGATATATGTATCAAGTGAGGCCTTGCAAAGGCCGGTTGCCGGAAATTGCCGTGTGCCCTGACCGGCAGCCGCTCAGCTCTCTTTAGATCAACCGTCTCTTGGGGACAGCCGGTCGTGAATGCTGAGGAAATCACGCCAGGACAAGCGCTTTTCCAGCGGGCTGCGCAGCAGATAGGCTGGATGATAGGTGGCGATTGCAGCGATCTCGCGTTCTTTCAGAGGATAGCTCATCCAGCGGCCGCGCATTTTGCGGATGCCGTCCTGAACACCCAGAAGGGTTTTGGCGGAGGCGGCCCCCAGAAACACCAGAATATCCGGATCGATCAGCTCGATCTGGCGCTTGATGAAAGGCTTGCAGATTTCCGTTTCCTGAGGCGTCGGGGTGCGGTTTCCAGGCGGGCGCCAGGGCACCACATTGGCAATATAGACCTCTGACCGGTCGAGCCCGATGGCCGCCAGCATACGGTCCAGCAATTGCCCGGAGCGGCCGACGAAAGGCTTTCCCTGCAAGTCCTCGTCCCGGCCCGGCGCCTCGCCGACAAACATGAGCCTGGCGGACGGGGCCCCGTCGGCAAAAACGAGCTTCTTGGCGGTGAGTTTCAAATTGCAGCCGTCAAAAGCCTCCAGGCAAGCGCGCAGCTCATCGAGCGTTTCCGCCGAAGCCGCCAGATCACGCGCCGACGCAATGATCTGCTGATCGGGAATAACGGCCGGCTGGCCCGCCATGGGCGCCGGCCCTGATCCAGGCATGACGGCAGGTGCCGATGCGGGCGGAGAGGCTTGCGCAGCCCCTCTTCCTTTCCCCCGCGGCTGATCCTGCGCGGGCAGTGTGCCCGCCCTGCTGTCCTGCCAGCCAGAAGCGCCTGGAGCGGCAGACTCGGCTCCCGCCGCAGCAGGTGCCGCAGCCTGACCTGCAGGTGCAGGCACGGCCGAGCGGCGCGCAGCGGCCTGCTGACGCGAGCGCTCTGCCCAGTCAACCGGCGTGTCTCCGAGAAAACAGTCGATGCCCGCGTCGATATAGAACTCCAACAGGCTTTCTATCGCGCGCAGGTCTTCATGCGTGTGTTGCACCAAATTGGCCTCCGGCGCGCGATTTTATCCGCTTGCCCGCCAAGAACAAGATCCCACATGACTTGCCCCTGCGTTCCGGGCCGTTTTGCACCCGCTTTGCACATCTCATTCAAGTCGCGCCGTGGTTTTTTGACGCTTACGTAAACGGCACCACCCCTCTTGACGCCCTCCCCTTGCTTTGGTCTATCTGTGCGCAAATTCGAGCGGAACAGCAGTAAATTTCGTAATCAGCACGGAAAAATGTCGTGTTTTGCTCTGCGAAATCAGGCAAACAGGGCCAGATTGAAATGCGCCCAGTGGGCAGAGGGAGACATCAATGAGCGAAGAAGACGCGCTTGGCGAACGCGAGAGCATGGATGTGGATGTCGTCATTGTCGGCGCCGGCCCTGCCGGGCTCGCCGCGGCGATCCGGCTGAAGCAGATTGCCAATGATAAAGGGGAAGAGCTCAGCGTCGTTGTGCTTGAAAAAGGCTCTGAAGTCGGCGCCCACATTCTGTCCGGCGCGGTGATCGACCCGATTGCCCTGGACAAGCTGCTTCCGCAATGGCGCGAGGAAGACAGCCCGGTCAAAACGGAGGTGACTGCGGACCATTTTCTGGTGCTTGGCCCGGCCGGGTCCCTGCGCCTGCCCAATATGCTGCTGCCCAAGCTGATGAACAACCACGGCAATTACATTGTCTCGCTTGGCAATGTCTGCCGGTGGCTGGCTGAAAAGGCCGAAGCGCTCGGCGTGGAGATCTATCCCGGCTTTGCGGCGGCCGAAATCCTTTATGATGATGAGGGCCGCGTTGCCGGTGTCGCCACCGGGGACATGGGCATTGGCCGGGACGGCAAACCCAATGCCATGTTCACGCGCGGCATGGAACTGCGCGGCAAATACACGCTCATCGGGGAAGGCGCGCGCGGCTCCCTGGCCAAGGAGCTGATTGCAAAATTCACTCTCGACAAAGACAGCGATGTGCCGAAATTCGGCATTGGTATCAAGGAATTGTGGCAGATCGATCCGGAAAAGCACAAGCTCGGCCTGGTACAGCATTCCTTCGGCTGGCCCCTGGACGGCAAGACCGGCGGCGGTTCGTTCCTCTATCATCTGGAAGACAATCAGGTGGCGGTCGGCTTTGTGGTCCACCTGAATTACGAAAACCCCTGGCTGTCACCGTTTGACGAGTTCCAGCGGTTCAAGACCCACCCGGCGATCCGGGACACGTTCGAGGGGGGCAAGCGCATTTCCTATGGCGCCCGGGCCATTACCGAAGGCGGATACCAGTCCGTACCGAAACTTTCCTTCCCCGGTGGCCTGCTGATGGGCTGCTCGGCCGGGCTCGTGAATGTGCCGCGCATCAAGGGCTCCCACAATGCCATGCTGTCGGGCATGTTGGCAGCCGAGGAAGTCATGGCTGCCCTTGGCCGTGGCGAAGCCCATACGGAGCTGAGTGGATATGATAGCGCGTGGCGGGACAGCCCCATCGGGCAGGACCTAAAGAAAGTGCGCAATGCCAAACCGCTCTGGTCGAAATTCGGCACCTGGCTCGGCATTGGTCTGGGCGGGCTGGACATGTGGACCAATGAACTGTTTGGATTTTCCTTCTTCGGCACGCTCAAACACGGCAAGCGGGACAGCGAAACCCTGAAGCCGGCCAAGGACTGCAAGAAGATCGACTATCCCAAACCGGATGGCGTGGTCTCCTTCGACAAGCTCTCCTCTGTGTTCCTGTCCAACACCAACCATGAGGAAGATCAGCCGATCCATCTGAAAGTGGCTGACCCCGCCCTGCAGAAAGCCTCCGAGCATGACATTTTTGCAGGTCCCTCCAACCGTTACTGCCCGGCGGGGGTCTATGAATGGGTGGAAGACGGCGAGGACGTGCCCCGTTTCCAGATCAATTCGCAGAACTGCGTCCATTGCAAAACCTGCGACATCAAGGACCCGAACAGCAACATCACCTGGACGGTGCCGGAAGGGGCTGGCGGACCGAACTATCCAAACATGTAATACCAGGCTCTGCCGTAGTAATTCCGCCCGCAGGTCTTTTCCTGTAGTTAGCGCTGATCATGGAAGAACAGGCAGCGCCGGGTGTCTAGATCACCCGGCGCTGCCGTCTTGTGGCCGATGGGTCGTCTCAGACCGGCTATTTGTGGGGGGACGCCGGTCTGGTGCGGTTGTCAAAAGCACACGTTTGGACAGCCGTAAAACGGCCTCCTGTTGCAACGCTTTCGCCCGCGCCACAAGGTCTAAGCTGTTCTTTCCGAACAGCATTCTTTTGGGAGTCGGAGGTCCAGATGGAGCCGACGTGCACATGTTCCAGGTCTTTGCCCGGTTTATTTTGCCTCTTTAATTTATTTGCTTCATTTAAGAGACAGTCGCGTTTTATACTCACGCTACGTCATCGTCAAACAGATATCGGGCCAGATAAAACTTTGTTATAGGTCCAATACTGATTTTTATTCCATATGGTCAAAATTACCTGATTTTGTTTACTTTTTATGCAAATCCTGAGTATTCGACCCCAATTATAGATTTTCCCTTCAGTCGTCTTACACATATTTTCGAAGCCATGGGCTCTCAAAAAGCTGTTATTTTTCATTTGTTTAACAATTTCTTCCAATAAATTTTCCTTCATAAGATTTTTCTATACAATAATAGATAAAGAAGATATTTCTCGCAATTCTTTGAAAACAAAGCATTTCTTGCAGCTGTGGACAACATCACACAATCAGCGGTTACTTCATCGGATTGCCAAATATGCAGGCATATACATATAAGTCTTTGTTTTATATATATTAATAAGATATCCACACCGCATTCTCGGGAAATCCGGTTGTATTTGCAGACTCAGGCCTGTTAATCTAATTTTACTTGCATTGGGGCTTGCAAGATTGATTTCCGCCACCTTTGGAAGAACTTCGATCGTTTCTTCTCAGAAATACTGCGGGTTCCCCATAATCCTTGGAAATCTGGCCGCCAGCTGGCGATCAGATACCTTGTGGGCAAGAGACGGAGATGACCGAGTAGGTGCGCGGCGGTGCCAAATCGGGATTGGATGTTTCTCACAGTATATTCAGGGCAACGGCAGACGCCCTGAACCCCATCGACCACAAGGTCTGGCACCGGGAAGGCCACTTCCCGGTGCAATTTTTTTCCAAAGCCAAAACCCGTTCGATGTGCGCCTGCCGCGGTCATGCGGCCTGCGATCAAGCTCAACTGGCAGATACCGGTCTGATGGTTTTTCCGATTTGCGGGCAAGACCGGCTGCGCAGAACGCTCCCCCCGGCTGTTCAAGCGGCGCAACGCCGTCCGGCAGCCTGGAAAATACAACTGGAGGCGGGTTCTGGTCCCCTTCGGCCAGCGCGTCGCTATACCAAGCGCAGTTGATCATGATACCAACCTCAATAGATAGAAACCCATCTGATGGCGCTGGTCTGGATTGGCCGGCAAGGCGCGTTGCGCAGGACGGCCTGGTTGGCCGTTCAAGCGGCGCAACGCAGTCCGGCGGGCCGGAGCAGGCCACCGAGGCCGTGTTTGAGGACTGTTCAGCTGCGTCCCAAGTTTTGAACGATAAACCATATCGCCCTGCAACCTGCTCCTTGCCGAACAGTCCCCAAAAACGGTCAGATCGGTTCCTATCTATTGAGGGTGGTATGAGCTATTTGATGCCCCAATTGCGTTCAACGGCGAAAGCAAAGTCGCGTTGCATCAGATTTGCCTTTCGCTGCCTGAAATCAGAGATTTCAAGGCAAAAGACAAAACAGATTCAATCCGGAAAAACGCGATACTGCCCAGGCGGGTCGCGCGCCCCGGTCTGGTTGACCGGATCAGCGGTGCAACGATGTCCGTGGGCGAGATTGGCTCAAGGGAGGCCGCATTCGGAGAGACTTAGGATGTTATGTTGTCGCACGTCTGGCCCGAGACCCCGTATCGACCTGCGACGCACTCCTGGCCGAAGCCCCTCCAAGCGCGATCCAACAGATCAGGATCAATTCCGCTTGGTATTGGGCCTTTGAACCAATAGAGAGGCCCGCCCTGTTGAAAGGAAACAGCTAGCCGGTGCTCATCCACTCGCGGATGAGCACCGGCTGATCTTGTTGCAGATCTTGCCCGGTATGCCAAACTCACGCTCTAATCTGCGCCGAGCCGAAAGACCGCCAAAACCGGTCGGAGTGGGCCCGGTCAATCGGGATTGGTCTCAGGCCGCTTTGTTGCGGCGGTTCGGCCGACGCCGTTTGGAGGGACGGGACGGGGCCGCATTGTCATTGTCGCCACTGGCCGCATCTTTGTGCGCACCGCGTTTGGGATGTGACCGCTTCTGGTCGCCCCGGTTCTGGTCGCCCCGGTTCTGGTTGCCCCTGGACTGCCCCCCGCGGCTTTGCCCGCCACGGTTCTGGCCGCCGCGTTTTGACCGGTTTTCAGCAGCCGACATGGGCGGAACCTCCCCTCCGGCCACCGGGATATCAATCCCGATCAGCTTCTCAATCTGCCGGAACAGGGCGATTTCTTCCGGAGCGCACAAGGCAACCGCCTCACCTTCCGCACCCGCGCGCGCGGTGCGGCCGATCCGGTGCACATAGGCTTCGGCAACCTCGGGCAGCTCGAAATTGAAAACATGGCTCACGCCGGGAATATCGATACCCCTGGCTGCAACATCAGTGGCCACAAGCACGTTGATCTTGCCTTCGCGCAGCTCCCGGATCGCCCGGTCCCGCTGGTTCTGGCTCTTGTTGCCGTGGATGGAGCCTGCCGCAACACCGCTCTGGGCAAGTTTGCGCATCAGCCGCTCCGCACCGTGTTTCGTGCGGCAGAAAACCAGAGACAGGCTGTCCGGCTGGGCCTGCAACTGGTCCAGCAGAAAGTCCGTCTTTTCCTTGCGGTCCATGAAATGCACACTCTGGGTGATCTTGTCCGCCGTGCGCCCGGCCGGGGCGACTTCAACCCGCTCCGGAGAGCGGAGATAGGACTTGGCCAGATCACCGATCTGCTTGGGCATGGTTGCGGAAAACAGCAGCGTTTGGCGTTCGTCCCGCACCAGGCCGGAAATCCGGCGCAGCGCGTGGATGAACCCGAGATCCAGCATCTGGTCGGCTTCGTCCAAAACCAGGTAGGAGGCTGTGCCAAGGTCGACAGCTTCCCGGTCCACCAGGTCCAGAAGCCGGCCCGGCGTTGCCACCAGAATATCGGTGCCCTTGGCCAGACGCTTGATCTGGCCGTTGATCGACACGCCGCCCACCACGGACGTGACCCGCAGCGGTGTCTTGCGCAGAAAGGAAACCAGGTTCTTGGCGATCTGGTTGACCAGTTCGCGGGTCGGCGCAAGAATCAGCGCTCGGGTTCCTTTGGGCTGAGGCGCTTCGCTCTCATCCTGAAGCCGATCGATCAGCGGCAGGCCGAAGGCCGCCGTTTTGCCGGTACCGGTCTGGGCAAGCCCCATCAAGTCCCGGCCCTTCAAAATGAGCGGGATCGCCTTTTCCTGAATCGGAGTCGGTGCGTCATAGCCGTTTTCTGACACGGCTTTTACAAGATCACCGGACAGACCCAGGTCTTTAAAGTTGGTCAAAGTCATTTCCTTGTTGCGAGCGTTGCAAACGCTCTTGTCACCGCAAGGACATTCCTTGCAGTCTTGTCTTTGGTTTGCGGCAGCCGGACCTTTTGTCCTGACTCTTTGCCGCCAGACCCTCACGTGACATGGGAACTGGTTGAGCCTCGCATCAGGCTCGAAATCTTGTGCAATTGGGTGCGCCTGCCTCAGAAACCCTGGTTTCGGGCGACTGCGACCCAAGACTGCTCACGCGGCAGTGTTGCAGAACGCTATATCGTCGTCCCGGCCCGAAATGTCAAGCAAACAACATAGCTCCCAAAAGATAACGCAGCGTCCGCCTATTGTGGCAACAGACGCAGCAACCGTCCGTCATCAGTGTCTGTCAACACATAGAGATACCCGTCCGGCCCCTGACGCACGTCCCGGATGCGTTCGCCCAGATCTTCCAGCAGCTGGACCTCACCGGCGATGCGCGTGCCCTCCAGATCCAGCTTCGCCAGATGCTGCCCGCGCAGGGCCCCTACCAGAAGATCTCCCTGCCAGTCCGGGTAGCGGCCGCTGCTGACAAAGGTCATGCCAGACGGGGCAATGGACGGGTCCCAAAAATAGATCGGCTGTTCCATCCCGGCTTTCTCCGTCCCCTCCCCGATCTTGCCGCCCGAATAATGCCGCCCGTAAGAAATCACCGGCCAGCCATAATTCCTGCCCGCTTGAGGAATGTTGATTTCATCTCCCCCGCGCGCACCATGTTCCACGGTCCATAAGACACCCGTTTGCGGATGAATGGCAGCGCTTTGGGGATTGCGATGGCCGATGGACCAGATTTCGGGTTTCGCACCCTGCCGGTTCAGGAAGGGATTGCCTTCAGCCGGCGTTCCGTCCGCCGTCAGGCGCAGAACGGAGCCGGTGTGATCCGACAGATCCTGGGCCCGCTCGCCATCTCCCCGGTCGCCCAGCGTCATGAACAGATTGCCGTCAGGGGCAAAGGCCAGACGCGAACCAAAATGCCGGCCGCCATAGGCGCGGTTGTTGCCCCGGAAAATCGTCTTGCCGTCTTCCAGACGGTAGCCGCCCTCACCGGCCACAAGCCTGCCCCGGAACAGCGAGGTCCCAGCCCCTTCCGGAGAGCCTTGCGAAAAGCTCAGATAGACAAGGCCGTCCTCTTGAAAGGCCGGGCTGAGCGCCACATCCAGCAACCCGCCCTGCCCTTGGGCAAACACCTCCGGCGTGCCCGACACAACGCTTTGCACGCCTTCTGGCGAGATTGCCTTCAAAAGGCCGTCCCGTTCGCTCACCAGGTAGCCGCCGCCGGGCAAAAAGGCGACGGCCCAGGGATAGGAGAGACCGCCAGCAACCTCTTCCACCGTGACGGAGGTCTGTGCCAGCGCGGGCCCCGTCTGCACAAAAGTGGCTGACATCGCGATACCTGCACTTGCAACGATCCCCTGAAAGCACTTGCGCACACCCATTTGCAACTCCCGGTCATGAGGCTTTCACCTTTACGTAGAGCGCCTTCGACCCCGTTCAACATCATGGCCGTTCCTGAAAGATGGCACTTAGGACACAGCGTCGAAAACCAAAAAGGCAGAGCGGCGGCGCCGCTCTGCCCATTGTTTCAAAAAGCCGACAGTCTTCCGGCTCAGTCTTTCTGGCGGGTCTGTGCTTCAACGCTGGCCAGTGCCGACATGTTGACCACGCCGCGCGAAGTAACAGATGGCGTCAGAATATGGGCTGGTTTGGCCGCGCCCAGAAGGATTGGCCCCACATGCAGGGCCCTGGTCGACACCTTCAGAAGATTATGAGCAATATTGGCCGCATCCAGGTTCGGGAAGAGCAGAAGGTTGGCCTCTCCCTTGAGCTTGCCGCCCGGCATAACCCGTTCCCGCAGCGCTTCGCTCAAGGCCGAGTCGCCGTGCATTTCCCCATCGACTTCCAGCTCCGGATGACGTTCCCAGATCAGTTCCAGCGCGTCGCGCATCTTGCGGGAGGACGCTGTTTCCCGGGAGCCGAAATTGGACAGGGACAGAAG
The DNA here is from genome assembly GCF_056161025.1 of Roseibium sp. AWQ4_254. NCBI lineage: Bacteria > Pseudomonadati > Pseudomonadota > Alphaproteobacteria > Hyphomicrobiales > Stappiaceae > Roseibium > Roseibium sp. AWQ4_254. Next base: position 34,945 of record NZ_JBSWYH010000014.1, read on the forward strand.
CGCAATCTTGGGCTCGATACCGAAACGGCGGATCTCCTCGGCAGCCAGAACCGCCATTTCGGAGATCTCATCGGCCGTCGGGTCTTCGGTCACAAACGTGTCCGACATGAACAGCGCACCCTGGCTGCTGATCAGGAGGGACATGGCTGACAGGTCATGCGCCGTTTCGCACACGCCGATCACCTGCTTGATGTCGCGCAGATGGCGGATGAACCGCCCTTCCAGGCCGCAGATCACCGCATCCGCATCCCCCCGGCGCACAGCCAGCGCAGAAATGACCGTGGTGTTGGTGCGCACCACGGTGCGGGCTGCGGTGGGCGGCATACCCTTGCGGCCGACACATTCGAAATACTCGTCCACATAGTCGCGGTAGCGCGGATCATCCTGAGGGTTCACATATTCAAAATCCACATCCGGCCGGATTTTCAGGCCGAACCGTTCGCAGCGCTGCTGCAGCACATCCGGGCGGCCGACCAGAATGGGCCGGGCAATATTGTCTTCAATCAGAACCTGCGCAGCCCGCAGCACGCGCTCATCTTCCCCTTCAGCATAAATGATGCGCTGAGGGTCCTTGGCCGCATTCTGGATGATCGGTTTCATGATCAGGCCGGAGCGGAATACAAACCGGTTGAGCCGGTCCAGATAGGCGTCGAAATCGGTGATCGGCCGGGTTGCGACCCCGGTTTCCATGGCCGCACGGGCAACGGCAGGGGCGATCCGCAAAATGAGCCGCTGGTCGAACGGCGACGGGATCAGATAGTTGGGACCGAAGGTCTCGGTCTTGCCGCCATAGGCCCGTGCCACAACGTCGGACGGCTCTTCCTGGGCCAGACCGGCAATCGCCTCCACTGCGGCCCGCTTCATTTCTTCATTGATGGTGGTCGCGCCCACATCCAGCGCCCCGCGGAAGATGAAGGGAAAGCACAGGACATTGTTCACCTGGTTCGGATAGTCCGAACGGCCGGTGCACATGACCACATCGTCACGCACCGCCAAAGCGTCTTCCGGCATGATTTCCGGGTTCGGGTTCGCGAGGGCCAGGATCAGTGGGCCCGTGCCCATCTTTTCCACCATATGCGGCTTGAGCACGCCGCCCACGGACAGGCCCAGGAAAACATCCGCCCCGTCGATGACCTCCTCAAGGGTGCGTTTGCCGGTCTTTTGCGCAAAGACCGCCTTCCACTCGTCCATCAGGGTTTCGCGGCCCTCATAGACGACACCTTCAATGTCGGTGATCCAGATATTCTCGCGCCGCGCCCCGAGCGAGACCAGCATGTTGAGACAGGCCAGCGCCGCAGCACCGGCGCCGGACGCAACAATCTTGGCGTCTTCGATCTTCTTGCCTGCCAGCTGCAAGCCGTTGCGCACGGCCGCCCCCACGATTATGGCCGTGCCGTGCTGGTCGTCGTGGAAAACCGGGATGTTCATTTTTTCCCGGAGTTTGGCTTCCACCATGAAACATTCGGGCGCCTTGATGTCCTCAAGATTGATGCCGCCAAAGGTCGGCTCCAGCACGGACACCGCATCCACGAACTTGTCGACATTGGTCTCGTCCACCTCAATGTCGAACACGTCAATGCCCGCGAATTTCTTGAACAGGACCGCCTTGCCCTCCATCACGGGCTTGGAGGCGAGCGGGCCGATATTGCCCAGACCCAACACCGCCGTGCCGTTGGAGATCACCGCCACCAGATTGGCGCGGGAAGTGTAGTTTGCGGCCTTGGCAGGGTCTTCTGCGATTTCCAGACAGGGCGCTGCAACACCGGGAGAATAGGCCAGCGCCAGATCGCGCTGGTTGCCGAGCGGTTTGGTCGGCTGGATCTCCAGTTTCCCTGGCTTTGGATGCTCGTGATAAAACAGCGCGGCTTCGCTCAGATCGTGTTCAGCCTTGTTGGTGTCGCTCATGACGTGTCCTGTCTCCCTGACCGGCTGGGGCCCCGGTATTGTTGCCCCTGGCTGCGGGCGGGAAAAGATTTGAGAGGCCAGCCAGGGTTTGAAATGTCGTATGTGGTTCTGTCGTTTACCCGGCGCGCTGTAAAATGAGAACCCTTACCAGCAAATACAGCACAACAGCGTTCAGGATATGCCACAGGAAATGTGTGCCGAAAGCGATCTGTGAACACAAGGGCTGATCCAGGGTCCGAAAGGTCAATGACAGCAGAAAAACCCCGCCTGTGACCAGAACCTGACGGCCCAAGGCCTGGTTCCGCCGGAAAAACAGCGTCCCGACGACGAAAATTGCGAGCAGCGCAGACACATATCCGGCCGAGGAGCCAACCAGCGGTGCAGCGGCCCTGCCCACAAAGGGCGTGAACGCCAGAAAGGCAGCAACAATGGCCAGTGCGGCCCAGAGCGGCGCTCCCAGGAAGCGCCTGAGCGCGAAAAAAAGATACAGGTGAATGAAGACCGCAATCGGCAGGACATCGGCCAGCGCCGCCCAGCGGGTCGCAACCGTGTGGAACAGAAACGAGCCGATGCCGATCGCGGCTATCACGATGATCAGGCTGATCCCGGCCGGATCAGCGGGGGTTTTGCGGCGCCAGAGCAGAATGGCCAGGACGGCTGCAATCAGGAAGGCACCGTTGGTGACCGCGTTCAAGGGTTCGGCCCAAAAGTCCGGGCTGAGCCGTTCGCAGTAATTGTTCAGCCTTTGCATGAGATCCATCGGGCAGTCCTTCCAGGCAGCCGCCGCATGTGCGGCTTGAAACAGCGCTCTGCCTGTTGATGCGCAACCGGCCTCTGGAGAGCAACGGTTGATCAAACGGGCCGGAGCGGTGCGCTGAGCCAGACCGCCCGGCCGGCCCTCCTGCAAGCAGGAGGTGTCGAGACGGCGCTGATACATAGCGAAATTCCAGTGGCCACTCTCCTTTCATGCCTCCTGGGGCGTTTGCTGCGCCCCCCCATCATAGCTCAGGAGAGTGACCACCGGACTTAACGCGGTGTATTACACCCTGGACATGACAGTTTCGGCAATCAGCGCGCCCAATCTTGATATCCCCGCCTCGATCCTGTCCGCACTGGCACAGGAAAAGCTCAACCGAAAGGTATTGGCTCCGCTGCCATCAGGGTGAAACGCCTTGCCCGGAACAAAGGCGACCTTCACCCTGGCGACCGACTGGTGCAGCAGATCTGCCGCATCCAGCCCTCCGGGCAGCTCGACCCAGATGAACATGCCCCCTTCCGGCCGGGTCCAGCGTGTCCCCTCCGGCATATGCCGCTCCAAAGCGGCCAGCATGGCATCGCGCCGCGCTTTGTAGGTGGCGTTGATACGGGCCGAATGCCGGTCAAATTCGGTTTCGGCGACCCGGGCCATGGCTTCCTGATTGACAACCGGCGTGTTCAGATCGCTCGCCTGCTTGATCAGAACCAGACGGGAAATCACATCAGACGCCGCGCAGATCCAGCCGAGGCGCAATCCCGGGGAGAGCGATTTTGAGAAGCTGCCGCAATAGAGCGTCCGGCTGTTTTCAATGCCGCCCTGTTGCGCGCAGTCAAGCGCCAGAAGGCCGGGGACCGGCGCCCCGTCATAGCGCAAGCTTTGATACGGCGCGTCTTCAATGATGGCGCAGGACAGCTCACCGGCCAGGGTGAGAAGTCGCTGGCGCTCTTCCAGGTCCAGGGACAGGCCTGTCGGATTGGCAAAATCCGGCGACAGATACGCGAATTTGACGGCGCCTCCCTTGTCCTGCGCCCGGGCGCGGATCGTCTCAGCGCTTTCATTGGTCAGAGGGTCAAGCCGGTCGAACTGCGGCTCGTAGGCGTTGAAAGCCTGAAGCGCGCCCAGATAGGTCGGCCATTGCAGCAGGGCCGTATCCCCTTCCGACAGGAACAGCTTGCCGATATAATCAAGCCCCTGCTGGGAACCGGATGTGATGATGATGTTGTCCGGCCCGCAGTCAACGCCCAGCTCTTTCATATGACCGGCAATCCAGGTGCGCAGCCTGAGGCTGCCTTCGCTGATGCCATATTGCAGCGCCGTGTCCGCTTCCGGCCCTGACAGGACCTCCTGATAGGCGGCCCGGAAGGCCTCGGCGGGGAACAGGGCCGGATCGGGAATGCCCCCGGCAAAGGAAATCACATCGGGCCGGTCCAGCAGTTTCAGAAGCTCACGGATTTCGGATGCCCGCATGCGGCTTGCACGCTTGGCGTAAAGGCTTTCCCAGGTTGTCATAATGGCTCTCAGACAATTTTGATGTGATATTTAAGTCAATAATACTGACCTATTCATTTTGCAAGTGTCTCAATCTTGTTATTTTTTGTAATTTTATTTCTCAAAAAGATCCCAATACGGGGTAACCCCACGGGGCTGGAACCGCCTGCCGGTTTCGCCTATGTCTTCTGGACACAGGAGGAAGCCATGTCCCGTCTCGATGAAACCCGTCCATTCATTCCGCTCAACATTGCGGTTCTGACCGTTTCCGACACCCGGTCGCTGGAGGAGGACCGATCCGGCAAGACCCTGTCAGAGCGGCTCGCAAGAGCCGGCCATCTGCTCGCAGACCGGCAGATCGTGACAGATGATGTGGAGGCGATCCGGGCCGTCGCCCGGACCTGGATCAGTGCCCCGACCGTTGACGTGATCATCACGACAGGGGGGACGGGCTTCACCGGCCGGGACGTGACACCGGAAGCCATGGAGCCCCTGTTTGAAAAGCGCATGGACGGCTTTTCGGAAGTGTTCCACCGGATCTCCTATGACAAGATCGGCACCTCAACGATCCAGTCCCGCGCAACCGGCGGAGTTGCGGGGGCGACCTATATCTTTGTGCTGCCCGGCTCTCCAGGAGCCTGCAAGGATGCCTGGGACGGCATCTTGAAATGGCAGCTCGACTACCGGCACATGCCGTGCAATTTCGTGGAAATCATGCCGCGGCTGGATGAGCATCTGAAACGGGGCAAATTGCAGGATGCCTGACACGCTCTGTGCTACCCGCCCCCCCTTTCAGGAGAGGCCTTCGGCCCTCCTCCGCAACTGCTTTGATTGCCAAGGGGATATCGGGGCGTTCCCGGCTCAAAACAGCCAGCTCACAAGCTCATCTTGAGGAGGAAGGGATTCCCTTTCAAATACCGGTGTCAGCCGTGCAGCCGCACCGCGACGCTGGCAGGAATGCGCAAGGTGCCGACACAGAACCGCGCAAGGCCTTTGCGGAACTGGGCCAAACTGTTTCCACCCGCAGACTCACCCGATGTGACCGCTGCAGCCCTTAGGAAAACAATCCGGTTGCGGCCGATGCGCTTGGCAATGTCCAGATCCTCCAACTCCCGCAACGGCCGGTGGCCGCCCAAAGTGCTGTAGAACTGGCGTGAGATCAGAAGCCCCTGATTGCCATAAGGCATGCCAAGAAGCTGCGAACGCAGGGCGGACATCGATTCGCTGATCCGCGCGCCCATGCCAAACGTTTCGTAGCGCAGGCGGAAGCTGGCTGCGGTCCGCGCCCCGTTCGGGGCCCTGCCGGCCCTTTCGATAAACGCCTGGGCTTCATGGTGCCAGCCGCTTTCCAGGAGGGTTTCGGGGCGGAGAAACAAGAGCCAGTCACCGCGTTTGGCCAGGGAAGCCCCATAGGCCAGCCGCTCGCTCCGGCTCATGCCCACAGCCTGCGCCCAGCCGCAGCCAGCGGCGTCGGCGACCCGTTCGGTCCCGTCGCTTGAGCCGCCATCCACAACAATGACTTCCCGGACAACCCCTTCAGCCGCCGCTGTGACCAGAGACGACAGCGCATGCACCAGATCGGTCTCTGAGTTTTTTGTCGGAACTATGACACTTATCATGAGGCAGTGTTTTACATGAAAAATCCCCAGTTGCGAAATGCCGGGCTTGAATTGCTTTAAATTTGAGCTAATGTTCCCGATATGTTCTCGCTTCAGAGTGATCTCCGCCCATGACCCTTGCCCCTCATACCGACCGTCTGCCGGACGGAGCCCGCCTTGATCCGGTGTCTGAACTGCCGGAAACTGCGGAGGCGCCTGGCTCTGACCGGGTTCCGCAAGACCTGCGGCGTGGCCGGGGCGCAGCCCTGAACGCCTCCGGCAGGTTCGAGCCGCTGGCGCGGGAACGTTTCGACGACGGTTGGGATCTGGACGAGGAACTGCCACCGCTCCAGACCGACGTTCAGGAAGAACGCGCGCGCACGATCATCACCCGCAACGAGTCTCCGGACCTGTCCTTTGACCGGTCGATCAATCCTTATCGCGGCTGTGAGCACGGCTGCATCTATTGTTTCGCCCGACCGAGCCATGCCTTTATGGGCCTGTCGCCTGGACTTGATTTCGAGACTCGCCTGTTCGCCAAACCGAATGCCGCCGGGCTTCTGGAACGGGAGCTGTCGAAACCCGGCTATGTCCCCCGCGTGATTGCTATCGGCACCAACACCGACCCTTACCAGCCGGTGGAGCGTGGCTACGCCCTGATGCGCGAGATTCTGGAAGTTCTGGAAGCCTGTTCGCATCCGGTTGCCATTGTCACCAAGTCCGCCCTGGTCACGCGGGACATTGATATTCTTGCCAGAATGGCGGAGCGCAATCTGATCAAGGTGGCGCTTTCGGTCACCACCCTTGACAAGAAACTCTGCCGGGCCATGGAGCCAAGGGCGTCCGCCCCGCATAAACGGCTTGCGGCCATCAAGGCCCTCTCGGAAGCGGGTATCCCGGCCTCGGTGATGATGGCCCCTGTCATCCCCGCCCTGACCGACTGCGAAATCGAGAACCTTCTTGAGGCGGCCGCCAGCCATGGGGCCAGCGAAGCCAGTTTCATTCTGTTGCGCCTGCCGCTGGAAGTCTCTGAGCTCTTCCGGGACTGGCTGCTGCGGGAGCGGCCCGACCGCTACCGCCATGTGATGAACCTCATCCGCTCCATGCGCGGCGGCAAGGATTATGACGCGAAATGGGGCGAGCGCATGCGCGGGCGCGGTCCCTATGCGGAGCAGATTTCCAAACGCTTCACCCTCGCCGCCAAACGGCTTGGACTTAACCTGCGCCGCAAGAAGCTGAACACGGACGCCTTTGTGCAGCCGCAAAAAGGCGGTGTGCAACTTGACCTCTTCTAACACTCCCGCCTTGCACAACGCGTTGAGGGGCGGCAGGCTGGCGCCATGTCTTCCAGCCTGAACCTTTTCGACCTTTCCTTTCCCGACAGTCCGGACATTGCCCTGGAACGCAGCCATGCGGCTGCCTTTGACGGCAAGCTCTGCGGCGTGGATGAAGCCGGGCGCGGCCCCTGGGCCGGGCCAGTGGTGACCGCCGCCGTGATCCTGGACTATGACCAAGTGCCGGACGGGCTGAACGATTCCAAAAAACTGACCGAAGCAAAACGGGAAGAGCTGTTTGAGCAGATCGTCTCAACCGCCTTTGTCTGCACCGCCAGCGCGTCTCCGGCCACGATCGACCGGGAGAACATCCGCGCAGCCACTTTGTGCGCCATGATGCGGGCCGTGAACGGCCTTGCCAAAGTGCCGGATTATGTTCTGGTCGATGGCCGGGACGTGCCCCCGGCGCTGACACAGGCGGGACAGGCACTGATCAAGGGGGATGGACGCTGCCTGTGCATCGCCGCTGCCTCGATTATCGCAAAGGTGACACGGGACCGGATGCTGGTCCGCCTTGACGATCTGACGCCCGGCTACGGTTTCGCCCAGCACAAGGGCTATGGTGTGCCCAAGCATCAGTCGGCGCTTGATCTGCTTGGCCCCTCCCCCCACCATCGCGTGAGCTTCAGGCCGGTACGGCTTGCCGGCGCGGCAAAACGTCATACCAAGCGCAGTTGATTACGGCCCATTTGCCCGTGACACCAGAGCGTTCAGCAAGGCGCTTGGTCACAGGGCGATGCACAGGCATCGTCCAGAACGCGCAACACGGCGGAACACTCTTATGTCACGGCCTTCGGTCGCTTTTCAGGCCCGCCGGCGATGCTTCCCGCTTGCCCGGCCTCCCGGCCGGTCTGCGCGCCATTCCTTACCGGCGAACCTGCAAAAACCATCCAATAGGGTCTTTTTGGGTGAGGTTGGAAAAATCCCCACAGACATCAGGGGTGTCTGCGCAAAAAACGAAGCAGATTGAAACCGGATAAGCGCAAAATACTCCTAGGTAAGCGGGTGTACCGCCGCCCCGCACAAGCGGGCCCAGTTTGCCTGTTGGCCCTGGCAAATCTTCTGACCCAACAAAAAAGCGGCCCCGAAAGGCCGCTTTTTCTTAGCTGTTATCAAACCTCGGATCAGTTCAGACGGTCTTTGACCTGACTGATGCTCTTGGCCAGAATGTCGTCGGCCACCTTGTCCTTGACCTTTGCGGTCAGGATGGTTTCGGCGGCGGCAACAGCCACATCGGCAGCCTTGGCGCGCACTTCTGCAATCGCCTGCGTTTCTGCCTGAGCGATTTTCACCTCCGCGGCCTTTGTCCGGCGGGCGATCATGTCTTCCAGCGCCGCGTTGGTTTCCGCCGTCAGGCGCTCGGCCTCGGCATTCGCTTCCGCGATAATGGCCTCCGCTTCACCCTCGGCCTCATGCCGCTTGCGCTGATATTCGGACAGAAGCGACTGGGCTTCTTCCCGCAGCTTGCGGGCTTCTTCCAATTCCTTGCGGATGGCGTCAGCGCGGTCGTCCAGAGAACCGCTGATCTTGCCTGGCACCTTCAGATAGATGATCAGGGCGAAGAAGAGGATGAGACCGACCAGGGCCCAAAATGTTGCGTCCATGACGGTCTCCTCAGTTCATCGCCGACTTCAGCGCTTTTGTCAGGTCGGTCTTGGTCGGAGCCTTGCCCATCAGCTGCTCAACGAGCGCCGTGGTGGTCTCTCCGGCAATATCACCGATCTGGGACAACGCTTCTGTTTTGATACCGGCAATCTGTGTTTCGGCAGCCTGAAGCTTTTCAGCCAGCTCGGCTTCCGCTTTTTCGCGGCGCGCGCCGTGGTCGGCTTTCAACTTGGCGCGGGTATCGCTTGCAATGCTGTGCGCCTTGTTCCTGGCTTCAGTCAGAGCCTGCTCATAGGCCGAAATGGCTGCATCGGTCTCTTCCTTGAGGCGGTTGGCCTCCGATAGATCCCCCGCAATGCGGTCCTTTCGGTCTTCCAGAATCCCGGCAATCCGCGGCATCGCCACGTTCTTCATGATCCAGTAGAAAACGCCAAAGGTGATAGCAAGCCACAGAAGCTGGGACGCGAAGGTTTCCGCATCGAACGGGGGAAAACCCACACCATGCTCTTCGGGTGGCACAGTAATCCCTGTGCTGGTCGAATGGGTATCGCCTGCCATTTCCAGTCTCCTAGATCCGGTCAGACGGCGCTAGAAAGCGCCGCCACCGGAGTCGCATCTAAAGTCGCTGCTTTCCGCGCGATTACGCGAACAGGATGAGGAAGGCGATCAGAAGGGAGAAGATACCCAGAGCTTCGGTCACGGCGAAGCCGAAGATCAGGCGGCCGAACTGGCCATCAGCTGCGGACGGGTTGCGCAGAGCGCCAGCGAGGTAGTTGCCGAAGATGGTGCCGAGGCCGATGCCTGCACCGCCCATGCCGAGACATGCGATACCTGCACCGATGTATTTTGCTGCTTCTGCTTCCATGACACGTGCTCCTAGATGTGTTGCAGATGGCTCACAGACGGCTCTTAAGGCCGTGTGATTGGGTTGACCCTTAATGTGAAGGATGAAGGGCGTCGTTCAGATACATGCAGGTCAAAACGGCAAAGACGTATGCCTGCAGGAAAGCGACCAGGAATTCCAGCGCCGTCAGGGCAACCGTCATGGCCAGCGGCAGAACGGCACCGAAAATGCCGACCGCCCCCATGGCGCCGAGACTGACGACAAAGCCTGAAAAAACCTTGAGAGTGATGTGACCGGCCAGCATGTTGGCGAACAGACGTACCGAGAGGCTGATCGGGCGGGACAGGAACGAGATCACCTCGATCATGGTCACCAGCGGTATCAGGGCACCGGGCACGCCGCTTGGCACGAAGAGCTTCAGGAAGCTCATGCCGTTCCGCATGAAGCCGTAAATAATGACGGTCAAAATCACCAGCATCGCCAGCGCGAACGTGACAATGATGTGGCTGGTGACAGTGAAAAAGTAAGGGAACATCCCGAAAAGGTTGGCGACAAGCACAAACATGAACAGGGAGAAGACAAGCGGGAAAAAGCGCATCCCGTCCGACCCTGTCGCGTCTCTCAAGGTTCCGGCAATGAACTCGTAAAGCATCTCCGATACGGACTGCACCCGGCTCGGCACAAGGCCACGGCCACTGGTCGAGAAAATCAGGAACGCGGAGGTCGCTGCCACGGTCAGGACCATGAACAGCGAAGAATTGGTAAATGAGAAATCCACTCCACCGACTTCAATCGGGAAAAGTGTGTGGATTTGGAACTGATGGATCGGATCGTTCGCCACCGGCCAGCCTTCTTCGCTCGTTCACAACATGTGCGCCCTGGGGCGCGGCACAATCTTAGTCCGGTTCGTCGTTCCGAGCGTCCTTGTCGCGGGGCATCCCGACCTGCGGCTGTTCGACCACCCCGGCCGAGCGCAAGACATTCAGGACACCGGCCGCAAAGCCCAGCAGCAGGAAAATGATCAGGCCTATCGGCGTCGTTCCCAGCCACTGGTCGGCTACCCAACCAATCCCGGCCCCCACCAGGACACCTGCGATGAACTCCGAAGACAGTTTCATCGCCTGCGCATATCCGGAGGAGTTGCTCTCAGACTTGCGCACTGCCTTTTCATCGGCCGCACGCTGGTCGTCCAGCTTCCGGTTCAATTGAGCCCGCCGCTCCGACAGACCCGCTTTCGAAACATCGCCGTTCCGATCGTGATTTTCGCCGTTTCCCGAAGACATGTTCCCCAGTCCCCAGTGCTCCGACATGTCAGATCAAACAACAGGAGTGCCCCGTAAGCCGCGCGCACCATAGTCGGCGCCTCAGGCCGTGTCAAGAAGCCTGGATTAAGAATTATCTAATTGAAAATATTGAATTTTTTTATTTCTCACGAAATTTACCAGACCTAAGTTGTACACCACTTCCGCAAGGGACGGTCCCAGAAGGGTCCGGTCAGCCGGTCTCCCGGAATCGCTCGGCGGTCTCAAGGTCCACGGAAACCAGCTGGGAAACGCCGCGCTCGGCCATCGTCACCCCGAAGAGCCGGTTCATGCGCGCCATGGTGATCGGGTTGTGGGTGATCACGACGAACCGGGTTTCGGTGCTGGAGGCCATTTCATCGAGCAGGTCGCAATAGCGCTCCACATTGGCATCATCCAGCGGCGCGTCCACCTCATCGAGAACGCAGATCGGCGCCGGATTGGTCAGGAAAACAGCGAAAATCAGCGACATGGCCGTCAGGGCCTGCTCCCCGCCGGACAGGAGTGTCATTGTCTGCGGCTTTTTGCCCGGAGGCCGCGCGATGATCTCCAGGCCCGCATCCAGTGGATCGTCCGAATCCACCAGTTGCAGCTCCGCCGTGCCCCCACCGAACAAATGCGTGAACAAACGCTGGAAATGGCCATTGACCACTTCAAAGGAGGCCAGAAGACGTTCGCGGGCCTCCCGGTTGAGATTGGAAATGCCGGTGCGCAGACGCCGGATCGCCTCGATCAGGTCATCCCGTTCCGAGGTCAGCGTGGTCTTCTGCTCGTCAATTTCCTGCAATTCCTCTTCGGCGCGCAGGTTGACGCCGCCAAGGCGCTCACGCTCGGCCTTCAGCCGGTCCAGCTTGCGCTCCATGGCTTCCGGATCGGGCAGCGGCGCGCCTTCTTTCAGCCCGGCAATCTCGGGCAGTGCCGCTACAGAAACCTCCAGATCCTCATCGATGCGGCGCTCCAGGTTGCCCTTGCGCTCCCGGGCCGCTTCCAGCCGTTCTTCGGAGCGGATCTTCTGTTCACGGGCCCCGGCCATGGCTTCCATGGCGGCCTTGGCCGCCCGGTCCACATCGGCCTGGTCCAGTTCGGCCTGCTGCAGCCGGTCGTCCCTGGCCTTCTTGTCGTCTTCGGCCTTGGAAATGGCGGAAAACAGATCCCGGCGCTTGATCTCGATGTCTTCCGGTGCCTCGATCAGCTCTGCCCGTTCTTCTTCCGCCTCTTCGCGCCGTTCACTTAGAACGGAGATCTGCTGAGCTGCGTTGGCCGCGCGGGTTTTCCAGCCGTCATATTCGCGGGCAATGGCGTCCAGGCGCCGGTCGCGCATCTGCTGTTCCCGGGCCAAGCCTTCCGCGACGGCCCTGGCTTCGGCCAGCGCGCTGCGGGCGGCGCTGACATCGGCCTGCAGCGTCTCGATCTGCTCCTGGTAATTGGCGCTTTCAGGCGCGTCTTCCAGCTGCTCCTGCGCCTCGGCCACCTGCTCGCGGGCAAGGCCCGCCTCTTCTCCCAAGCGCTCGGCCCGCTCCTGCGCCCCGGCCTTTTTCGCTGCCAGTTCAGAGACGGCCCGCTCCGCTGCAACCAGCGCCTCCCGGGCCGCTGCTGCCCGGCGCTGGCCATCGCGCACCTTGCCCCTGGCAATCTGTTCCAGCTCCACGCACTGACGGACCCGGGCTGCGGAGGTTTCCAACTGCTCCTGGCAGCCTTCAACGGCCCTGCGGGCCGTGTCTATCTCTCCGGCCAGCTCCGCCAGACGGTTTTTCTGGGCGAGCCTTTGCGCAGCCGGGGTCGGCGCATTGGCTGCCACCACAAATCCGTCCCAGCGCCACAGGTCTCCTTCCCGGGAGACCAGCCGCTGACCCGGCTTCAGGGCAGTGCGCAGGCTTTGCCCCTCAGATTGACTGACCACACCGATCTGCCGCAGACGCCGCTCCAGTTCGGCAGGCGCGATCACAAATTCCGACAGCGGCCGCACACCGGATGGCAGCTCCGGGTCCCCGCTCGGGGACAGTGCCGGTCCCCATTTGACCGCAGCCGCCTCTTCCAGAGAGGCATCAAGATCTTCCCCGAGAGCAGCCCCAAGGGCGGTTTCCAGCCCCTGCTCCACCTGGATTTTTTCAACAACCGGTGTGTGATCCCGGTCGGACAGGGCATTCAACACCTGATCCAGTGTGCGCGCTTCGGTCTCAAGGCCCTGCAGGGTCTGGCGTGCATCCCCCAGCGGCCCGCGGGCCGCCTGTTCCTGCTCGCGGGCTTGCCGGGTCGCCGCTTCGGCATCCTCAACTGCGGTCTCGGCCTCCACCAGCGTCTCTTCGGCCAGCTCCAGCGCCTCGCGGTTTTCAGACACACCGTCCACTTCGGCCATTTGCCGGTTCAACGCGTCCAGCGCCTGCTGCGCGTCGCGCGCCTGGGCCACCAGCCGGTCGGCACGCTGGCGGCTTTCGGCGACAGAGCGTTCCAGCTGGCGCCGCTCGGCACTGGCCCGGGCCTCGGCCGCTGTCAGGTCCGACAGTCTGGCCTCAAGATCCCGTACCGCCTCTTCAGCCTCCAAAGCCTTCTCGCGGGCGGATCCGGTGCGCTCCTGCACCATTTCGTTTTCTTCCAGAAGCTCGGCCCGCTCCTCCGCCAGTCGCTCCAGAACCTCGTCATTTTCAGAGACCATGGACTGTTCGCGCCGGATGTCTTCGGACAGCTGCACCAAGCGGCGTTCCAGATCCTGCAAGCGTTCCTTGACGCGCCGCTCTTCGGCGTCCAGTTCGTTGCGGGCAATCACGAGGCGCTGCAGGGCTGCACCCGCCTTGGCCGCCTCATCGCGCAGTTCCGGCAATTTATGGGCGGCAATGGCCTGCACCCGGGCACTTTCGGCCTGAAGCGCCGTCGCCTCGTTTACCTGTTTTTGGGCCTCCGCAAACTGGGTCTCGGCCGACGCCAGCGCATCGCGGGCTTCCGTCCACCGGATATAGAGGATGGAGGCTTCTGCACCCCGGATTTCAGACGACAGATTTCGGTAGCGTGAAGCCTGGCGGGACTGGCGGCGCAAACTGTCCAGCTGGCCATCGATCTGGACCAGAACATCTTCCAGCCGCTCCAGGTTCTGCTCGGCGGCCCTTAAGCGGATTTCCGCTTCGTGGCGGCGCGAATGCAGTCCTGAAATGCCGGCCGCCTCTTCCAGGATCTGGCGGCGGGAGGTTGGCTTTGCGGCAATCAGCTCGCCGATCTGGCCCTGGCGCACCATGGCGGGCGAGCGCGCGCCGGTGGAGGCATCGGCGAACAGAAGCTGCACGTCCCGGGCACGCACATCCTTGGCATTGATCTTGTAGTTGGAGCCCTGCTCCCGCTCGATCCGGCGGCTGACTTCCAGAAGATCGGCATCATTGAAGGCCGCCGGGGCCGTCCGGTCCTGATTTTCCAGGAACAGCGTGACTTCCGCCGTGTTGCGGGCCGGACGGTTGAGGCTTCCGGAGAAGATCACATCGTCCATGCCCGAGGCGCGCATGTTTTTGTAGGAATTCTCGCCCATCACCCAGCGCAGGGCTTCAACGAGATTGGATTTGCCGCAGCCATTGGGCCCGACCACACCGGTCAGGCCGTTGCCGATGATGAATTCCATCGGCTCGACAAAGGATTTAAAGCCCACAATGCGGAGTTTGGAGAACCTCACCGGCGCGTCCCCCAGATGCGGGCAAGAGCCGCCCCGGCCCCGTCAGGGCCGGAACAGCTTGGAGCGTCCGGCGCTGCCAGCGCCGGGTTAAAGCTGTTCGTCGATGAGTTTTCCCATTTCTTCAATCGACATTGCCCCTGAGTGCTTCTCGCCGTTGATGAAAAATGTCGGCGTTGAATCCACACCAAATTCGTTCGACGCCCGGTCCCGCACCGCATTGATCGCATCCAGCAAGCCCTGGTCCGTCAAGCATTTCTCAAACGAGTCTTGTGTAAATCCGATCTGCTTGGAAAAGTCGAGCAAGGATTGGTAAGGATTGTCTGTGAACGCCCAGGTCCGCTGGTTTTCAAACATTGTATCCACAATGCCGAAATATTTGCTGGGCTCAGAACACCGGGCCAGCATGAAGGCGGCAGCAGCCACCGGATCGAGCGGAAACTCGCGGAAAATGAAGCGCACCTTGCCCGTGTCGATGTATTCTTCCTTCAAAGGCTTCCAGGTCTCTTTGTGGAAATGTGCACAATGCCCACAGGTCATGGACGCATATTCGACAATCGTGACCGGTGCATCTTCCTGACCCATGATCTTGTCGCCAAGAGGGCCGGGTTTCAGCAGCTCTTCTTCGTTGACGGTTTGCGCCAAGGCCGGAACGCCGCCGGCAAGGCCGAGAGCTGCGGTTGCCAGGGCCGTGGTCTTTAGAAACTGTCTGCGGGTCTGGGTCACGGAAGATGTCCTGTCACTATTGTCTTGAGCACCGGTAGGTCCGGGACGGCTGGTCTGGGCCGACCCTTCTTAAATGCCGGTTCGTTGCTTCATTTGCCCCTTCGGGCCGTCGGCGTCAACAAGGACTGTCAATTGTGGCATGAGAGAGGACAAAGAAAAGGCCAGTTTCACGAAAGTGTTACGAGATGCTCGGCCGCCGCCGGATCTCAGGCCAACTGGCTGGCATTGCGGGCAATAACCTGTGCGCCGAGTTTTTTCAAAGCCTCGCGCAGCCGCCCGTTTTCCAGGCCTTCCAGGCTTTTTTCCAGTTTCTCTTCTTCAGTTACGGTCAGGGCGCGCAGGGCCTTGCGCGGCTGTGGCCGTTTGGCAAGGACCGGCCGTTGCAGGATCTTGATCCTGCCAACAGCTGCCCAGCCATAAAACATGTTTATCCGCTCAATCAGCTGGGCACTGTCATGGGACAGCATCATTGCCGTAGCACCATCTGTATGCACAACAAGTGTGGCAGGCTGCGGTGGCGCCTCCGGATCACTCAACTCCGGCTGGCGGGGCCAGATCAACCGGTCAGGCTGGACCCGGTCACCATAGCGGTCGCCGACAATATCGGCCCAGGCTGCAATAATGTCGACAGAAGCAAAACCGCGCTTGCGGCACACAGGCGTCATTGCCTTACCGACCAGATCGGCAAGCAGTTTCGCCTCTTTCGGCGGTATCTGCGCATTTGCCTTTGTCACGCCAATGACCTACTTCCTTCTCCGGTCTGCCCGGACCACGGTAAGGCCCCTTTCACGGGAGCAGGTATGTTGTGTCCCAATAAAATAAGTCGAAAAAAGGACGAATACTTTATTGATCCGCCTCAGCCTACCCGCCCAGCTCAAGTTGTCCCCAGGCTTTCCAAGCCTGCTTGTGCAAGAAATTTGAAGAGTACATGCCCGACCTCCTGTCCAGTGCTTTGCTGAGCCGGTCCCTTCTGGACTGGTATGATAGTCATGCCCGGCGTCTTCCCTGGCGGGTTGCGCCGGAGGACAAAAAGCTCGGCGAGGTTTCCGATCCTTACCGGGTGTGGCTGTCCGAAGTCATGCTGCAGCAAACAACTGTCGCGGCGGTGAAAGACTATTTCCACAAATTCACTATGACCTGGCCAACCGTGTCTGCTCTGGCGTCAGCCAGCGAAGAAGATGTCATGAAGGCCTGGGCAGGTCTTGGTTATTACTCCCGCGCCCGGAATCTTAAAAAATGTGCCGACACGATAGCAGCGGATTATGACGGCCGTTTTCCCGATACGGAGGCGGAGCTGCTGAAACTGCCCGGCATCGGCCCCTACACGGCCGCCGCAATCGCTGCCATTGCCTTTGACCGTCACGCGGCCGTTGTCGACGGCAATGTAGAGCGGGTGCTGGCGCGGCTGAAGCAGATCGAAATCCCGCTTCCCGATGCCAAGCCCCAGATCAAGGCGGCCATGGCGATCCTCACACCGCCGGACCGGCCCGGAGACTTCGCACAGGCGGTGATGGATCTGGGGGCAACCATCTGCACCCCCAGACGCCCGGCCTGCGGCCTGTGCCCCTGGATGAGCGCCTGCGCGGTCCAGAACGCACCTCTCGCCGAAACCTTGCCCCGAAAGGCGCCAAAGAAGCAAAAGCCAACCCGCTTCGGAGCCGCCTTTGTCGCCCTGGAACGCTCCAGCGGCGCGGTGCTGTTGCGCCGCCGCCCGCCCAAGGGGCTGCTAGGAGGCATGACGGAAGTGCCCGGCAGCAGCTGGTCGGCAGATTTTGACAGCTCAACGGCCGTTGAAGCGGCTCCCTTTGACGCCAACTGGCAGGAAATGACCACAGAGGTAACGCATACCTTCACCCATTTTCACCTGAAGCTCCGGGTCTATCGGACGAACGCCGCGTCTGCCGCGCTTGGCAATGTGCCCGGGGCCTGGTGGGCCCCGGCCAAAGATCTGCACGAGGAAGCCCTGCCGACGGTAATGCGAAAGGTGCTTGCCGCAGCGCTTGAGTGACGCAGATCCGGCGCACAGGGGGCCTCGCCATAGCGTCAGAGGATCTCCCCGACATCGATCCGGTTTCCATCCGGATCGGCAAAGACAAAGGCGCGAAGACCATAGTCCTTGTCTTGAAGCCGTTTGAGAATGCGCAGGCCCTTGTTCTGGCATCTGTCATAGGCAACCTCAGCATCAGCCACCAGCATATGCGCCACATTGAAGCTGGCCGCCTTGTGCGCTTTTTGAAGAGACAGATGAAGCTCCGCTTCGTCCTTCTTCAAGATCATGAAACCGACCGGATCACCGTTTGCAAATGTTTTTTCCAGACCAAAGAGGTCCTTGTAAAGGCTGGCAGCCTTCTGGATATCTGATACGGGAAGGGTCGCCGCGATCCGGCCAAGCCGAAGCGGGGATGTGTGTCTGGACGTCATGGCATCCCTTTTTGGTCATCTGCGGGTCTTGATACGGGCCGGTCGGTGCCGTCCCCTCAAACAGGGTCCCGCTGGTCAGGGCAGTGCCTGGCCGCATGGTACAGGCTCCATGCACTTCGTCAAATTTCCAAACAGAGCAGCCGCCACGCAAAAACGGTCTCTCCAGATCAGCTACCCGACAGAGTAAATGGACGTTTACTTTTTCCTCATCCAGCCTTCAGTACCCTGCGTAAGCTTTCCAGCACAGGCCAATCGTTAAACTATTTACACTGCTTGGAAGAGATCTTTTCCGAGCCATCGAAACCCTTTGCCTGTGACTGAGTTGGGAGTGAACCATGCAACTGATCAAGTCCTTCTTCTTCGCCCTTCTTCTGATTTTACCGCTATCTGCCGCCAAAGCTGGTGAAAAAGACATTGTCGACACGGCTGTTGGTGCCGGATCGTTCAACACACTTGTTGCCGCGGTTCAGGCCGCCGGACTGGTCGACACTCTGAAGGGCGACGGCCCGTTCACGGTGTTTGCGCCGACCGATGAAGCTTTCGCGAAACTGCCCGATGGTACGGTTGAAAACTTGCTGAAACCGGAGAACAAGGATCAGCTCGTCGCGATCCTCACCTATCACGTGGTGCCGGGCAAAGTGATGTCGAGCGATATTGCCGGAAAGAAGGCTGACGTGGCTTCCGTCCAGGGCGGTGAAATTGCAGTTGATGCCACCGACGGCGTGAAGGTCGATAACGCCAAGGTGATTACGGCCGATATCGAAACGTCCAATGGCGTGATCCACGTGATCGACACGGTTATTCTGCCCAAGTCCTGACCACTGCGGGAAACGCCAGACGGGGACAGCGCTCGCCCCTTATGTCCCCTCTGCGGGCGCGGTTCTGACCTGAACCGCGCCCTTTTCGATTAAACTTCTGTCATAAGCGGCGCTCCCGCCTCCGTATGCTTGCAAATGCGCTTGCAAGACCCTTCATATTGCTGTGCGCCCGCCCCGCCGATTGCAAAAAACTTCGTAACTTCATCAATGAAGGCTGGACAGTTAGTATGGAATGATTCTAAAACAATGACGTCTAGAATAATTCTAAACTAGTGACATAGCTCTGAAGTTCGTCACATTTCCCGGCACGCTCCGAACGCATTTCAGAGTCAAGAAGGTGACTAGCAAGTTTATGTTTCTATTGTGGTTTTCGAATTTGAAATACGCTCCGGCGGTGACTGCTGGAATGAGGTGTATTTCAAATTCACCACACTAGGGCAAGAGAGGCTCAAAGAGAGGTTGCCATGAAAGGGAATGACAAAGTTATCGAGCGCTTGAATGAAGCCCTGTTCCTGGAGCTCGGCGCGATCAATCAGTACTGGCTTCACTACCGGCTATTGAACGATTGGGGCTTTGCGCGTCTGGCGAAGAAAGAGCGTGAAGAGTCCATCGAGGAAATGCACCACGCGGACAAGATCACCGACCGGATCATTTTTCTTGAAGGTCACCCGAACATGCAGAAGGTCGCCCCGCTGCGGATCGGCCAGAATGTAAAGGAAGTTCTGGAATCGGATCTTGCCGGAGAATATGACGCACGCACATCCTACAAGAAGTCACGCGAAATCTGCCGGGAAGAGGAAGACTATGTCTCCATGGCCCTTTTTGAGTCCCTGCTGAAGGACGAAGAAGGCCATATCGACTTCCTGGAAACCCAGCTGGATCTTCTGGAGAAGATCGGCGAGGAACGTTACGGTCTGCTCAACGCAGCTCCGGCAGACGAAGCAGAATAAGCACAAGCCCCATCGATCCGACACACGCAAGGCGCGGCCCCGGCCGCGCTTTTTTTGTTGCTGAGCCTGGTTGTTGATGGGCCTGGTTTGTTTTTGGACCTGGTTGGGTCTGGGCACGAAGGCCAGGCGTACCGTTTCCTCCTCTGCCGCCCGACCGCAGCTCTGCGGAGAGCCGGGCCCTTGTCCGCCGCACCGGGTACGGCAGATGTCACCACATGTGCCGGCCCGCCCCTGCTGCTGTACAGAGGAAAAGCGCATGTGCTGGGGGCGAGAGGTTCCAAAACGAATGGTAATACCAATCACACTTGATAGAGACCTATCTGATGGCTTTTTCCAATTTGCAGGCAAGGCGCGGTGTGCAGGGCGGCCTGGTTGGCCGTTCAAGCAGCGCAACGCTGTCCGGCAGGTTGGAAAACGCCACCAAAGGCCGGTTTTGGAGCCCCTTCGGACTTTGTTGCAGATCTTGCCCGATACCGGTATCGCGCTGCGATCTGCGCCTCGCCGAAAGACCTCCAAAACCGGTCAGATGGATCTCTATCATGTGTGATTGGTATAATCGCCTTTGATCGCATTTGCCTGCCGCTGCCTGAAGTCAGAGTTTTCAACGCAAGACATCAATGCAATCAAACGATATTTGCTCCAGACGGACAGGCCCGGCCCGCCAAAGCGGACCGGGCCTAGAGTGATCCCGCATGAAGGCATGGGGCTGACGTGCTCTCACGCAGCCGCCTGCTCCTCAGTCCTGAGACAAAACCGGTCTCCGGTTTCGCGCAGCACCTTCCGGCTCCTTATCTGGAGATCGCCGCGACGATCTGATCCGTGTTGTAATTCATCAACTTGATGTAGCTGGAGGCAGGTCCGTCCTTGCTGGACAAGGCTTCGGGATAAAGTTCACCGCCCGCCTCGGCCCCGGTCGCATTTGCAATCTGCGTCACGAGACGCGCATCGTTGGAGTTTTCAAAGAAATAAACCTTCACCCCATCCGCCTTGATCTGGTCGATCAGCTTGGCGATGTCGGCAGCAGAGGCTTCCGTTTCCGTTGAGACGCCCAGGGGTGCAATGAAGGTTACCCCATATTCTTCGCCGTAATAGCCGAAGGCGTCATGGCTGGTGAGCACCTTGCGCTTGTCCTTGGGAACCGCATCGATCTTGGCCTTGATATCGTCATCCAGCTTCATCAGCCGTGCCCGGTAGGCCGCAGCGCTCGCCTTGATGTCTTTGGCGTCGGCCGGATCGGCCTCCAGCAGGGCGTTTTCGATATTGTCGACCCAGACCAGCACATTGGTCACACTGTTCCACACATGGGGATCGGTTACCGTCTCGCCATCCTCATCCATCTTGTGGGTCTTGATGCCCTTGGACACGATGACAGGCGCCTTGGAACTGTCTGCGGCTTTGGCGAGGCGCTCAAACCAGGTCTCGAGCCCCTCCCCGCTCAGAAAGGTCACGGCCGCGTTTTTTACGGCCATGGCATCTGTCGGGGACGGTTCATAGTCGTGAGGATCGCCATTGGCCGGAACAAGGCTTTTGACGTTCACATGATCGCCGCCCACATTCTGCACCACATCGGCCAGCACGGTGAAACTTGCGACCACATCCATGGTTTTGGCCGAAGCGGACGCCATCAAGGCGACGCTGAGCGCTGCCGCCCCCGCAAGCGTAACAAAAGACTTTTTCATTTCGTTGTCTCCAACAGGTCAGCCCGCAAGATGCGGACGGTTGAGAAGACGCCTCACCATGCCGGAAGGACCAGCAATGAGTGAGGCGCCGTAGAGCAGGCTGGCGGTCAGGATGATCGCCGGCCCGGAAGCGAACTGGAAATGGTAGGAAACCAGCAGCCCGATGAGGCCCGACACGGCCGCGCTGGTGCTGGCAATAGCGAACATGCCGGGAAGCGTGCGGGCCCAGAGTTGGGCAATCGCAGCCGGCAGCATCATCATGCCAACCGCCATGAGCGTACCCAGGGCCTGAAATCCGGCGACAAGATTGACCACCACAAGAAACAGGAACAGGAGATGATAGGCTGGCCCGAGGCCGCCAACGGCCCGCAAAAAGCCCGGGTCGAAACATTCGGCGACAAGCGGACGGTAGACAATGGCCAGCATCACCAGCGTGAAGGATGTGATGCCGCCCACCAGGTAGATCGCCTTGGCATCAATCGCCAGAATTGTTCCGAACAGAACATGCAGCAGGTCGATATTCGACCCGCGCAAGGAGACGATCAGCACACCGAGCGCCAGGGAGGTCAGGTAGAAGCTGGCAAAACTGGCATCCTCCTTCAAGGATGTTGTCCGGGTGACAAATCCGGACAGAAGCGCCACGCTGAGCCCGGCCACGAGCCCGCCAAGGCCCATGGCCAGCATCGACAGGGACCCGGCAATCAGAAAACCGATGGCGGCCCCGGGCAAAATGGCGTGGCTCATGGCATCTCCGATGAGGCTCATGCGCCGCAGCATCAAGATCACCCCCACCGGCCCGGAGCCGAGCCCCAGCGCAACGGAGGCAACAAGCGCCCGGCGCATGAAACCATAATCGGCAAAGGGGGCGATCACGCTGTCATAAAAAGTCATCTGCCAAGCCCTCCGGCTTGAGCGCACACATCCGCCGTTTCGTCCCAGGCTTCGGCCATGGCCCGGGCCTTCAGCAGGTTTTCCGGGGCCAGGGCCGTTTCTGTCGGGCCCCAGGTGATCAGCTGTCGGGCCAGAAGCACGCTTTGCGGGAAATGCGCGCGCACTTGCTCGAAGTCGTGAAGAACGGCAATCAGCGTGCGCCCTTCCCCGTGCCAACGAAGCACGATCTCCAGAAGATCGCGGGTGGTGCGCGCATCGATGGCCGTGAACGGCTCATCCAGAACAATGACCTGCGCGTCCTGAAGCAACAGACGGGCGAACAGGACCCGCTGGAACTGCCCGGCCGACAAGGCACCGATGGCCCGCCGTTCCATGCCCTCCAGACCGACTGCCGACAAGGCTGCGCGGGCCCTGTCCGCAAGTTCGCGTGTCACGCCGCCAAAAGCACCGGTTATCCGCCAGGCGCCCATCATCACCGTGTCGGCGATGCTCAAGGGGAAATGCCGTTCGGTTTCAGCGGCCTGAGGCAGGTAGCCAAGATCCTGTTTTTTCAGCCCACCAAGATCCACACTGCCTTCGGCCGGGCGCAGCTCCCCCATCAGGGTTTTCAGGAGGGTTGATTTCCCCGCGCCATTCGGCCCGGTCACGGCAGTCAGGCTGCCCGGCTCGAACAGGCCGGACACATGATGCACCGCGGGGTGCCGGTCATAGGCCACGGTCACATTGCTCAACCGGATGGGACCGCGTGCGGCCGGGGCCGCTTGAGAGGCCGTTTCTTGGGAGCGGTCCAAACGGATCATGGCAGCGCCACCGCCCACGCGACGCAGAGCCACAGGAGCACAAGCAGCAGCCCCACGCCAGCCAGACGGTGCAACACCGTCCTTGCCATAAGGGAAGAAAGAAAGGGATCTCGATCCAGCAAGGGATATGTCCGAATTCGAAGAATTTTACGTTATGTTATAACGTAAAATTCTTGGTTCTAGAGATGTGTATGGCGAGTATGTTTGGAACTATCAGAAGGAAACCACACGGGGATTTAACCACCCTAAGGCAGGCAGAACCGCCCCATTGGGTGCTGATTCAATTAAGGATGAAATGTGGCAATGCCGAGACTCACCGGCCGCTGAAAAATTAAGTTTTTGTCATGTCTGTGAAAGGGTTAGCGCCCTTTCAGCAGGAGAACAGACCGGGCCTGGGCCAGGACTTTCCCCCCGCATGGGGTGAGCATGTCCGTTTTCCAGACGGGACCGGGCATGCTCCTGAGGCGCTTCCGAACCGATGATCCGCCTATTGGAAGGCGGTTTCGGCAAAGCTGCGCAATTTTCGCGAATGAAGGCGCTCGGCGGTCATGGTGCGCATCTTCTCCACCGCACGGATGCCGATCTCAAGATGCTGGGCCACCTGGCGCTTATAAAAATCGGTGGCCATGCCGGGAAGTTTCAGCTCCCCATGGAGCGGCTTGTCGGAAATGCACAGCAGCGTGCCATAGGGCACCCGGAAGCGGAACCCGTTGGCGGCAATCGTGGCCGATTCCATATCCAGGGCAATGGCCCGTGACTGGGAAAACCGCTTCACCAGTTCCGGCTGGTCCCAGAGTTCCCAGTTCCGGTTGTCCAGGGAAACAACTGTGCCGGTGCGCATCAGCCGTTTCAGCTCATAGCCGTCAATGCCGGTGACTTCGGCGACCGCATCTTCCAGCGCCACCTGCACCTCCGCCAGGGGCGGGATCGGCACCCAGACCGGCAGGTCCTGATTGAGCACATTGTCATCGCGCACATAGCCATGGGCCAGCACATAGTCGCCCAAGGTCTGGCTGTTGCGAAGTCCCGCGCAATGGCCAAGCATCAGCCAGACATGGGGCCGCAGGACCGCGATATGATCGGTAATCGTCTTGGCGTTGGAGGGCCCGACGCCGATATTGACCATGGTGATGCCGCTGCCGTCGGCCCGTTTCAGGTGATAAGCGGGCATCTGGGGCAGTTTCAGCGGCGCTGTGCCGCAGCAGGGTTCCTGCTCGCCCGCCAGCGTGATCAGATTGCCCGGCCCGACAAATGCCTCATAGCCGCTGTCCGGATCGGCCAGCTGCTCCTGGGACATGCGGCAGAATTCGTCGATATAGAACTGATAGTTGGTGAAGAGCACATAGTTCTGAAAATGCTCTGCCGCCGTTGCCGTGTAGTGCTGCAGCCGGTGCAGGGAATAGTCGACCCGCGGCGCCGTGAAAGAGGCCAGCGGCATGATGCCGTCCGCCGGCTCATAGGTGCCGTTGGCAATGGAATCGTCCATCACGGTCAGGTCCGGCAGATCAAAGATATCCGCCAGGGGCTGGTCCAGATTGGCCGCTGCCGCCCCGCCTTCCACATGGGTTCCGTCGTAAAAGGCGAAATGCAGCGGGATCGGCATGTCGCTGTCGCCCACCAGGATCGGCACATCATGGTTTTTCATCAACAGTGAGAGCTGGGTTTCCAGATAGTGCCGGAACAGATCCGGCCGCGTAATGGTGGATGCGTGGGTGCCCGGGCCGGAAACAAAGCCATAGGACAGGCGGCTGTCGAGGCGCACATGGCTGTCGGTGACGATGCGCACTTGCGGATAATAGGCCCGCACCCTCTCCTCGATCTCCTGCCCGTCCAGAAGGGCCTTGAAATGGGTCCGCAAAAAGGCGGTGTTGGCTTCGAAGATCTCGATCAGCCGGGCGACCGCCTCACGGGAATCCGTGAAGACTTCAAGAGGGTGAGAGGGCGCGAGCCGGACCCGCCGGGGAGAGACCGGAAAATCGCCTTTGATCAAATTGGACATGAAGGATCCTTATTGTTGTTATGGAGGGCACAGTCCGTTTCTGTGCGTGGCGGGTCAATAGATTTAACAGGTGTTTTTGACTTTTCTGCGTGAGCAGGCCTTTTCAACGCTGCCAGCGGCGCAGAAAGCCCCTTCAGATCCGCTGCGGGTTTCCCTTGCGCCAGGGCGCTTTCCCGCCCCGTGTCCCCCACCGCTGGCCGCGGCGGGTCCAGCCTGGGGCCGAACTGCGCTCCAAGGTCTTTTCCGGGCTGCCCGATCTCTGTAAGATCCCGGCACGATTTGTTCAGGAGCTTCCCATGAAACGTGTCCTTCTATCCCTTGGCCTTGCCCTTTCCACCGCCCTGGCTGCCCAAAGCACCGCCTCGGCCACGGAACTGCCGGATCTGGGCGGACGTGACGTGGTAATCGCCTCTGAAAACACCTATCCGCCGCTGCAATTCGTTGATCCGGAAACCGGCAAACCTGCCGGTTGGGAATATGATGCGCTTGCGGAAATGGCCAAACGGCTGAACATGAAGGTGACCTATGAAAATGTGAGCTGGGACGCGATGATCCCGGCCATTTCAGCCGGTGAATATGATGTCGCCATCAATGGCATCACCATTCGCGAGGACCGGGCCCAGCAGGTCGCGTTTTCCGATCCCTATATGCGCTCTGAAATGTTCATGCTGGTGCGTGAGGACGAAGACCGTTTCACCGGACCGGAGGGCTTTGCGGCCAATTCTGATTTTCTAGCCGGCGCCCAGCCCGGTACAACCCCGTTTTATGTCACGGTCTATGAAGTGCTCGACGGGGATGAGAACAATCCGCGCATCCGGCTGTTCGAGACATTCGGGGCCGCCGTCCAGGCGCTGAAGACTGGCGATGTGGATCTGGTGCTGACCGACAGCACCGGCGGCCAGGGCTATGTGAATGCCAATCCCGGCACCTTCAAACTGATCGGCGACCCGATGGGCACAGAAGAATTCGGGTTCATCTTTCCCAAGGGCTCGGATCTGGTTGCCCCCTTCAACGCAGCCATTGCGAGCATGAAGACGGACGGCACGCTGGACGCTCTCAACAAGAAGTGGTTCTTCGACTACAAGGCCGATCACTGACATCAACACCACAGGCATCCAGGACCCGCCGGGCCAGCCCCGGCCCGGCGGGTCTGAAGCTGCTCTTGAGAGCTGTGCGGCGCGCGGCTGAGCATGACAAGCCCAGGGCGGCAATATGCAAGACATTTCCTCTTCCAAAGTCGCTGCCCAAAAGGAGTTCCCCTACTGGCTGCTGGTGGCCTGTGCTATTGCGGCGGTCCTTTTGTTTCAGATCGGCACGGACGATATCTATTCCAAGGTCATGGCCACGGTCTCCAGGGGAATTGGCCTGACCATCTTCGTCACGCTGGTTGCCTTCCTGCTGGCCTCTCTGTTCGGACTGCTGCTGGCGCTGGCGCTTTTGTCCCCGTCCGTGATCCTGCGGCAATGCGCCCGCTTCTATGTGGAGATCGTGCGCGGCCTGCCGATCATCGTCCTTCTTCTCTACATCGCCTTTGTTGGTACGCCGCTTGTGGTGGCCGGGCTGAACGCGCTTCTGGAACCGGCCGGGTTTGATCCCTTGCGCACCCGGGATTTCCCGCTGCTGTGGCGCGCGGTTGCCGCATTGACCATCGGCTATTCGGCCTTTATCGCGGAAGTCTTCCGGGCCGGAATTCAGGCGGTAGACCAGGGGCAGATCGAAGCGGCGGAAGCGCTCGGCATGAATCGCTGGCTGCGATTCCGGCTGATTGTATTTCCCCAGGCGCTCAAGACCATCCTGCCTCCTTTGGGCAATGACTTCGTGGCCATGATCAAGGACAGCTCCCTTGTGTCCGTCCTCGGGGTCGCGGACATCACCCAGCTCGGCAAGGTCTATGCGGCGGGATCGTTCCGCTATTTCGAAACCTATAATGTGGTCGCGCTGATCTATCTGATGATGACCATCACACTGTCGCTCGCCCTCAGGCGGTTCGAGCGGTCCAGGGAGACCGGCGAGCGGTAGCGCGCTTGATCAACCGGGCCAAAGCAAGGGCAATGTCAGGTCCACATCAATCCCAAGGCATGTCATACCAACCTCACTAGATAGGAACCGATCTGACCGTGTTTGGGGACTGTTCGGCAAGGAGCAGGTTGCAGGGCGATATGGTTTATCGTTCAAAACCTGGGACGCAGCTGAACAGTCCTCAAACACGGCCTCGGTGGCCTGGTCCGGCCCGCCGGACTGCGTTGCGCCGCTTGAACGGCCAACCAGGCCGTCCTGCGCAACGCGCCTTGCCGGCCAATCCGGACCAGCGCCATCAGATAGGTTTCTATCTAGTGAGGTTGGTATAGCGCCTTCACCAGCCAGTGTCCCCAGGTCCCCTTTCCCTAGTGATCCGCTCTGGACAATGCAGTTCGCCTTCAGCGCCGCGAAAAACGACACAGGATCGCTTGCAACCTCACCATGACAAACGACCTTGCCATCCCGGTCCTTCGCACAGAGCAAAGTCTTTTCCTTCGAGACATCAAACCCAACCTACTTGGGCACGGTCACTCTCTTTTCAGACCTCCTGGGGCGTGTGCTACGCCCCCGCATCATAGGCCCTGGAGAGTGGCAGCCGGAATTACGCGATGGAGTACAGTCACAAACATGACGTTCCTCTGACGTATCCGGTATCTTTAGCTTCACATGGAGGACATTCAGATGCGCTCTTTCGACGAGCTCGCGGCCCTGGCAGAAGAGAAGAAGGGCGGACCGGAACAACTTGCCGCGCTGCTCGACGAACATGCTTTGCCCAAGGCCCCTGACATACTTGAAACCCTTGGCGATGACCGCTGGCTAGCCATGTTCACCAAATGTGTGTTCCAGGCCGGGTTCAGCTGGAAGGTGATCGAGCAAAAATGGCCAGGCTTCGAAGAGGCCTTTGAGGGCTTTGATGTGGCCCGCCTCGCCTTTCTGCCCGATGAAGCCTTTGAGGCCCTGCTCAAGGATGCGCGGATCGTGCGCAACGGGGCCAAAATCCGCTCCGTGCAGCAAAATGCGGTTTTCCTGAAAGACCTCGCCGCAGAACATGGCAGTGCCTCCAGGTTCTTCGCCCACTATCCGGTGGAGGATCAGATAGGCCTGATGGAAACCCTGAAAAAGCGGGGCAGCCGCCTTGGCGGCACCACAGGCCAGATCGCGCTGCGGTTCATGGGCAAGGAAAGTTTCCTGCTGACCGGGGACGTGGTTAATGCGCTTTTGCGCGAAAATGTCATTGAGAATGATCGCATGTCGAAAAAAAATCTAAAAGCTGTCCAGGAGGCCTTTAACACTTGGAAGACAACATCGGGCCGCACGCTCAATGAAATCAGCAGAATTCTGGCCTTTTCGGCCGGCTGACGGCGTTAACTTCTCATTTAACTTTTACGATTGTAAACAAAGCATTGATTCAAAGGATATTTTTCTTTTGTCTACTTAACCGCTGATTTACCAAACCCGGTAACCATGACACTTGAAATTGCGTGAGGTAATGCGTCGCAATGAGTGTACTGCGTACCGGGGTGTCCTTAGCGGCACCCCACCCTAAAGACAAATCGGAAGCCCCTGCTTCCTGGCTCAACACGATCTTGAAGGGCGACTGCGTGTCCGCCCTCGAGAAACTGCCGTCCAGGTCCGTGGACCTGGTGTTTGCAGACCCGCCCTACAATCTTCAACTGGGCGGCGACCTGCACAGGCCTGACCAGTCCAAGGTCGACGCCTGCGACGACCATTGGGACCAGTTCGAGAGCTTTCAGGCCTATGACACCTTCACCAGGGCCTGGCTCCTGGCGGTGCGCCGGGTCATGAAGCCGGATGGATCTCTCTATGTGATCGGATCCTACCACAATATCTTCCGGGTTGGCGCGATCCTTCAGGATCTCGGCTTCTGGATCATGAATGACATTGTCTGGCTGAAATCCAATCCGATGCCCAACTTCCGGGGCAAACGGTTCACCAATGCCCATGAAACCATGATCTGGGCGGTGAAGTCGAAAGATGCCAAGCCGACCTTCAATTATGATGCGCTGAAGACCTTCAACGACGATCTTCAGATGCGTTCCGACTGGCACCTGCCACTGTGCACCGGCTCAGAACGGCTGAAGGACAAGAACGGTCAGAAGGTGCATCCGACCCAGAAACCGGAAGCGCTGCTCTACCGGGTCCTGACCGCCTCTTCCCAGCCCGGCGATGTCGTGCTCGACCCGTTCTTCGGCACGGGAACGACTGGCGCCGTTGCCAGGAAACTCGGCCGCAACTTCGTCGGCGTGGAACGGGAACAGGCGTATATCGACGCAGCAACGGCGCGTATCGCGGCGGTTGAACCGGGCGACAGTGAAGCTTTGGAAATGCAGAAGGGCAAACGTGCCCAGAAACGCATTCCCTTCGGTACGCTTCTGGAAAGCGGCCTGCTGACACCGGGGGTCGAGTTGACCTGCTCCAAGGGCAAACATGTGGCTGTCGTGCGGGCCGACGGGTCGTTGAAGTCAGGCGATCACACCGGGTCAATCCACAAGGTCGGCGCGCTTGTCCAGGGCCAGGAGGCCTGCAACGGCTGGACCTTCTGGCACACGAAGGACGGCAGTGCCAAGGCGCCCATTGATGAGTTGCGCAAGGAGATAAGATCCCGCCTGCAGGCATAAGCAGGCTGCCAAAGCAAAAAAGCTAGACGCGATCCCCGCGGTCCTGACTGAGCCCTGCCCTCGCAAGAGGGCGGGGTTTTCTTGTTCCCCTATCCGCGGGTGGGGGTGAGTGCAAGCCGCGTTGCATCGGCTTTGCCTTGCCTTTCTGTGCGCGGTGAATGCCTTTTACCAAGGCCTTCACCTGAGCGAACAAGACTGAAATGAAATTGCATCGAATATACCAATAAACTTTAAGATGTCCCCGTTGTTGAATTTGCACTATCCTAAAATCTTACCTAAGGTAATTTTAAGGATTTTTAGAATGACACGTAGTTTCTTACATTTTCATTTCAAGTTGAAAATCAGAACCTTAACGCGATTGAAGACAAGCTGGTCAGCTTTGGTAATCCGGTTTCGCCGGAGATCCGGGAGATGCTTGACGGCAGCAGCGTTCACTTCATCTCGATCAATGTGCTGCCCGCCGACCCCGAAAGCGGCCACGGGGCTTTTCTGGTTGCCGAATCCAGCCAGGATGGCAGCAAGGCGGCCGCGATCCAGGATCTCGCCCGGCGTCTGGAAACGCCACTGACAGAGATCCTCGCCCTTGCCGGGCACGAGATCAGGCCGGGCGGGCTTGCCTCGTTCATCGACGACCATTCCCATGACACCGGCTGGGGGCTCCTGAGCACGCCCGGCCTCAATCATTCCGGCACGCCTGGCCTGACCGAACTCCGGATCGGTGCCGAGAAGCGCTTCGCGGACAGGGTCCGGGACATTGTCTCCAGCGGCACGGTGAGTGGAACACCTCTCGACATTCTCAAGACCGTGCGCGCGCAGATGGGCGAGCTGCCGGAGTTCCGGGACATGATGCGCCCCGAAGATGTTCCGTTCGCCAGGGCCTCCGGCCCCGTCTCGCTGCCGCTTGCAAAGGTGGCCCTCAATGGCCTGAAAACCTTCGCCTGGCCCTATCTGATCGTGATTGGCCTGTTTCTCCTGTGGTGTCTTTTTGCAGCCTTCAGCACCTCGGGCTTCTGGTATGCGGTCGCCATGGGCGTGCTCACACTGCTGGGGGGCGCGGTTTTGCTGCTGGGGATCGCCGCAGCCCTCTACGGGCTGCTGCGGCACAAGGAGCGCACGGACCCGGCCGAAGATCTGGCACCGGATTTCAACATTCTGAGCGCGGTGATGGCCCGGGAGAATGATGGCAGCGTCAACCACCTCTATGGCATCTCCAAGATGAAGCCAGGCCTCTTGCGCCGCCTCACCTTGCGTCTCGCCTTCTGGTTCATCGCCCAGATGGCAACCCATGTGTTCCGCCCCGGTTTTCTCGGCAAGATCGGCACCATTCATTTCGCCCGCTGGATCCTGCTGCCGGGCACGGACAAGCTGCTGTTCTTTTCCAATTTCGGCGGCAGCTGGGAAAGCTATCTGGAAGACTTCATCACCAAGGCCTCTTCGGGACTGACAGGGGTGTGGAACAATACGGAAGGATATCCCAGAACCGAAAACCTTTTTTTCAAAGGGGCAACGGATGGGGACAGGTTCAAACGCTGGGCCCGCCGCCAGCAACGCCCCACCCTGTTCTGGTACTCCGCCTATCCCAATGCGACCACCGATCTGGTCCGGCGCAATGCCCTGATCCGTTATGGCCTTTTGAAAGGCGAGACCGACAGCCAGGCAAGGGAATGGCTCTCTCTTCTTGGGTCCCGCCGGCTTCCGGCCCATGCGCTCGAAACCGAGGAAATCCAGTCCATCCTCTTTGGCGGAATGGCGGCGCTCAACAAGGCCGCCTGTCTTCTGATCCGGCTGCCGGACACGCCCGCTGCGGCCAAGGCCTGGCTCAAGGCGGCCGCGCCCCATGTGAGTTTCGGCGACCGCCCCCCCCACGAAAAGGCAGCCCTGATTGCCCTCACCCAGAGCGGTTTGCGCAAGCTGGGCCTGAACGAGACCCAGCTGGGGGCTTTCCCGGCCGCGTTCCGGCAGGGCATGGATGAACCGGTGCGCGCCCAGTATGTTCTAAAGGACACCGGGGACGATAAACCGGAAGACTGGTGGTGGGGGCACGCGGACAGAAGCGTGGATGTTGCCCTGCTGGTCTATGCGACCGAGGACGGGCTTGAGAAAACGGTGGCGGTCCAGACGGGGCTGATCAGTGCACATGGTTGCCACCTGGTGCATCAGATCATCTCGAAGACCGGGCCCGGCAAAGGCAAGATCGAACGGGAGGCGTTCGGATTTGCCGACGGCATTTCCCAGCCTGTCATCAAAGGCAGCCGCCGCTCGATCGATCCGGCGAATGCCATTCATCTGGTCGCGCCCGGCGAATTCATTCTCGGTTATCCGGACAACCGGAACTATATGCCGACAACGCCGCTTTTCAGCGCCAAGGACGATCCCCGGAACCTGCTGCCCACCCACAAGCCCCTGTCGGAAGCCGAAGACTGGCCGGACTTCTCTGCCGGGGAAGCCACCGCCCAGCGCAATTTCGGGCGCAACGGGTCTTATCTCGTGATCCGGCAGCTTGAACAGGATGTGGACACGTTTCATGCATTCTCCAAAACCGCCGCAGAGCAGATCACGGGCCGCCCGGGCACGCCTCCAGGGGCCAGCGGCAAGGCGCTTCAAGAGTGGATTGAAGCCAAGATGGTCGGACGCTGGAAGGACGGCACGTCCCTGGTCCGTCATCCGTTCAAACCGGGCGGAGAGACGCCGGACAATGATTTTCTGTTCGGGGACACGGACCCGTCCGGTTTCCGCTGCCCGTTCGGGGCCCATATCCGCCGGTCCAATCCCCGCGAAAGCCTGCATCCGCAGGAGGGGGCGGAAGAACTCTCCATCACCAACAGGCACCGCATCCTGCGCATGGGTCGGCAATATGAAGCCTCCGGCGCCGGGCAGGAGGCCGCTGACAATCCGGGGCTGCTGTTCATGTGCCTGAATGGCAATCTGGAACGCCAGTTCGAATTCGTGCAGCAAACCTGGTGTATGGACCGGCTGTTTCATGGGCTCGATGGCGAGGTCGACTCCCTTCTGGGCCGGGGCCGCAAGGGCGGGCGCCTGACCATTCCCACCCCACAGGGTCCTCTGGTCATCAAAGGCATGCAAGACTTCGTCAAGGTGCGGGGTGGAGCCTATTTTTTCCTGCCCGGACGGGGCGCGCTGACCTATCTGGTGCAGTAGCAGACGTTGTGGCGCTCTGGGTGCACGCTGGATACGCTCTTTGTTCTACAAGCTGTGTCTTGGTTTTTCTTCACCAAAGCCGGGCCGAGCTGAAGGGCAACGTCGGATCGCTGCAACGCTGGACCATGTGAAAACGGCAGCCCGGCCTCCGGGATGCCGCTCATACCTCGAACATGTTCTTTAAAGACGCGGCTTCATGCCAGCTTTTCGAGCAGGTCTGCCAGAGCCTCTGGTGCGCTTACCATCGCATCGTGTCCGGTCGCGATCTTTTCAACGGGCCATCCCAGTTTCCGCGCCCTTTGAAGGGCAATCGCCGCAGGCCGGTACGGCGGATCGGTGCATTCGATATACGCGGCGGGAAGATTGTTGCCGATGGGATTTTTCAGATCGAGCGCCGTTGTGAAGGTCTTGAAAGGATGAGGTGTCAGCCGGGACGCGACAAAGGCGGCATCTGCCGGATCGCTCAGGCCAAAACTGTCCGGCGCGCCCGGAGGCAGGGACAGACCACCGCTGGAGGTCTGCGCCAGAGCCGACCGGTCGCGGGCGATCTCCCCCGGGAGCAGATCCAGCCAGGTCTCGCCACTGTCCAGCATGATCGCATCCAGATAGACCAGCTTGGCAATCCGCTCCGGCACCTTGTCCGCTGCACCGGTCACCGGAATGCCGCCGAAACTGTGGCCAACCAGAACAACCTGGTGCAGATCTTCAAAATGTAGATGCTGAACAATGTCTTCGACAAAGGTGCCGATCGTAATATCCGGCGACAGCAAATGGGCCCGCTCGCCCAGCCCTGTCTGGGTGGGGGCCGTGACCCGGTGGCCCCGCGCCCGCAAAATCCGGGCAACCCGCGACCAGCACCAGCCGCCATGCCAGACGCCATGCACCAGAACGAATGTTCTTGCTTCCATCCGCGGTTCCTTTCCTCGGGCACCAGGGAGGCACCACAGGGACAAGCCTATCAGTCCGAAGCATAGACCAGAAAGCGGAGACAGCGCATTCTTTAAAAAAGGCGTGTCCTTGCGCAGATCTGCTCCGGACCGGACCCAAGACCACGCCCCTCCAGCCTGGGCCAGCCCCGGCACGAGAGCCAAACGCGTTTCACCGGATTGGCATTACCTGCCAGAAACCAAAGGTTTCAATGCAAGAGACAAAGCGGTCTGAACCCATATGAACGCGGCTTGCTCCAGCCCGGGGCGGCGCTGGAAGGCTGTCAGATCATTCAAAGCCGACCAGAGCCTTGCGGCGTTTGCCGACCGAAACGTCCAGCCGGTCGTCGGCCTTCAGGTCCCCGGTGGCGATGCGCCGGCGCGGATCGTCGATGATGCGGCCATTGAGGCGTATCCCGCCCCCTTCCACAAGACGGCGGGCCTCGCCATTGGACCCGGCAAAGCCGATGGCCACCACCAGTTCCAGAAGTCCCAGCCCTTCGGCCAGGGTCTTCAGGGGTAATTTGTGGGTCGGCTCCAGCAAAGCGCTGTCCCCGGCAAACAGGGCATCGCCCTGCTCCAGCGCGGCACGGGCGTCTTCAGGCCCATGCACAATCGTGGTGACCTGGGTCGCCAGGATCTTCTTGGCCTCGTTCAGCTCGGCCCCTTGCAGATCGGACAAGCGTTCAGCCTCCCGGATCGGCAATTCGGTGAACAGGCGCAAGAACTTGCCAACATCCGCATCAGCCGTGTTGCGCCAAAACTGCCAGAAGCCGAAGGGGGAGAGATGTTCCGGATGCAACCAGACCGCCCCGGCAGCGGTCTTGCCCATCTTCGCGCCGCTCGCCGTTGTCAGCAGCGGCACCGTCAGGCCGTGCAGCTTGCGCCCGTCCCGGCGGCCCAGCTCAATCCCGTTGACAATGTTGCCCCACTGGTCCGATCCCCCCACCTGCAAGACACAGTCGAGGCGCTTGGCCAGTTCCAGAAAGTCAACCGCCTGAAGCATCATGTAGCAGAATTCCAGAACCGTCAGCGGCATCTGCGCCTCCAGACGCGACTTGACACTTTCAAAGGTCATCATGCGGTTGACGGTGAACTGGGAGCCATAGTCGCGCAGGAATTCCAGAAAGCGGAACTCCTTTAGCCATTCCGCATTGTCAACCAGAAGCGCCCCATCCGGGCCATCCATATCAACAAGACGCTCAACGGACCGGCGGATGCTGCGGATATTAGCCGCGATCTGGCGTTCTTCCAGAAGCGGGCGGGCGTCATTGCGGAAACTCGGATCGCCGATCTGGCTGGTGCCACCGCCCAGAACCAGGATCGGCCGATGGCCGAGCTTCTGCAGCCAGCGCATGGTCATGAGCGGCATCAGATGGCCCACATGGAGGCTGGCGGCGGTTGCATCAAACCCCGCATAGGCGGTGAGAGGACCGGCGCTCAGACGCGCATCCAGCGCTTCCAGATCCGTGCATTGGTGTACGAGGCCACGTTCCAGAAGCACGGCAAGCGCTTCGGATTTGAGTTTCGTTGCCGGTTTTCCGGCTTCAATCATATGGTTGGTCATATTCGGCTTCCTGGTGTCCCCGCCAGGAGCCTTCTTGAAACCAAAAAGCCGCCTGACGCGGCGGCTTTTGGGGTCTATCAGTTAAGCAAGATCCTACGCAGCCGCCGATATGTCGGTGACGTAATAAAAGTACACGAAGGCTGCGGACATCTTGTTCATGGCCCTTCTGATGCGCGATGTGGCGGGCAGAGTCAAGCCTGAAATGCCAAGACACTTTCCAGGCCTTTGCGGAGGTCCCGGCGGCCGCAGGGCTCCCCAAGGAGATTAAGCGAAGTTCAACTCCGGCTCCGCCCGGCTGAGCAGGATCGGAATGATCAGATCCTCCTCATCCGAAAGATGGCGTTTCAGACCAATGAGAAGCGCCTCAATCGCAACGGTGAAGTCGTCCAAAGCCGGAAGAGCCGACGTGAGGTCTCCGGCTCCAAGCCCGGACAAGAGCTCATTGGCCGCACTGGCTACGGCGCCCATCCGCCCGTGCAGCTCGGCATGGTCGGATTCCAGACACTCAAACCCCGGCACCAACTGCGGCTCAGCCGCCATCAGCGCGGGAAAATATTGGTGATCCTCGATCATGTTGTGGCTGTGCAATTCGGACAGAAATTGCTGCAGGCGAGGCAAGAACATGGGACCAAAGCGATCGGCAGGGATCTGCCCTTCCCGCAGTTGCCCGACCAGGGCGGTCAGGCTGTTGGCAAAATGGCGGAATCCGTCATGCCGGTTCAACCACATTCCCGCCACCGGGCCAAAGCCCTGATGCCCGATCCACTCCGACCGCGGGCAACCGGCCAAAAGCACCAGCCAGTCGTCCGGCAAGTGACGGTTGGGGTCGATTCCTGACTTGCCTGCCACCGAAAGCCCCGGCCGCTCACTTTGCATCAGCCGGAACGTCAGCTCCGTCGGTTTCCGAACACTCACTCGAAGCACGCCTTCGCTCCTTCCTTGCTCAAAGCTGGCGGACGCAGTCCCACTTGCCGTCTGTGCAATCAGGTCCCGTCCGCACTGCCTGTGCAAGATAAGGCTGCCACACGGCCATGCTGTCGCCAAGATCACAGATGGCCGGATTGTTCCAGATGATCAGGCAAAGACCACACCGGAATGTTCCAGGGCCTGCCGAGTTCCAGGCCATTTCGCTGGTCTGGCCGTCAGGGTTCCCGGCTCATGGATCTCGACCCGGTAGCCCCGGGACAGGGCGCCTTTGGCTGTGAGCTGTACGCAGTGGCAGGCATCCAGCCCCACCAGTCTCAACGTGCCGACCCGGTTGTCCGCCAGCCAGGCTTCGAATTCCGGGTTGGAAAACGCGTCGCCGACCGATTTTTCGAAAACCGACGCCTGACCGACCTTCAGCGCCCTGTCGAATGCCAGCCCCGCCCGGCCCGGAGTGTCCATGCCACCGGCAAAAAGCTTCCTCATCTGGATCACCGGCCAGTCTCGGAACACATTGCGAATGAACGCAATCTCAAGATCCTGATACCGGGCCGCGTCGAGTTCCAGATTGATTGCAGTCAGGGCACGCTCGCAGAGTTCCGGCGCAAAGGCGCTTTTGCCCGGCGCGCGGGTGAAGTCCTCTTGCACGTCGATCACAACCAGGGCCACATTGGGCCGCTGGGTGAGGTCAATCCGCTCCCCTTGCGTGGGCGTCGCCAGCTTGCGGGCATAATAGCCAAGACAGGCACCAAGTCCCGCCAATAGCAGCAGCATCGCCCCCATGACACCCCAAAACACAGACAAATCCTTTCTCCCTCTTGGTAGTGACGTGAGAACTGGGACTTGAAGCGTGACAGCTATTCAAGCGCCTTGGGACAATCCGGGTCGTCCTCGAATTCCGCGAAATGATCCAGTAAGGCGCAGAGCACTTTTTGAGTCGCGGACAGGTCCTTGTCCGAAAACAGTCCGCTGACCGCATCGATGTCCACATTCTCCCGCGTCCGGATCTGTGAAAAGAGCTGATGGCCTGTGTCCGTCAACGAAAAAAGAGGGGAGCGCCGGTGGGCCGGATTGGATTGCCGGACCACAAGCTCCGCAGTCTCAAGGGAATTGACCACCAGCTGAATCTGCTGGCGCGCCAGAAACAGGGTCCGGCCTATCTCCGGCACCGGCATCGGGCCGCTCCTGTCCAGAACCTCCATGACGGCGCGCATGGCAACCGTGACGCCGGTCCCTGCCAGTTTGGCCTCGACAACCCGGGCCAGCCGGCGGTGGGCCGGCCGGATCAGCTGAATGATCTCGTAAAGTTCAACAGATCGGTTCATGACAATTAATTTGTCATTACGACAACTAAATTGTCAATAAGATCTTGCGCGAATTGTTTCTGTCCGTTCGCGATACGCTCAAGACACAAAGCATGTCTCACTCCCGTGTCCAGCGCACGGACACGGGAGTGAACAGCCAATTCCGTGTTTCCAGCAGTTCAGCTCCGGGCAGACCGGCTGCTCAAGGGGCCTGCAGTCTGACCGGTTCCGGCTCGATCAGGATCTCGCATTTCACCGAATTGGCGATGAAACAGACTTCATGCGCCTTGTCATGCAGATCCGCCAGCCAGGACTGATCCGGCATGACATCCGCCACAAGCGTAATTTCCGGCTTCAGGACCACCTTGGAGATCCCCATCCGGCCACGTCCGATGCGGCTGAGTTCCCCCTGAGCCTTGTCCCGGTAGGAGGCGACGAGGAATTCGGCCCGCCGTGCCAGGTCCAAAAACCAGAGCATGTGACATGAGGCAATGGATGCGATGAACGCCTCTTCCGGGTCAACGGCGGCTTCAATAGAATAAGGGGCCGCTACCACTTTTGGCGAAGCGCTTGCCGGAATTTCGAGCCCGCCATCGAGCCGCCAGATATGCGCGCGCGAATAAGCATTGGCTGCATAGTCCCCGTCGCAGGCCCATTCCACCTGAGCTGAATGATATTGAGATGCCATTGGGTCAGAGCGTCTCCAGAAAGGTCTTGTAGGCTGCTTCATCCAGAAGCCCGGTCAACTGGTCCGGGTTCGCAACACTCATCTTGAGAAACCAGCCGGCGCCTTGCGGGTCTTCGTTCACCTTGGCCGGCGCGTCCGCCAGGATCTGATTGGTCTCAACCACGGCCCCGTCAATCGGCGCATAAACTTCACTGGCCGCCTTCACTGATTCTACAACAGCAGCCTCATCCCCTTGCGCGAAATCGGCCCCGGTCTCCGGCAGTTCCACATAGACCACGTCCCCCAGCTGTTCCTGGGCGTAGGCGGTGATGCCGACGGTGGCGACACCGTCCTTGACGGCAATCCACTCGTGGTCCTTGGAATAATAGATGGTCATGGTTGGTTCAGCCCCCTGAAGATCATTGTTTCTTTCGTTTGCAGGTCCGGTCCGGCACAAAGGGCAGCTCCGTGACCGTTGCTGCCAGACGGCGTCCACGGGCAACCACCTCCAGCCGTGCTCCGATTCGCCCATGAACTGGAGGAATATATCCCATGCCGATAGGACCACCCAAACAGGGAGAAAACCCGCCCGAGGTCAGACGGCCGATGACTGGCCCTTCATCCGGCAGGGCAATCTCCGCGCCGGCGCGCATGGGAACCTGCCCGTTCAGGCGCAGCCCAATGCGCTGGCGGACGGGCTTGTGGTGATACTCCCGCAAAATCCGCTGTTCCCCGGGAAAGCCGCCCTGTTCCCGGCGCCGTTTCGGCAGGCAGGCCAGAAGCCCTGCCTCCACGGGAGAGACTGTCTCATCCAGATCCAGGCCATAAAGACACAAGCCCGCTTCCAGCCGCAGTGTGTCCCGGGCGCCCAGACCGGCCGGCGCGACCCGGTCATCCGCCAGCAAAGCCTTGGCTATCGGCTCGGCAGCTCCAGCGGGCACCGACAGTTCGAACCCGTCTTCCCCGCTATAACCGGACCGGGAAATGTGACAGTCGATCCCGTCGAACTCCATTGAGGACGCTGAGAGAAACTCAAGACCAGCCACTTCGGGCGCGTGACGAACCAGAACCCGATAGGCATCCGGCCCCTGCAGCGCCAGCAGCGCCCGGTCTTCAACGGGCGTCAACCTGACGGGGCTCGGGAGCTTATCTGTGAGCCAGGCGAAATCGGCCTGCTTGCGCACCGCGTTGACGGTCAGCATCAAGCGGCCGTCATCTTCCGGCGATGCGGACCGGGTCACCAGGAGATCGTCCACAATCCCGCCCTCCTCGTTGAGCAGCACCGTATAGCGCTGCTGGCCAAGCAGCAGACCGGCAAAGCAGGAGGGGGTCAAGGCTTCAAGGGCCGAGGCGGTTGTTGCGTGATCGGAACCGCACACAAAGGCCAAGCCCAGGTGAGAGATATCGAACAGGGCGGCGTTCGCCCGGGTGTGCAGATGTTCGCTGACAATGCCGCCTTGATAGTGAAGCGGCATCTGATAGCCCGCACAGGACACCATGCGTGCGCCGAACTCCACATGAAGATCGTGAAGAGGAGTTTCCCGCACTCCGGTTTCAGCCAAGGCGTCCAACATGACCAGTCCTCCCCAAGGGCATGGTTTCAAGACCGCTGGAGAAAATCCGGTCCCGTGACCCAACGAGACAGGACAGGGAGCCATCAGGCGGATCATGACAGTCACCCGGCAAGTGGCGTCCTTTGTGCCGACGCCGGGTGCGGACCGATGGAGCTCTTGCGAGCGGGCACCGCTGAAATGAGACGTTTGTGAACCGGACCATGTCTTGTCAACACTGCAAGCATGTAGAAACCGGCTGCTGCACGTCAAGGCACCCTGATCGTTGCCTTAAATAAAACAACGGCTTTCAAGGGATCTTTCATTCAAAAGACGATTAGCTTCAAGTCATCTGGCAAGGACCTTGAAACAATTTTATCTTCCGCATTGGAATTAATACGGAAGATGTTTCATCACCTTCAAAACGGGTCCTATCAGGCTGCGCCCGCAGCCGGGCAACCGGCGCGCACCTAACGGCGCTTGCCGTCATCAAAACCGAAGACAACCTTCACGCTGGCCCCTTGCGGGATCAGAAACTTGTTTTCGATCAGGGTCCATTTTTCCGCGGGTGCATCGTCGCCGACGGTTACCGGCACGCTCAGAATTTCGGAGCTGAGCGGTTTGGCCCCGGCCCCGGCCGGCACAATGGCCACGCGCACAGGCAGCACCACTTCCCCCCCCTTCCAGGCAGGTCCCGGCGTAACATCTCCGGACAGGCCCAGTTTCATCCGGCGCTGGCCATCCGCTTCCTGGGTACAGGTATTGGCCCAGTCTTCAATGGTTGCCTGATACAGCAGGCCCTCTTTTTCGTCTTGCTTGCCACGCACATATTTCTGGATCAAATAGGTGCTGGACCGAAGCTCCAGA
Organism: Roseibium sp. AWQ4_254; assembly: GCF_056161025.1. NCBI lineage: Bacteria > Pseudomonadati > Pseudomonadota > Alphaproteobacteria > Hyphomicrobiales > Stappiaceae > Roseibium > Roseibium sp. AWQ4_254. The sequence goes on from NZ_JBSWYH010000014.1 coordinate 75,332, forward strand.
GGCGGGCATTTCACCGGAGGCGCAAAAGTTTCAGGAGACACTTCGATCGGTTTCTGACCACCGGTAATAATCTTGCCGGCCATGCTTTCAGGACCACCGCCGCAGCCGCTCAAGGCCATGGCACACAGGCCTGCCGTTAGGAAAATCTTCAGTCTCTCGGCAATTGCAGCCTGGAATACAGTGATCATTATCTACCCGTCGGATCGAAAACAAACTTGGCGCAGTGTCATAGCAGGTGCGGATTTGCTTGGCGAGAACCAATCCAGCCCCATATTGGTTGTTGAAGAATGTGGCCGAAAGACAGTGCCCGGACCTTCGGCTGACTTGACAGGACAGGGCATCCCCCTCTTATTGCGGCCATGAAGGTTTGCTGAAAGAGCACAATGAGCAACACCCCACAGACGAAACCGGCCCTGACGATCAAGCTTTGTGCGCCGCGCGGCTTTTGCGCAGGCGTGGACAGGGCGATCCAGATTGTTGAGCTGGCTCTGGAAAAATACGGCCGCCCCGTCTACGTGCGTCACGAGATCGTGCACAACAAATTCGTTGTGGATGGGCTCAAGGCCAAAGGCGCCGTCTTTGTTGAAGAACTGGGAGAGATCCCGGCGGCCGATCTGGACCGGCCCGTGATCTTTTCCGCACATGGGGTGCCGAAATCAGTGCCGCAGGACGCGCAGGCGCGCAACATGTTCTTTCTGGATGCCACCTGCCCTCTGGTCTCCAAGGTGCATAAGGAAGCCGAGATCCATAACCGGCGAGACCGGGAAATTCTGTTGATCGGCCATGCCGGCCACCCGGAAGTCATCGGCACCATGGGCCAGCTGCCGGACGGCACCGTCTCGCTGATCGAGACGGAAGAGGACGCCCGCGCCTATCAACCCCGCTCCGACCGGCCGATTGCCTATATTACCCAGACGACCCTGTCGGTCGACGACACGGCAGGCATTGTTGCTGTGCTTCAGGAACGCTTCCCCGAGATTGTCGCGCCGCATAAGGAGGATATCTGCTACGCCACCACCAACCGCCAGGAGGCGGTCAAGCATGTGGCCCCAAGTGTCGATGGCATGATTGTGGTTGGCGCGCCGAACTCTTCCAACTCCCAGCGCCTGCGGGAAGTTGCCGAGCGGGCAGGCTGCAATGTGTCGGTCCTGATCCAGCGGGCAAGCGATATCGATTGGCGGGATTTTGACGATGTGCGCACCCTGGGCCTGACAGCGGGTGCCTCTGCCCCGGAAACCCTGGTGGAGGAAATTATCGATGCCTTCACAGAACGGTTTGACGTCACGGTGGAAACCGTGCGCACCGCTCAGGAAACCATTTCCTTCAATCTGCCGCGCGAATTGAGAGAGACCGTCTCGCCTGCGCAAGCGGCCACCGGATAGTAGAATGGCAGTTTATACGGACGTGACCGATGAAGAGTTGCAGGCCTTCATCGGCGGCTATGACGTGGGGCGCCTGCTGTCCTTCAAGGGCATTGCCGAAGGTGTCGAAAACAGCAATTTTCTGGTTCACACCGACAAGGCGTCGTTCATCCTCACGCTCTATGAAAAGCGGGTCAATCCGGACGACCTGCCGTTTTTTCTGAACCTGTTGACGCATCTTGCCGCCAAGGGCCTGTCCTGCCCGACGCCGGTGCCCGCGCGCTCCGGCAGCCTGCTTGGCACCCTGGCCGGGCGCCCGGCAGCCCTGGTGACCTTTCTGGAAGGCATGTGGGTCAAACGCCCGCGGGTGGAACATTGCGCCGAACTTGGCAAGGCCATGGCCGCCTTGCATCTGGCCGGTCAGGATTATCACGGGCAGCGTGCCAATGCGCTTGCCGTCACCGGCTGGCGGCCCCTGTTTGAGCAGTGCGGCGGCCGGAGCAACGGTGTCCATCCGGGCCTGGAAGAAGAGATTGGCAGTGAGCTTGCGCATCTGGAAACGGTCTGGCCGCCGGATCTGCCCGGCGGGGTCATCCATGCGGATCTGTTCCCGGACAATGTGTTTTTCCTTGGCGATGAGCTCTCCGGCCTGATCGATTTTTATTTCGCCTGTAATGATGCCTTTGCCTATGACATTGCCATCTGCCTGAATGCCTGGTGTTTTGAGAAGGATCTCTCCTTCAACGTGACCAAGGCCCGGGCCCTTTTGAAGGGCTATTCGGATGTGCGTCCCCTGACGGACAGGGAATATGACGCACTGCCGACCTTGTCACGCGGGGCGGCCCTGCGGTTCCTGCTCACCCGGCTCTATGACTGGCTGAGCGTTCCGAAAGGAGCGCTGGTGACCCCCAAGGACCCGCTGGAATATCTGAAGAAACTGCGTTTCCATCAGACAGTTGACGGCACGGAGGCGTACGGCCTGAGCAAATGAGCACCGAGAACCGCGTAACCATCTATACGGACGGCGCCTGTTCCGGAAATCCCGGCCCGGGCGGCTGGGGCGTCCTTCTGCGCTTCGGCGAGCATGAAAAAGAACTGAAGGGCGGCGAACGGGAAACCACGAACAACCGCATGGAGCTGACGGCTGCCATTGAAGCGCTGAATGCCCTCAAACGGCCCTGCGCCATCGATCTTTATACGGACAGCACCTATGTGCGCAGCGGCATCAAGGAATGGCTGGCAGGCTGGAAACGCAAGAACTGGCGCACCGCAGCCAACAAGCCGGTGAAGAATTCGGATCTCTGGCAGGCCCTGGACGAAGCCCGGAGCCGCCACGATGTCACCTGGCACTGGATCAAGGGGCATGCGGGCCACCCCGGCAATGAAAAGGCGGATGAACTGGCCCGGGGCGGCATGGCGCCGTTCAAGTAAGCCAGGGCCTCTGCTGCCAGTCTGACGCATGTTCCGGAGCTTGTCCCACCGTACCTTAGAGCCTCGTGCGATCAGTCTGCACCATTTGATGCTGGAAAGCAGATCCTTCGGCAAGGCGCTTCGCGCAGCGCGATGCGCTGTACCGGGCCAGCGACGCAACGCTGCCGTTCCGCTGAAACGGGCCGGTCAGGTTCGGCACCCAGGCTTCAAGCTCGCCCTTTTCCGTCTTTTCCTTTATAGAGCTTGCATTTGCCGCTGTTTGTGCTGCCGGGGCGTCCCGGCAGTCCGGTTCCACGTTGGATCAGACAGGCGTATAAAGCGTCCCAAGGGCTTCAGCACCGGCCTGTGCTACATGAAGGAAAATACGTGAGAGTTTTCTGGTGGTCCGCTCCGGTTTCGCCACGTTCAGCCGCCCAGGATATCGTCGGCGATGTGCTGATCATGGCCAATCCGACATCCGGCGGATACAAGCCCGGCTTTCTGGACAATGTGCGCATACGGCTGGAAGATCACGGGTTCCGCACCCAAATCAAGCTGACCAGTCATGCCGGTGAAATCGGTGAAGTCTGTGCCGATCTCTCCCCCAGAGTGAAAACCCTGGTCGTGGCAGGCGGGGACGGCTCGATCAACGAGGCCCTGAACGGCTTTCAGACCCACCCCACACCGCCCCAGCTTGCGGTGATCCCATTTGGAACCGCCAATGTGCTGGCGCTGGAACTTGGCCTGCCGCGCACACCCCGTGCCATTGCAGACATGATCGCGCAGCAAAAAACAAAGCCGCTGCATTTCGGGCTCGCAAATGGCCATCCCTTTGTGCTGATGGCCTCCACCGGCTTTGACGCAGAGGTCGTGCATGCCGTGCCACTTGCCCTCAAACGCAAACTGGGCAAACTGGCCTATGTTATAACGGCGTTCAAGACGGGCTTTTCCCGCAAGGCGACGCCGCTGGAGGTCACACTGGATGGCGAGACCCTGTCCGGCAAATTTGCCGTGGCCAGCAATGCCCGCCACTATGGTGGCCCGTTTGTCATTTGCCCGGGCGGCGCCACCGACCCGGGGCTGCACATGCTGGTTCTGGAAAAGGACGACCCGTGGTCGTCCATGCGCTACGGGCTGGCGCTGCTGATGGGCCGCATCCACAAGGCGCGCGGTGCGGTCGTAAAACCGTTTACCAGAGCGACGATCAGATCCTCAGGCCACGTGGCTGCCCAGGTCGACGGAGATCCCTTCGGCGCAACGCCTCTGGACATCCGCCAGAGCAGCAAGACTGTTCCCGTTCTGGTGCCCTGACGCACACCCGGCAGGCCATCCCCCCAGTTATCGCACGATGCTATAGAGCCCCGTGCGCTAAGCGGTTTCAGTCTGAGCTGGCATCTTGCGCAGCAATTTGGTTGCCTCTGCCGCTGAGACGGCTTCCCCGAAGAAGAAACCCTGAGCGTATTCACAACCGATCTGGTAAAGCTCCAGCGCGTCGGTCTCGCTTTCCGCCCCTTCCGCCACCACTGACATGCCAAGGTCATGCCCCATGGCCACGATGGTCCGCAAGAGGACCGGCCGCGCGGCAGAACCATTGGGTTTGACAAAAGACTGGTCGATCTTGATCGTATCGAACGGAAAGCGCTGAAGGTAGGACAGCGAGGAATGGCCGGTGCCGAAATCGTCCAGCGAAAGTCCTGCCCCCAGACCGCGCAGCCGCTCCAGCACCTTAGCCGAATATTCCGGGTTGGACATGACCAGAGACTCGGTCAGCTCCAGCTTCAACGTGCCTGGCTCCAGCGAGGTCCTCGAAAGAACTGCCTTCACATCGTTGATGAGGTCCTGTTTCAGGAGTTGCCGCGACGACAGGTTGACAGAAGCAAAGAGCGGCCGAGGCATCGGGAATTCCCGCTGCCAGAGGGCAAGCTGCTGAGCGCCCTTGTCCAGCATATACATGCCCAATTCATTGATCAGGCCGGACTGCTCGGCAATCGGAATGAATTCGGAGGGCGAAATCTTGCCCCGCTTTGGATGGTTCCAGCGGGCCAGCACTTCATAACCCGCAATGGACTGGTCCTGCAGGCGGATGATCGGCTGGAAATAGACCCCGAGAGTCTCCTTCTTGATCGCCTCGCGCAGATCCGATTCCAGATCGACAATATTCTTGTCCAGCGGCCGCAGGATCGGACGGAACACTTCCTGGCGGTCTCCGCCCAGCCGTTTGGCGTGGTTGAGGGAAATCTCCGCATTGGTGAGCATGTCCTCAACGGCCTGCTTGCCGCCTTCGAAAAAGGCGATCCCGACGGAACAGGTCAGAAAGATCTCCCGGTCCCCGAAGGTGATGGGCGCACGCACAGCCTTCCGAAGAGCATCGGCCAGCGAAACAATGCGGTCCGGCTCCTGTTCGGACAAAAGTACAAGGCCATATTGGTCGCCGGACAGGCGGCCAAGCGTGTCCTGCTGGCCGATCAGGCGGCCGAGCCTGCGGGCCACGGTCAGCAAAATGCTGTCCCCTGCAGAAAGGCCAATGCTGTCATTGACCTGTTTGAACCGGTCCAGATTGAGCACCAGAAGGGTCGGCTTGGTCGTCTCTTCCGCCTTGGCCCGCACAACACTGGTGCGCAGCCGGTCGACAAACAGTTCCCTGTTGGGCAGACCTGTCAGATTGTCATGAACCGCGTCATGCAGAAGACGTTCTTCGGCTGTGCGCTCCTCGGTAACATCCAGCAGCGTGCCCACGCAGCGGATCACCTCGCCGTCGGACCCGATGATCGGCCGGGCGCGCAGTCGGAACCAGCGGAAATGCCCGTCTTCGGACCGGAGCCGGAAAGTCTGCATGACCTTGCCCCGGCGCTGATCGATAACTGCGTCCAGCGTAGCCCTGAACCGGTCCCGGTCCTGCGGATGCAGCACATCAAGCCAGTCCCGCGCCGGACCTTCCAGTGCCCCGCGCCTGAGGCTCAACAGTTCCTCGACTTCGTTGCCGGTGGTCACCCGGTCCCGGTCGATGTCCCAGTCCCAGATGATGTCGCCCGACCCGGTCATGGCCAGGGCCTTGCGCTCTACATCGGAAATGATGCCTTGGGTAATCGCCCCGCCGGCAAAAGCATGCTGCATCACCGTAAAGCCGATCAGAAGAACGATCAGAACAAGACCACCACCAAGCGCAGGCTGGACAATGTCGTTGGACAGATAGCCCGTCACTGTCATGGCCGAGCCGATCAGCCAGGCGATCAGGAGACTCCAGGTCGGGATCAACAAGATCGCCCGGTCGTAGTGCTGGAAGGCCAGGACCGCAATGATGACAAAGCCGAGCGCTCCGATCACCCCCAGGGAGAGACGGGCAATCCCGGCTGCAATCGACGGGTCCCAGACCGCCACACCCAGAAGGCCGAGGATCAGGATCAGGGTTGTCAGCGCCAGATGGGAATAGTGGATGTTCCAGCGGTTGAGATTGAGATAGGCATAGAGAAAGATGATCAGACTGGCTGCGAGCATGACTTCGGCGCAAGCCCTCGCCAGCTGGCTGCCGCCACCATCCAGATTGAAGACCAGGCCCCAGAAGCCGAAATCAATGCACAAATACGCAAGAACGGACCAGGCCAGCGCCGCCGTTGCGGGAAACATGACCGTTCCCTTGACCACAAACAAGATGGTCAGGAACAGGGCCAGCAGGCCGGAAATGCCCAGAATAATGCCCCGGTAGAGCGTATAGGCGTTCACGGTTTCCTTGTAGACATCCGGTTCCCAGATGCGGACTTCAGGCAAATTCGGCGTGGTCAGCTCGGCCACGAAAGTGACCACGGACCCCGGGTCCAGCGTGACCAGAAAGACATCTGCCTCCAGGCTTTTCTGGCGCACCGGCGCAATGCCCTGGCTGGGTGTTATGGCGGCAATGCGCGACGAGCCCAGATCCGGCCAGAAGATCTTGGAGCCCACCAGCATGTAGTTGGGGGCCACGATCAGGCGGTCGATCTGTTCGTCACTGGTATTGGCCAGCGCAAAGGCGGCCCAGTTCGTATTGGTGCCGTCCAGCGAGGGCACCTCGATCCGGCGCACAATGCCATCGGCTCCCGGTGCGGTGGAGATCTGAAGGCGGGTGCCCGCATCCCGGTGCATTTCAATGGCGCTTGTAATATCGAGCGCCTCGATATCAATCGGAACGGGGATCGGCTCCAGCGCTTGCGCCGGAATGGCGGCGAGCAGACTGACAACCATGCACAGGGCAAAAACGAGACGATTGATCACGCTGTTTTTCGGGTCCGGTATCAAAATCGACATGAAGCGAAGAACTACCGGGTTGGAACACATGTCACAAGAATTCTTTCAAGATACCCTCAACACTCGGGCTTATCCTCCCGGTGAGCGCTGCGTGATCCTCCGCCAGACAGGCAAACAGCAGGTGGTCCTGCCAGCTGCCGTTGATGAGCAGATAGTTCCGCGCATAGCCTTCCCGTTGAAACCCTGCATTTTCGAGCAAACGAATAGACGGCCCGTTGACTGGAAGGCAGGCCGCCTCAATGCGATGGAGATTCAAAACGTCGAAACAAAATGGCAGTATCATGGCGACCGCTGCGGACATATGGCCTTTTCCCGCATAGCGCTCGCCCATCCAATAACCTAAAGTTGCAGTCTGACTCACGCCGCGGCGGATGTTGCTCAAGGTCAAGCCGCCCAGGAGTTCGTCGGTCCGGGAGCGGAACAGGAGAAAGGTCAGGCTGCGGCCCTCCTTGCGGTCGCGTGCATAGCGGCGCAGGCGGCGGCGGAAGCCGGACTTTGTCAGATCATCCGACGGCCACAGGGGCTCCCAGGGTTTCAGAAACGCCCGGCTTTCCCCGCGCAGATCGGACCAGGCTCTGAAGTCGGACATGATCGGAGGGCGCAAATAATACGCCCCCGCCTCAATCTGCAGCTCGGCATCAGGCGATGTTCCCGGCCGTAGCAATGCCATGCCCAACTCCCACGACGTTACAAGGAGGCTGCCCTCAAGACAGGGCCCTGCTCCAATCTTCCTGCCAGTTCGTCCGCCGTCATGATACCGTCCACAGGTCCAATTGCGGTCAGCGTAGGCTTCGTCCCGACAAAGGTCTCGGCTGCCACCCTGCGGATATCCTCCGGCGTAACTGCTTCAATCTTACCTGAAATTTCGTCCGGACCAAGTACCCTGCCGTGCACCAAGATCTGCCGCGCAATCTGACCAGCCCTAGCCGCAGGGCTTTCCATGGCCATCATCAGTCCGGCCCGGATCTGGGCCCGGGAGCGGGCAACCTCGTCCTCGGAGATGGTTTGGGAGGCGGCAACCAGCTCATCGGCAATCATCGGCATCAAAGCAGCCAGATCATCATGGCTGGTGGCCGCATGCACGCCGAACAGGCCCGTGTCGGAAAAGGCCCAGTGGAAGCTGTAAATCGCGTAGCACAACCCATGCTTTTCCCGGATTTCCTGGAAGAGGCGGGACGACATGCCCCCGCCCAGGACCGAGGCCAGAATCTGGATCGCATAATAGTCGCTGGACTTGTAAGGCTGGCCTTCAAAGCCCATCAGCACCTGTGCTTCCATCAGGTCCTTGTTGCGCAGGGTCTGGCCGCCGCAATAGTGGGCGGACGCATCGGGCGCCGCCGCTTCCGAACTGAAGCCGCCGAATTTTTCCCGGGCCATGGCCACAAGCGCGTCGTGATCGACGGCCCCGGCCGCTGCCAGCACCATATCCGGAGCCCGGTAGCGCTCCGCCAGATAGGCATTCAGCGCAGTGCGGTCAAAACCCTTGACGGTTTGCGGCGTGCCCAGGATCGGCCGTCCAATCGCCTGGTCCGGCCAGGCGGCTTCCTGGAACAGATCAAAGGCCTGATCGTCCGGAGAATCATTGGCCGCCCCGATTTCCTGCAGGATGACATGCTGTTCGCGGGTCAGTTCCTGGGCATCGAAGGTCGAATTCTGCAGAATGTCTGAAAGAAGATCCACCGCCAGCGGCATGTCTTCCGCCAGGATCCGGGCATAATAATTGGTGTGCTCGATGCTGGTGGAGGCGTTGAGCTCACCACCCACCGCCTCGATTTCCTCGGCGATGCCCCGGGCGGTCCGGGTCTTGGTCCCCTTGAAAGCCATGTGCTCCAGAAGATGCGTGATGCCGTTCTGCTGCACGGTTTCCGCGCGCGAGCCGGTACGCACCCAGACCCCAAGAGCGGCTGTTTTCAGGCTCGGCATCCGGTCGGTGACGACCGTCATCCCGTTTTCCAGGACAGTTGTTTGTACTTTCATATAGCTACACCCCGGCAGTGACGGCCCGGGCGTGATCTTCGATATATCGCTCCACCACGTCGAGTTCTGCCGCCAATACCTGCTGGCGCTCCTCCGCGCTCATCATGTCTTTCAAATTGTCAGGCAATTCTGGACGCAGTCCAGAGGCTTTTTCAACCGCATCGGGAAATTTAGCTGGATGGGCCGTTCCCAGAACCACCATCGGCACGGTGCCGTCGTCATGTTCCTTGGCCACATGCACCCCGATTGCCGTGTGCGGATCGAGCAGATATCCCGCTTCTGCGAAGGTTTCTGCAATTGTCGCAGCCGTCTGAGCCTCGTCACAGCGCCCGGCGCCAAAATGACGGCCCATCTCCGCCAGCGGGCCTTCGTCAATTTTGAAGCTGCCCGATTGCTGCAACTGGTTCATCATCCGGCGCACGGCCTCCCCGTCCCGGCCGCAGACTTCTGCCAGAAGCCGTTCGAAGTTGGAGGAGACCTGAATGTCCATGGACGGAGAAATGGTCGGCGTAACACCGCGTTTTTCGTAGCGGCCCGTTTCCAGGGTGCGCGCCAGAATGTCGTTCACATTGGTCGCCACGACCAGCTTTTCGACCGGCAGGCCCATTTTCATGGCGGCGTAGCCCGCGAAAATATCTCCGAAATTGCCTGTCGGCACCGTGAAGGACACCTTCCGGTACGGGGCGCCCAGTGCGGCACCTGCCACGAAATAATAGACGATCTGTGCCAGTATCCGCGCCCAGTTGATGGAATTGACCCCTGACAGGGCCACCCGGTCGCGGAACGTAAAGTGATTGAACATGCCTTTGACGATTGCCTGACAATCGTCAAAGTTCCCGGTCAGGGCAAGCGCGTGGACGTTCGCCTCCGTTGGCGTGGTCATCTGACGGCGCTGCACGTTTGAGACCCGGCCATCCGGAAACAGAATGAAGATATCGGTCCGCTCCCGGCCCCGGAACGCTTCAATGGCCGCTCCGCCGGTATCGCCGGACGTCGCCCCGACGATGGTCGCCCTCAAGCCCCGCTTGGTCAGGACATAATCCATCATGCGGCCGAGAAGCTGCATGGCCACATCCTTGAAGGCCAGCGTCGGGCCGTGGAAAAGTTCCAGAATAAAGCTGTTAGGGCCCGTCTGAACCAGCGGTGTCACCGCAGGATGGCGGAACGCGCCATAGGCTTCTCCGATCATCGTTTTCAGATCAGCTTCGGGAATGGCATCGCCGACAAAGGGGCGGATCACTTCGAAGGCAACAGCTTCATAAGACTTGCCGGCAAAAGACGCGATTGTGTCCGCGTCGAAGTGCGGCCAGGTTTCGGGCAGATACAAGCCACCATCACGGGCAAGTCCCTGCAGCAGAACATCGGAAAACTCCAGGACCGGTGCGTCGCCTCGCGTGCTGCTGTATTTCACCCTGAACTTCCTTTTTGCGATGCCCTCACCCGTGCTGGCCGAAGAGGCAGACAGAAGGTCAGGGGGAATTCAAACCCGGCGGCGTTGGCACAATCCAAGCCATCCAAGCGACTTACGCGCCCGGCAGCACAAGCGCAAGCCGATTTTGGCCAAAACAGGGCTTCACGGACAGGAGAACGCCCTTCCCCACCCAAACGCCTGTTTCGCAACGGCACCTGCAAAGCCCCATCGCTCAGGCGTGTCCTGCATCAGAATAGAGCATGGCCGGGTCAATGCCCAAGGACCCCAGAGCCCGGTGCCATTTGCTGCTGAATTCCGTGTCAAACAGGATGTCCGGATCGGCCGGGGCCGTGAGCCATCCATTGGACTGGATTTCGTTTTCAAGCTGGCCGGGCGCCCAGCCCGCATATCCAAGGGCCAGAATGGCGTTTTCCGGACCGTCACCTTGGGCGAGAGCCCGCAAGATCTCAAGGGTCGCCGTCAGGCAAATGCCATTGTCGATGGGCAGCGTCGACTGATTGACCGTGAAATCATCGCTATGGAGCACGAAGCCGCGTTCCACTTCCACCGGTCCGCCCTTGTGCACATTCATACCGCGCACATGATCTGGCAGCCGGATCGCGCAGTCATCATTGAGAATGTCGAGCTGAATGAGCAGTTCTTCAAGCGACAGGTGGCGGGCCACCTGGTTGACCACCAGCCCCATGGCGCCCTGGTCTGAATGGGAGCACATGTAGATGACGGAATGTTCAAACCGGCTGTCTGCCATGCTGGGCATGGCAATCAGAAACTGACCTTCGAGGGTATCCGTTTCTTCCGCTCCGATCATAAAAACCTCAAAACCGCGTGACTTTAAGCCGCTGGAAAAAAGCATACCGCCTTTGGGGCGCTTTGTTAATGACTGTTTGCCGGAGCCCGGAGGTCAGCCCGCCCCAGTTCTCAGCACAAGCCAATAGGGAGCACAGGCGAGACCCGGTGCCTTTTCAGAACCTTATGCAAAATGGCGCCTGCCTTTCCTGCCAGGCTATGACAGACGCTGCGGCAGCACGTCTCACAAGATTGTCACATAGCGGCAACACCTGAGCAAGGCTCGCGGTGTAACGAAGCCGTCACAAGGAAATGACTGTCCAGTCGCAGCCAGCCCCATGACGGCCGGGTCAAACTGGTGTAGCAGAGGCACCATGAAAACAGCGTTCCAGATCCTATGTTTTATCCTGCTGCTGCCCCTCACCCCGGCCCGGGCTGACATGACCGATTGGGTCGAGGTTACAGGCGGGGCGGTCCGGTTGATTTCCACCGGGCCGATAGAAGATGGCCACTATCTTGCCGGGCTGGAATTTCTGCTCGCCCCGGGCTGGCACACCTATTGGCGCTATCCGGGCGAAGCGGGTATTCCGCCTCAGATCTCGGTCATCCGGTCGGAAAACATGACCGGCCTGGATATTCTCTACCCGGCACCGGAGCGTTATTTTGACGGCTTTTCTCAGTCGATTGTCTATCATGACGGCATCGTGCTGCCGATCCGGATCCAACCGGGCCGAGAGGCCGAAACAACGCATCTCAGCCTTGAGGTTCTGTTCGGCATCTGCAAGGACATCTGCGTGCCGGGCGACGCCCGGCTGTCGCTTGATTTTTCGCCCGGCGCCCCGAAGGACCGTCTGGCGGCCAAACTGATCGCACGGGACCTTGCGGCTGTTCCCGTGCCTTCCCCGGCAGGCGACCTTGCTATCAGTTCCGTTACACTAGACGGCTCCGGCAAACTGATGATTACAGCAACGGTGGCTTCGGGCGTGGATGCGGAGCTTTTTGCGGCTGGACCGGAAGGGTCTTACATCGGCCTGCCGGAGCTGGCCGAACGGGCCGGGACCAAAGCCGTCTGGCAACTTTCCACCAAGGGGCTGCGTCTTGCAACAGATGACAGGGACCTCAGGCTGGTGCTGTCCTCCGCCGGACAGGCCGTCGAACACCTGGAACCCATTCAGGACCAGTGGCTGCCAAAATAACAGAGCATGTTGCCGCTCGCCTTCGCTCCATTGCACCAATTTCATTCAAGCTTCACTCGACGGGGCCGCCCCGAAGCACTATGTGTCGTTCGGGCCACGAAGGGGCCTGTCAGTCAGCAAAGGGAAATTCGTTATGACAATCAAGGTTGGAGACCGTCTTCCGGAGGCGGCATTCAAGATCATGACCGCCGATGGGCCCGGGGAGCTGTCGACGGCGGATCTGACCGCCGGAAAGACGGTTGTTCTCTTCGGTGTTCCGGGCGCGTTTACCCCGACCTGTCACATGAACCACCTGCCTGGCTTCGTGGAACACGCTGAAACGCTGAAGGCAAAGGGTGTCGACACTATCGCCGTCCTGTCCGTGAACGACATCTTTGTGATGGATGCCTGGGAAAAGGCCTCCAATGCCGGCGGCAAGGTCATATTCCTGTCCGACGCAGCAGCAGAATTTGTCGAAGCCATCGGTCTTGGTCTTGGCCCGGCGCCGATTTTCGGCCACCTGCGGTCCCAGCGCTTTGCCATGATCGTAAAGGACGGGGAAGTGACCTTTCTGTCCGTTGAAGAGACACCGGGCGAAGCCACCAAAACCGGCGCAGCCGCAATTCTGGAAGCCCTCGGCTAGAGCATCGTGCGACACGCTTTCACCATTTGATGCTGGAAAGCAGATCCTTCGGCAAGGCGCTTCGCGCAGCGCGATGCGGTGTATCGGGCAAGCGAAGCGACGCTGCCGATGGGCTGCTTTCCATCACCTGAGGGCCCGGTCTGCTTTGCCCGCTGACATCGTTGGATCGCACTTGTGGTGGTAAAGCGCGCCGCGTTTCTTCAGGGTAAATCTGTTTTCCCTTTTGTGTTGACCTCTTGGAGGCCTGACCGCGAAAGGGACTTCCGATAGAACGCGATTGGCTCAAAAGCTATCTGGCCGGCAGACTTGGCTGGTGTGAAAAGGCCCCCTGGGCCTTTTTGCCTAAGGAACTGATTTGAAAAGAGCCACAGCGTCCGCCACAAGTTCAGCATTGTCTGTGGCTACCAGCCCGTTTGTGCGCAATTTTCCGTCTTCAAGCCCGACCCGTGTTGAGAAGCCTTTCGCCTTGGCAAGGCGGACAAAGTGCCAGACGGTGTCATCAAATCCATGCAGCAGCAGGGGACGGGTCATCCCGGCGGCCTGCAAGATTTGCTCGATTCCCGCAAGAGCCGTTTCCGCCTCGGCGATATCCTGCTCGTCCAGCTCGACAAGCACCCGCAACACTTCATGGCATTCGGGCAGCGCCACGAACCGTTCCGCATCCGCGACTGACGCAAGACCGGCTTCAATACCAACGCCTTTCTTCCGCAACAGCGTCATAACCGCCGGGGCATCCTCTTCGTTGAGATTGACGGACGCATAGTCCGGACATTGGCGCCATCCTGCGATACAGGCCCGTGTCGCTTGTTTACTGTTTTCAATCCAGGCCCCGGTCGACACACCAATCAACGTGCCCGGACATGCCTGGCGTAGCGGCCCCATCAAGGTCTCCACAGCGACAAGGCTTTCAGCGCCTGTTTCGCTGCGGGGGTGAACATGCACTTCACCTGCTCCGGCTGTCACACAGGCCCGGGCGTCGGCAACCATTGCTTCAACGCTCAGCGGCAGGGCCGGATGATAGCCGTAAGGGCGGGCGCCATTGAGACATGCTTGAACGATCATTGCCCCATCCCCTCAGACATGTTGCGGGGCCAGAGCACGCTGGCCGTATAGGCCAGGAACACACCGGCCAGGGTCGCCGCCAGCCCGAACCAGGTCAGCGCGTATCCAAGATGGTCGTTTTTGAAGCGGACGATGGTTTCTCCGGCTTGCGGCAAACCGGCTTTCGGGGTGAAACCTGCGTCCAGATCAACGCTGTAGGGCGCAAGCTCTGTGGCCTCAAGCCCCAGAAACCGGCCCATGGCGCTGGTGTCGCGCGCAAACCAGAGCCGGTCCCCCGCATCCGGTGCCGGGGTGGTCCAGTTCGGGATTTCACTCAAACGCAGGAGACCGGTCAGCTCCTGTGGCCCTGCCGGAGGCACAAGGGCAGCTGCCCTTGCGTCCGACTCCAGGGGGCCGGGCTGGCCCTGGGGCAAAAACCCCCTGTTGACCAGAAGCGTCCAGCCCTTGTCCGTGCGGAACGGCGCATAGACCAGAACGCCCGGCCCGCCCAGGGGGCCGGCCGGTTTGCTCAGTGCCGTATAATAGAAGACGGTGCCTTGCAGAAACGCACCGGACAGTCTGACATGCCGGTAGTCGTCTTCAGGTCCAAGACTGTCCCAGCCGTCCGGGCCGGGAGCGGCCTGCGGAGGACTGGAGAGCCCGGCTTCAACCTGCGCAATCAAATCTGTTTTCCAGGCCAGCCGGTCCAGTTGCCAGCTGCCGAGCGATAACAGCACGGCAAGACCGGCTGCGGCCGCCACAGCCGGCAGCAACAGCTTCCCGGCGCGGGCCGATTTTTCCAGATCCGGTTTCCCGGTTCCGTTGTCCAAGGCGCAACCTCCAAAGCACGGCGGTTTTGCCGCCGGAGCAAACCTGTCAACTGCCGCCAGACGTGTCCAGTCGGCCTTCTTCGGCCTTATGCTTGAATTGCAGGGCAATCATCAGACCTTTCAAGGGCCGCAGAACACCGGCTGCCAGAACAACCGTCAAGGGCAGCCACAAGACCAGATGTACCCAGACCGGCGGCTGGAAGGACAGTTCCACGAACAGAACAAGCCCCACAATGATAAACCCCACCAGCATGATGACAAAGACGGCAGGACCATCACCGCTATCTGCAAAACTGTTGTCGAGGCCACAGGCCGGGCACGCTGGCCTGACACTCAAAAACCCGTCAAACAAATTGCCCTGACCGCACCGGGGGCATTTGCCTGTCAGACCGGACTGCACCGGATTGACCGGCGGAAAGTGAGCCTTGTCTTCCACGTTGGGCCTCTTGCAAACTGATATCAAAACGCCCGATCCGCTGACTGGACCGGGCGCTTGCAAATGCGATGATCAATCGCTCAAGATCATCACGGCAGGCCCCTAATGCGGCGCCGGGGCCCCGGCGCCCCAGATATAGATCGCCACAAACAGGAACAGCCAGACCACGTCCACAAAGTGCCAGTACCAGGCCGCCGCCTCGAAACCGAAATGCTTTTCCGTGGTGAACTGCCCCCCCATGGCCCGGAACAGGCAAACCAGCAGGAAGATCGTTCCGACAATCACATGGAAGCCATGGAAACCCGTCGCCATGTAGAAGGTGGCGCCATAGATGTTGCCATCAAAGGAGAAGGCAGCGTGGCCATATTCATAGCCCTGAACGATGGAGAACAGGACGCCGAGCAGCACGGTGAGCGTCAGTCCCCATTTCAGGCCCTCTCGGTCATTATGCAAGAGGGCATGGTGGGCCCAGGTGACCGTCGTACCGGAGCACAAGAGGATCAGCGTATTCAAAAGCGGCAGATGCCAAGGATCGAAGGTCGCAATGCCTTCCGGCGGCCACTGCCCGCCGGTCGCCTCGACGCGGCTATACTGGATCGCTTCCCCGGCAAACAGGGCTGCATCAAAATAAGCCCAGAACCAGGCCACGAAGAACATCACCTCAGAGGCGATGAACAACAGCATGCCATAGCGCAGGTGCAGTGAGACCACCCGGGTGTGATGCCCTTCCCGGGATTCCTTGATCGTATCGCTCCACCAGCCATACATCACATAGAGTACCATCAGCAGGCCGATGGCGAACAAACCCCAACGAGCCGAGGCAAAATCAATGCTGAACAGTTCAAAGGATTCCCCGCCCGCATATTTCATCCAGGCGATGGCGCCAATTGCCAGAACAAACGCGCCGACCGAGCCGAGAAACGGCCAGGGACTCGGCTCCACAAGGTGGTAATCGTGGTTCTTGGTATGTGCCTCAGCCATTGGTAAGCTCCCCCAACACGGTCGGTTTCAGCGCGCGGCGCGCAATCCTCATAAATTCGTTCCGGCACCGGGCGCCTGCGCGCGCGCTGCCACGGGTTGATCCGGCTCCTCGACCGGGAAAAACGTATAGGACAGGGTGATTTCCCGCACATGTTTCAGCTCGGGATCCTTGTCCATCTCCGGGTCGACAAAAAACACGACCGGCATTTCGACGCTCTGGCCGGGAACCAGTTCCTGTTCGGTAAAACAGAAACAGTCCAGCTTGTTGAAATAGGCGCCAGCGGTTGGCGGCCAGACATTGAAGGTCGACGTGCCGACCGTTGTCTCTTCGCTGTCATTGGTGGCCACATAGGCCAGCTGCGCCGTCTCTCCCATTTTCAGGGTGAGCGAGCGCTGCGCCGGTTTGAAATGCCAGGGCAAGGCGTGGTTGACGTTGCCGTCAAAGCGCACGGTGATTTTCCGGTCGATAACCACATCGCTTGCACTATCGGCCACCTGCGTGGTGCCGCCAAACCCGGTGACCCGGCAAAACAGTTCATAAAGGGGAACAGCCGCATAGGCAGCGCCAACCATCGAGACAAACATGCCCGCACAGGCAAAAGCCACCTTCCGGTTGCTCCTGGCGATATCGGGTCTGTCCTGCTCGTGCGTCACACGCTCCTCCCTGGGTTTACAATGCCCTGTCCATAACGCCCGGTCCCAGCTTGACGATGGTCACCACATAAAACAACACCACAAGCGCCACCAGAACGAGGGCAATCGCAAAAGATCTGGATCGGCGTCTTTGTTCCTGTTCCGGGGTCAACCGGATGCCCTGCTCCTCCTCCGCCATGCCGTCAGATCCCGCTCACCAGGCTTTCGCCCAACAGCAGAGCGAACAACATGAACAGGTAAAATAGCGAGAATTTGAAAAGCCGGACGCACGCCTTGCGGGCAATCTCCCCGTCCCGCTTGCGCCAGACATCCGCAGCAAGAGCAACAAACGCTGCACCCAAGGCGGCCGATGCCAGTCCGTAAACCGGGCCAGCAAAGCCCAAGAGATACGGCGCGGCTCCCACCGGCGCGAGAATTAGCGAATAGATCAGGATATGATGGCGCGTGCTGGTTTCTCCGGCCACAACCGGCAGCATCGGCACCCCTGCGGTCCGGTAGTCGCCGCTCTTAAAGAGCGCCAGCGCCCAGAAATGCGGCGGGGTCCACATGAAGATCATCAGAAACAGGACAAAGCTTTCCAGGCTGACAGAGCCGGTGACGGATGCCCAGCCGATCATCGGAGGGAAGGCTCCGGCCGCCCCGCCAATGACAATGTTCTGCGGGGTCAGGCGTTTCAGCCACATGGTGTAGACCACCACATAGAAGAAAATCGTGAAGGCCAGAAACGCGCCTGCAAACCAGTTGACCAGCAGCCCAAGCGTTACAACAGAGCCGATGGACAAGGTCATGCCAAAAGCAAACGCCTCTTCCGGCGTGACCTTCCCCGCCGGAATCGGCCGGGTGCGGGTTCGGGACATCACTTCGTCGATATCGGCGTCATACCACATGTTCAACGCACCGGACGCACCTGCGCCAATGGCGATGCACAGGATCGACACGCCTGCCAGCACCGGATGCAGCTCCCCGGGGGCCAGCATCAGGCCCACAAAGGCCGTGAAGATCACCAGGGACATGACCCGGGGTTTCAGCAGCGCCACATAGTCGCCGACCGATCCCATCCCGCCATTCCATGCGGCACTGTCTTCACTCATCAACTCCTGGCGCTCGGCGAGCGACATGGGCATGTCCTTCATTCCAGTCTGCCCCGGCAAGACGCAGCGGATGTCCGCGCCAATGCGCTGCCGGGCAGGATCTTAAGGGTGGCTCCGCGCCAGGGCTGGCGCGGGTCCGGTCTCAAAGCGGGAGCAGCTCCCGGGCAACGACTTACTTGATCCGCGGCAGAGTTTCAAACTGGTGGAACGGAGGCGGTGACGACAGGGTCCATTCCAGGGTCGTCGCCCCCTCGCCCCACGGGTTGTTGCCCACAGCCCGTTTCTTGGCAAAGGCTTCGAAAATACCAAACAGGAACACAAGAACCGCAAAGGCGGAGATGTAGGACCCGATGGAAGACACGAAGTTCCAGCCCGCGAGCGCATCGGGATAGTCGGCATAGCGGCGGGGCATGCCGTTGAGCCCCAGGAAGTGCTGGGGGAAGAAGATCAGGTTCACGCCCACGAAGGTGATCCAGAAATGGGCCTTGCCGATCGTCTCATTATACATGTAGCCGAACATTTTCGGGAACCAGTAGTACCAGCCGGCAAAGATCGCAAACACCGCGCCCAGGGACAGAACGTAGTGGAAATGCGCCACCACGTAATAGGTGTCATGGAAGGCCCGGTCGAGACCGGCATTGGCCAGCTGCACACCGGTCACCCCGCCGACCGTGAACAGGAAGATGAAGCCGATGGCCCAGACCATAGGGGTTTTGAACTCGATCGATCCGCCCCACATGGTCGCAATCCAGGAGAAGATTTTCACCCCTGTCGGCACTGCGATCACCATGGTTGCGGCCACGAAATAGGCCTGAGTTTCGGTGGACATGCCAACTGTGTACATGTGGTGGGCCCACACGATGAAGCCGACCACGCCAATGGCAACCATGGCATAGGCCATGCCCAGATAGCCGAAGATCGGCTTGCGCGAGAAAGTGGAAATGATGTGGCTGACGATCCCGAAGCCCGGGAGGATCAGAATATAGACTTCCGGATGGCCGAAGAACCAGAACAGGTGCTGGAACAGGATCGGGTCGCCGCCGCCTTCAGGAGCGAAGAACGTAGTACCGAAATTGCGGTCCGTCAGCAGCATGGTGATGGCCCCGGCCAGGACCGGCAGCGACAGAAGCAGCAGGAAAGCCGTGATCAGAACCGACCACGCGAACAGCGGCATCTTGTGCAAGGTCATGCCCGGTGCGCGCATGTTGAAGATCGTCGTGATGAAGTTGATCGCCCCCAGAATGGACGAGGCACCAGCCACGTGGAGCGACAGGATCGCCAGATCCATGGCTGGCCCGGGCTGACCCGACGTGGACAGCGGCGGATAGATTGTCCAGCCCCCGCCAACACCGTTATTGCCCGGAGGCCCTTCCACGAAGAGCGACAGGATCAGCAGCAGGAAGGCAGGCGGCAGAAGCCAGAAGGAAATGTTGTTCATGCGCGGGAAGGCCATGTCCGGCGCCCCGATCATGATCGGCACGAAATAGTTGGCATAGCCGCCGATCATGGCTGGCATGACCATGAAAAAGATCATGATCAGGCCATGCGATGTGGTGAACACATTAAAATAGTGGGCATTGGCGAAATACTGCATGCCCGGCTCTTGCAGTTCGAGCCGGATGCCGACGCTCAAGGCGCCTCCCACGACCCCGGCAAAGATCGCAAAGAAAAGATACATGAGGCCAATGTCTTTGTGGTTGGTCGAATAGACCCACCGGCGCCACCCGTAAGGATGGTCATGTACAGCATGTGCTTCGCTCGCAGCCATGTGAGGCTCCCTCTTTCCGTTCCTTTAAGCGCTGCGTCCGATCGCGCGCTGACAACTTACCCTGCGGCGGCCGCATCAGTTTGCGGCGACAGAGATCTCCTCACGCTTGCCTTCCGCAAGCCTCTTGGCCTCATTGATGGAAGCCAGCAGCTGTTCGTTCGCCGTATCAAGATCGTCTTGTGCGGCAGCAGCCCAGGTCTGGAACTGTTCCTTGGACACGACACGCACTGCAATGGGCATGAAAGCGTGGTTCACGCCGCACAGTTCCGAACACTGGCCGTAGAAGACGCCTTCCTCGCGCGCACGGAACCAGGTTTCGTTCAAACGGCCGGGAATAGCGTCGATCTTAAGTCCCATGGAGGGCATTGCAAAGGCGTGAATGACATCTTCAGCAGTCACCTGCAAGCGCACGGTGGTATCGACCGGCACCACGAGATCATAGTCGACTGCGAGCAGCCGCGGCACTTCCTTCAAGGGGACCCCACGACTTTCGGCGACGTCGCGCCGGGCCGCCTCATCGGACTGGGCATCCTGTGGATCGCCGACCATGTAGGAATCGAAATAAAGCTCCCCCATCCCTTCATCGGTATATTCAAACCCCCAGTACCACTGGTAGCCGGTGGCCTTTACCGTCATCTCATACTCGGGAATGTCGAGCTGCTTGTAGAGAAGGCGGAAAGACGGGATCGCGATCACCACCAGGATCAGGATCGGCGCAACAGTCCAGACCACCTCGATCATGGTGTTGTGGGAGGTGCGAGACGGAACCGGATTGGCCTTCGCGCTGAAGCGGAAGATGCAGACCAGAAGCAGCGCCAGCACAAACAGCGTGATAACCGTAATGATCACAAGGGTAAAGCCGTTGAACCAGGTGATGTCGTCCATGACCCCGGTTACGGAATTCTGAAAACCAAGCTGCCAAGGTGTCATGCCGGATTCCGCGGCCAGGGCCGCTGTGCTCAGTCCGGCTGCTCCGGCCACCGCTGCGGCCACTGTCATAAGACGATTGAAGACTGCCTTCACGTCTGTGCTCCCTTCCCTCAACCGCACTCCCGCGGCAAATGCATCCTTATCCGGTGTGCCGATCCGGCCCGTTCCTCCCAGGCCTTTTCGATCCCCACATGGCCGCGCCCCTCACTTTGGCGCCGCCATCCGGACAGGATCCTCCTCGTGACCGGACTATAACCATAAACCTCTACAAAGGGCGATTGGTACATAGGGAAAGAGCGGCGATCTGCCGCATCCATCCACCGGCACGTGCTTTCTCACAAAAACCACAAGACGGCAGAAGCCGCAACGTTATTTCCAACTTTTCGCAATTCATAGAAGGACTTCCCCTTTTGAGGTATGTCAAAGACGCACTGATTTTCGACAAAAATGCGGGCTAATTGTCTTACCCGCCCCCCGGCAGACTGGAATCGCGCGTCATCATGCGGCACTGTCTGGCCGGATTTACCTGATGATTCGCTACAGCAGTCCGATTTGCGACCGGACGCCGCGCTGCCGGATCGGACCACGATTGACCGGAGGATTTCTTGTCAACTCATATGCCGCAGTCCTTTCTGCCCCGCCGGTGCGGACGTTTCAGCCTGTCACTCGCGACCTTTGCCGCCCTTGCCGGCCTCCTGATTGGAAGTTTCGCGCCCGGGATTTCTCCTGCCCTTGCGCAAGGCGAAGTCCGGGCCACCCATGGAGATTGGCAGATGCGCTGCGATACGCCTCCGGGCGCAAGCAGCGAACAATGTGCCCTGATCCAGAACGTGACCGCATCGGACCGGGAAAATGTTGGTCTGTCCGTAATCATTCTGCGCACTGCCGACAAACAGGCCCGCATCTTGCGGGTGCTGGCCCCGCTCGGGGTGCTGCTGCCCTCCGGGCTCGGGCTTAGGGTCGACAATGCCGATATCGGCCGCGCCGCCTTTGTGCGCTGCCTGCCCAATGGCTGTATCGCCGAGGTTATTCTGGAAGACGACCTGCTGACCAAGCTTAAATCCGGAAAACAGGCCACGTTCATCATTTTCCAGACGCCGGAAGAAGGCATTGGTATCCCCATTTCGCTGAATGGATTTTCTGCAGGCTTTGACGCCCTGCCTTAAATTCTGGAGCGTGTCGCACTGCTATGGACAAAACCGGATTGTCTTTTGGTTAGGAAGGCACTGACCCCAGCCCATGGCATGTCGAGCAAAAAGGCGCCAGAAACGGCGCCTTTTTTTTTCATTTGACCGGTTTAACGGCGGCCTCCTCCACCTCTGCCTTGTCGCTCTTTGTGTCATCCGGGGGCTTTCGCGGGGTCACCTGGTGCAGCCGGTCCGCCCCGGCAAACATGCCTTCCTCAAGCTGGACAGCCAGGCGCTCCAGGTCCCGGCCCCGGACATCTTCCTCGATCTGATCGATCCGGTTGAGCGGCGTACCAAGCGCTTCCAGTGCGGCCCGGCCAAACACCACGCTCGATTCAAAGGTCTCCCGGATCTGGAAATCGACCCCACGCCGCTGCAGATCGAGATAATGAGCCCGGTCGGTGGCGCGGCAGAAGATCAAAGCCTTCGGAAAGCCTTCGCGGACCAGCTCGATCGCCCGGCCCATCACCTTGTCATTTTCAATGCACATGGCCACCAATGCTGCCTGGCCCGCGCCGGCGGCCGCCAGCACATCGGCGCGGGTGGCGTCTCCGTAATACACTTTGTAGCCTTGCTTGCGGGCGTAATCGATCCTGTCCGGCCGGTTGTCGATGGCCGTGATTTCCAGGCCCTCAGATGTCAGGATCTGCGCGACCACCATGCCGAAGCGGCCAAAGCCGATCACCAGCACTGTGGGCGTTGCATCCTCAAAGGTTTCAATGGACGGGTTTTCAACGCCGCGGGCCTTGGCCCGGGCCGCAAGCCGGTCCAGAGCCAGACAGGCCAGCGGGGTGAGCAGCATGGTCAGGATGACCACGGCATTGAGCAAGTTGGCCGTCTGATAGCTGAGCAGGCTGTTGCTTACGGCCGCCGTGAAGAGCACGAAGGCGAATTCACCTCCCTGCGGCAGGGTGACCGCAATGCGCATCGCATCGGAATTGGGCGAGCCGGTGCTTCTTGAGAGCCCCCACAAGAAGCCCCCCTTCACAGCCATCACCACAGCCACGCCCGCGGCCACCATCATCCAGTTTTCAACGACCAGCGACACATCCAGCGACATGCCGACGGCCACGAAAAACAGCCCCATCAACAGGGAGCGGAAGGGTTCAATGTCAGCTTCCAGCGTGTGCCGGAAGCTGGATTCTGCCAAAAGGACCCCGGCCAGAAACGCTCCCAGTGCCATGGACAGCCCGGCCGCATGCATGATCCCGGCGCTGCCCAGCGCCACCAGAAGCGCCGCCGTGAGCATGACCTCCCGCGCCCGGCTGGCGGCCAGAAACAGAAAGATCGGCGATATCAGATAGCGGCCGGTCAGGATCACCGCTGCCACCGCGCCCAGAACAACCAGCAACTCGCTGGCGATTTCCGTTGCCGTTGACGGGCCTTCTCCCGGGGCCAGAATGGGGATCATCGCCAGAAGCGGCACAATGGCGATATCCTGCAGCAGCAAAATGCCAAACGCCCTCTGTCCATAGGGTGAGGACAACTGGCCGCGCTCTTGCAGAATCTGGAGGGCAAAGGCCGTCGACGACAGGGCAAGACCAAAGCCAGCGACAAGCGCCGTTGAAAGGGGCAGCCCAAACAGGCGCGCAAGGGCGAACAATGTGGCACCGGTCAAAACAACCTGAGCCGTTCCCAGTCCGAAAATATCGCGCTTCATGCGCCAGAGTTTTCTCGGGTCCAGCTCCAGCCCGATCACGAAGAGGAGCAGAACCACCCCCAATTCAGCCACATGGAGAACATCTTCTCCCGAGCCCAGAAGACGCAGCCCGTGCGGGCCGATGACAGCGCCAGCGGCCAGATAGCCGACAACTGAGCCGAGCCCCAGCCGCTTGGCGATGGGAACGGCGACGCAGGTCGCGGCAAGAAACACGATTGATTCAGCAAAAAACGGAGGTGCGCCCTCTGATGCCATCCCATCTCCTCTGCTCTGCTGGATCCCGAAAGTTCAGATCCACACCCGAACGATGATTCTATTTTATCAGGCTTCAGGCGCATGCTCTTTGATAAATCTAAAAAGAGCGCCTTAAAGGGATGTATAAACATGTTTTTCAAAGTCAAATTCTTTGCCCGCCGACACTGCGGCGCGCAGAACTTGAGAAAAACCGCTTAAAACTAAACTTAAAAGATCTCTTGGCCAGGAAGTTTCAGAAATGTTTCCTTGTCATGAAACTCAATTCGATTTGAGTATCACAAGTAAATTTTCCGCAAACGCATGATGCCCGCACCGGGACGGCGTTGTGCCTTCCTGGGCCATTGCACCCCTTAAGAGACCTAGTCAAAAATGACGGTCCCCTTGGCTCGGATCGCGTTGAAACAGATCTTCTGTGCGCCGACTCAACACAAAGCGATCTGCGCCACAGACGACCGGTTTGCCCTCCCATGGACGCGACACTCTCTAAATCAAACGATGGTCCTGAAGAAACGCCTTTAACCCGTCGAAAGACGTGTAGAGGTGCCCGGTCAGGCCTGCGGCTTCCGCGCCTATGACATTGTCGGCCCGGTCATCGATGAAAACACTCGTCTCGGGCGCATGGCCGTATTGCGCACATATAAGCCGGAAGACATCCGGGTCTGGTTTGCGGGCCTTGAAGTCGGCGGATACATGGGCCTTGTCCCCGAAGATCTCGATCATCTCCGGTGCGCAGACCGGCAGTGCCGCTTTCAGCATCATGCCGTTGTTGGTCAACAGCGCGGCATCGGTCTTTTCCGCCAACTGCCGCACCAGATCAATCACATCAGGACGCGCCCGCATCATCTTACGACGGATGTCCGCCCAAGTGCCGAAATCGATCGGGTATCCCAGCAAGGCTCCAAACTGGGCCAGATAGCCCTCGGCCGTTGCCGGATCTCCGGCCTCGGCCCGATTTTCATGGGGCCCGCCCCACACGGCGGCATCAATATCGGCCGCCGGACGTCCGGTCAGCTCCTCCAGCAGGCGAAGCCGGATCTGGTGATCGTAATCATAGAGCACCTGATCCATATCGAAGACCGCAAAAGTTACAGCTGGCATGCCGCGCCCCTGAAAGAAATCACAGCGCAGTGCCCCCGATCGTCATTCCATTGATACGCATGGAAGGCTGGCCAACGCCGACCGGAACCCCCTGGCCCTGCTTGCCGCAGGTGCCCATGCCCGGATCGAGTTTCATGTCATTGCCAATCATCGACACACGGGTCAGGGCATCGGGGCCGTTGCCGATCAGCATGGCGCCTTTCAGGGGCGCGCCCACCTTGCCGTTTTCCACCCGATAGGCCTCGGTGCAGGAAAACACGAACTTGCCGGAGGTGATGTCCACCTGCCCTCCGCCAAAGGAGACCGCATAGATGCCGTCCTTCACAGAGCTCAGGATTTCGTCCGGCTCCTTGTCCCCTGCCATCATCACGGTATTGGTCATGCGCGGCATCGGAATATGGGCAAAGGACTGACGGCGGCCATTTCCGGTCGGTGCCATGCCCATCAGGCGCGCATTCTGCCGGTCCTGCATATAACCTTTCAGGATGCCATCCTCGATCAGCACGGTCCGGCTGGCCGGTGTGCCCTCATCATCCACAGTCAGGGAGCCGCGCCGGTCCGGGAGGGTGCCGTCATCGACAATCGTTACCCCGGGAGAGGCCACCCGCTCGCCCATAAGCCCGGCAAAGGCGGAGGTCTTCTTGCGGTTGAAATCCCCTTCAAGCCCGTGGCCGACCGCTTCATGCAGCAAGATGCCCGGCCAGCCGGGCCCCAGCACAACATCAAAGGCCCCCGCCGGAGCGGGGACGGCTTCCAGATTGACCAGCGCCTGACGGAGTGCTTCATCCACGCCCCCCTGCCAGTTTTCCGCCGTTATAAAGCGCTCGAAGCCTTCCCGGCCGCCGCAGCCGAACGACCCGCTTTCCTGACGCTCATCCGTTCCGGCGACAACGGAAATGGACAGGCGCACCATGGGGCGGACATCGCGCACCAGATGCCCGTCAGCCCGCAGAATTTCCACCACCTGCCAGGATCCGGCCAAGGAGGCACTGACCTGGCGCACCCTTGGGTCCTTCGCCCGGGCATAGGCGTCAATGTCCTGAAGCAGCTTCACCTTGTCTTCAAAGCTCGGACCGCCCAGCGGGTTGGCATCGGTATAGAGCGACTGGTTGGTGCGCGCAGGGGCGGCCGCATAGCTGCCCGAATAGCCTTTCTTGACCGCGCTCACCGCCTCGGCCGCCCGTTTCAGAGCGCCTTCGGAGATGTCGCCCGCATGGGCATATCCCGCTGCCTCTCCGGCCACAGCCCGCAGGCCAAAGCCTTGGGCGGTGTCGTAGTTGGCGCCCTTCAGACGGCCGTTGTCAAAGACCAGCCCTTCTGTCTGCCGGTATTCAACGAACAGCTCGCCGTCATCGGCTCCAGAGAGCGCCTCTTCCGTAATCCGTTTGGCGGTCTCCAGACCGAGGCCGGACGTTTCGATAAGATCGGTTGTTGAAAGGGTCATGCCAGTGTCCTGTTCCGGCCGCAGATCAGCCGGGCGGTTGGGGCTCCGGAAAGGGGCCCGGGAAGCTCTTGGATGGCAACATAAGCGCTTTGCCGCAAATTTCACATGAAATCCCGGAAATTCCACTTGAGAGATTTTAACTTGAGTATAATATTCATATTAAAATCTGCGTCCGATACGCAGACTGTCAGCCGAGCCGTTGAACCGCTCTGCCAGCTTTCAGCTCCTTTTTCCTCGTGTCAGCCGCCGCTCCAACCCGCGCTCGGCCAAAGGATTTTCTATGTCCAGATTTTCAGGCCCGCCCGCAGGCGGCCCGATAACCTCCTTTCACGACGTTGCCGCCCGGCGCGGGGACGGGCTTCACCCTCTCCTGCGTGAGGCTCTTTGCAAAAGCGGCACTGTCTCCGGCCCGCCGGCGGACAGCGGGGTGCAAGACAACAAAGTTGTCCCGCTCCGGACCGGCCAATCAGCCTTAACCGGCAGCCGCGCAGCCTTCAGCGGCACAGGGGAACAGAGCCGGTGAAAACGGTTCTTGTGGCGTTGCATTTGGTGGCCTGTCAGCCAGACCTTCTGATCTGCCGCGATCTGTCTCCAGACAGCAAACGCTGGGCCGATATGGACCTGTGCCAGAAGGACCGCCCGGCGGAAATGGAACGGGTGAGGCAAGGCCTGCCCGTCTGGGCGGTCGTGATGGCCCGCTGCCGGTATCTTATCGGGCGCGACCGGCGCAGCCTGCCTGTGTTCTGAACCGGCCTGTCAGCAATCGGCTGAGGGTTTGTGCGCCGAAGGTCTTGCCCAGCGAAGTCCTTTTGCCTTACAAGAAGCTCATAGTGCGAGCAGAAAACACATCCGGCCCCCATGAACCGTTACGAAAACCCGCGAATTCCCAGTGAAGCCCGTGTGCGCTATCTGGATGGCGACTATCAGGTCGAGACGCCGGGAACCTTTGTGCGCTGTGCGGTGACGGGCGCTGCCATCCCCTTGGATGAGCTGAAATACTGGTCTGTGGAACATCAGGAAGCTTATGTGGATGCCAAAGCGTCCATGAAGCGTTATCTGGAAACCCACTGACGCGCAGCTTGTGCCTCAAGACCCGTCAAGTCTCACCCGGAAAAGGACCTTGCCCGAAGTTTTTCGCGGATGAGCGCCTTCAGACGGTCTAAATCGTCAATTTCCATGGTCACCTCAAGCACATCTGCGCGTGAGGCAATCCAATGGAACAGTTCTCCGTCCGCAGAGGCAAGACGGGCCATGTCCTTTGCGGTCGTGACCAGCGTCAAGTCTCCGGCTTCAGCTTCCGTCAACAGGTCACGCACCTCTGCTTCGCTGTAGCTGTGGTGATCGGGAAAGTCCCGGGTCTTGCGCACCGTGTAGCCAAGCTCTTCCAATGAGGCATAGAACTTTTGCGGCCTGCCAATCCCGGCAAAGGCAAAAAGGCCGGCTCCCTCCAGCGCCGCATTGGGGAGCGGACGGATATGCGCATGCAACAGGGGCAGTCCCTTGCGGCTGGCAAGTTGCACAGCTGCGTCCGCCGCCGTCCCCTCTCCGATCTGCACAAGGCAATCGGCCTTGATGATCTGCTTTTGCGCGGGAGCCCGCAACGGCCCGGCCGGAAAACACCTCCCATTGCCAAAGCCGACCGCGCAATCGACCAGCAGAAGGCTCAGATCCTTGAAAAGGGACGGGTTCTGGAAGCCGTCATCCATCAGCACCAGATCAATGTCCTGCGCCTCGGCAAGGCGCGCGCCTGCAGGCCTGTCGGAGGCAATCACGGTCGGGCCATGACCGGCCAGCAGCAGAGCCTCGTCGCCCACGTCTTGTGCGCTGTGCTGTCCCGGCTCCACGAGCAGGGGGCCATTGTTGCGCCCCCCATAGCCGCGCAGCAGAAAGCCCGGCTTAAACCCTTCGGCCCGGAGTGTCTGCGCAAGGGCAATCGCAAAAGGGGTCTTGCCCGTGCCCCCAACCACAAAATTGCCGATACAGATCACCGGCAGACGGCTTCTGGCCTTGGGCGGAGCGAACAGCCGGCGCCCGGCCACACTCCCATAAAGCCAACCCACGGGACGCAGAAAATGTGCAGCAGGCGGCTGTTCCGCCTGCCACCAGAAATCAGGAGACTTGCCCATTCAGCGCCTCCGTATCCCGCGGCATACCCGCTGCCGGTTCGCAGCTGTCTGCCGTCAGATAAGGCGCCAGGATGGTCAGCGTCTTGTTCAGCGCGCCCCGGCCTTCTTCGACAATGGCCCGTGCCCGGCCCGCCTGCTCCTGGCCGGTCCGCGGTGTGCGCAACAGGGCCGCCACCGCTGCTGCCAGATCCTCCGGCTCCTCCACCTTTATGGCCGCATGCTTGCTCCAGAACTCCTTGTAGACCGCGCGGGCATTGGCCACTTTCGGCCCAGTCAGCAATGCCGAACCCACCAGCGCCGCTTCCACCGGATTGTGCCCGCCGGCCTCCCCAAAGGAGCCGCCGAGAAATGTGACCGGGGCCAGGGAATAAAAGAGGCCCATTTCGCCCAGCGTATCGCCTAGAAAGACCCCGCACCGGGCTGAGAGCAGAGCACCAGAGCTGCGGGTGATGACTTCCAGGCCGCACTTTGTGGCGAGACCACAGACCTCCCCGGCGCGGACCGGATGGCGCGGCACGAGCACCAGAAGCAGGTCGGGAAAGGTCTGCTGCAACTGTATATGGGCCGCCAGCACCGCGTCTTCCTCCCCCGGATGGGTCAGAGCGGCGAGCCAGAGTTTGCGCCCCGCAATCTGCTGTTCCAGAAGCGCGACGGTCTCCCCGTTCACCGGCGGAGCATCGGCGTCAAATTTCAGGTTGCCCGGGCTGTCGACCGCCAAACTTCCAAGCCTGGAAAATCGCTTTGCGTCTGCAGAACTCTGGGCGAGCACCCGGTCCGGACAGCTGAAGACGAACCGGGCCAGCGGGCCCACTTTCGACCAGGTATGGAAGGACTTGTCCGACAGGCGGGCATTCAACAGCACCAGCGGGATCTTTCGGCTGCGCAGTTCATCAAACAGGCAGGGCCAGATTTCAGATTCCACAATGAGGGTCAGGTCGGGTGACCAATGTGTCAAAAACCGTTTCAGCGGACCGGGGGCATCAAAGGGCATGAACTGGTGCCGGGCCCCGTCGGGCAGCCGTTTTTCAGCCAGCTCGGCCGCCGTCACCGTGACGGTTGTCAGGAGCACCTTGTGCCCGGCCGCCGTCAGCCGCTCGATCAGCGGCAGCACCGAGGTGGTCTCGCCGACACTGGCCGCATGGACCCAGATCAGTTTTCCGGACGGGCGCGGCACGGTGCTGACCCCGAAGCGTTCTCCCTTTCGTGCGGCGACCTCCTTGCCGGACCGGCTTCTGAGCCAGAAAAGACCATGGAAAAGCGGCGTCAGGCCGCGGGCCAGGGCCCGGTAAAAGCGCAACAGAAAGGGGCTCTGTTCAGCCATTCGCCCTGCCGACAAGTTCATAGGCCCGTTTGGTGGCCGCGTTCAGCCCGTCTTCCACCTTGAGACGGAAGGCTTCCAGCGCCGCGTCTTCAGTGTCATTGGGCACCCAGATTAGCTCGCCAACGGCAATGCTTCCCCGGCCGAAAGGTAGATTGACGCTGGCCTTGTCCCAACTGTCAAGCTCGATGCTGCGGCTGGTGGCAACCGCCACCGGCAGGATCGGGCGGCCGGAATGTTTGGCCAGTTGAACAATGCCTTCACCCGCATGTCGTGCAGGGCCCTTTGGCACATCGGCCGTCATGGCAATGCTGAAGCCTTCGCGCAGCGCGCGGACAGCTTCGATGAAGCCGCGCATGCCCCCCCGCTTCTTGATCTGACGGGCATTACGGCCGCCGGAGGCCCGGATCAGGCCAAGCCCGAGTTTGCGCGCGGCAATCGCATTCACCTCGCCATCGGCGGAGCGGGATATCATGACCTTGGCGGGCCAGTGTTTCGGCTTGGCAAAGGGCACCATGAAGTGCTGTCCGTGCCACATAGCCACAATCACCGGCAGGTCCTCTTGCGTCTCGGCATGCACATGCTCCGGCTCGATCGTGAACCGGTTGGTGAGATAGACAAGCTTGAGATAGCCGGCGAGCGCCGTACCGATAGCGGCCAGAACCAGAGGATGGCGGCCGAGGCGTTTGATCATTTTTCTTATCGCCTAAAAAGAGGTTCCCGGAGAAAAGGGTATTCACACGCGCACGAGTGAACACCCAAAATTTGACCGATTTCAGAAATTGAGAGGATCTTGCGCAGTGTCCTTGCGCAAGAGGCTTCAGGCCGCCGCATCCGGGTCCAGAAGCCGGTGCATGTGCACGATGAAATAGCGCATATGCGCATTGTCGACCGTTGCCTGTGCCTTGGCCTTCCAGGCCGTGTAGGCTTCGGCGTAGTTCGGATAGATGCCAACGATGTCCAATTCGTCCAGATCGCGGAACGTCAAGCCTTCCGGCGATTCCAGCTCTCCGCCAAAAACCAGATGCAGCAGCTGTTTGGGGGTGTCAGTCTCGCTCATGAGCTTCCTCGCTAATTTGATCACGGCACCGTGCGGGTCACCGGATCACGTCTTTCAGCACGGCGCGCACAGGACCTATAAGGGCGCAAGACGCCGCAATCAATGCCGGGTGGCCGGTCCGGTTCCGGTTGTAGAACAGGCCCTGTCCGGCCACGTCCGTCACCTGTCCGCCTGCTTCCTGCACCAAAAGATCGGCGGCGGCAAGATCCCAGTCACTGGGCCCGCCGCGCGCTGTCCCAACGTCAATGCGCCCGGCCGCTACCATGGCCAACCGGTAGGCCAGAGACCTGAGAATCTCCGCCTTTTCAAAGCCTGCCGCAGCGACATCAACGTTCGAGATGATGGAATGCGTTCCTGTCAGACGCGCGCCTTCGATCCGGCCGTGCTCTGAAACGAATATTTTTTCCCCATTCAGCCAGGCGCCCCCCCCGGTCCGCGCCAGAAACATTTCCTCCCGCCGGGGACAAAAAACACAGCCTGCGACCGGCCGGCTATCCTCCACCACCGCAAGCGCGATGGTCCATTCATCGCCACCGGCCAGAAACGCGCGGGTGCCATCAATCGGATCCACGATGAAGACGCGCTTGCGGCTCAGGCGGATCTTGTCGTCGGCGGTTTCCTCCGAAAGCCAGCCATAGTCCGGCCGGGCGCTGAGCAGCCGGTCCGCCAGAAAGCGGTCGACGGCAAGATCGGCTTCCGAGACGGGGGACTTATTGCCCTTGTACCAGGTCTCCAGACCCTGGCCGAAATAGCCAAGGGCCAGATCGCCAGCCTGGCGGGCGGCGGCCTCCAGCAGCGCCAGATCCGCCTCCAGCTCGGCAGGGGTCAAGGCCTGATCAGTTTCCGGCAAGCGCCATTCCTTCAATCATCAGGGACGGGGTAGCCGCGGAATAGCGGTTGTCGAGATCACTGCCGGGCACGAGCCGCTTGAACATGTCATTCAGATTGCCCGCGATGGTGATTTCGCTCACCGGTTCGACAATCTGGCCATTTTCGAACCAGAACCCGGCCGCACCCCGGGAGTAGTCCCCGGTGATCCCATTGACGCCATGGCCGATCAGGTCAGTCACCAGCAGGCCGCTGCCAGCCTCGGCCATTAAGGCCTCAAGAGAGTTCTCCCCCGGCATCAGCGTGATGTTGGTTGGCCCAGGCGCGGTGCCGCTGCCGCTGCGATGAGCCCGCCCGTTGGGGTGCAGGCCCAGTTCGCGCGCCGATGCCCCATCCAGAAACCAGTGTTGCAGAACCCCGTCCTCGACCATGTTCAACAGCGCCGCAGAGGTGCCTTCCCCGTCAAAGGGCCGGGTCGCACCACCGCGCCGCTTGAACGGGTCGTCCACAATCTGAATGCCCGGCGCAAACACCGCTTCGCCCATCCGATCTTTCAGAAAACTGGTCTTGCGGGCGATGGACGCGCCGTTGATGGCACCAGTCAGATGCCCAAGCATGCTGCGGGCGGCCCGGGATTCGTAAATGACATTGGCGGTGCGGGTCGACAGTTTCTGCGGATTGAGACGGCGCACCGCCCGCTCGCCTGCCCGTCTTCCGATCTCCGCCGGAGCCTCCAGATCCTCAAAGTAGGAGCGGCTGTCAAAGTCATAGTCCCGCTCCATGGCCGTTCCATCTCCGGCCACCGCCGTCATGGACATGCCATAGCGGGAGGTCATATAGGCGCCCTGGAACCCGTGGCTGGTGGCCAGAACGACCCCGGCAAGCCGCCAGGAGGCCCCTGCCCCACCAGATTTGCTGACCCCGTCCACCGCCAGACCGGCCGCTTCAGCCTCCAGTGCGATGTCCGACAGGGCCTCCGCCGTCATCTGCCTGGTGTCGAGCAATTCCAGCTCCGGCAGGTCCCGGATCAGCAACTCGTCATCAGCAAGCCCGGCAAAGGGGTCTTCCGGCGCCACCTTGGCCATCGCCACAGCCCGTTCGGCCAGCGCGGCCGGGTCATCCAGCTGGTTGGCGGAGACGGCGGCTGTCCGTTTACCGACAAAAACGCGCAACGTGACATCGTCGCCCTCCGCCCGCTCTGTCTCTTCAACCTTGCCCTCGCGCACATCAACACCGAGAGACACACCGGTCACTGCGACCGCATCGCAAGCATCGGCCCCCGCCTTGCGCGCGGCTTCGACAAGGCGCGCCGCCCGGGACTGCAATTCGCTCTGATCAATCAATTCTGACATTTACACCGCCTTGACGTGTCTGACTGGGGCGCCCCAAGGGCCGGATATGGTGGCAGGGCGGGCCGGATTGCAAGCCGTGGCAAGCCTGTCTTGCCATTCTGCCCTTCAAGTCCTTCGGGGCAGGGTCAACTCCCGTTGGTATTACGCTCCGGGTCCGGCCACTGCAACAACGGGAAGCGGAAAGGGCACAACCTATTCAGCATCCGTGCTTTTCAAGAAGCTTGCACCCGTGCCGGCCGCCTGTGCCCGGCAACAGAGTAAACAAGACGTTTCCGGCATGCTTACAATCCGGTAACCCTCTTTAAAATCATAGTTTTTTAACTCTATCTCTTAAGTGGTTCACGACTCTTCTTCGTTAGTCTGGTTGCATCATAGAGACCAAAAGGTCCGACGGAGAGTCATTTGAGACGTCAAACAGAAAGACAGGATCCAACGGCAACCGGGACAGGGGCAGACACTCTACTGCATCCCGGCTGCCTGCCGGTCCGCTTTGAACAAAGGCTCGAACCCCGCCCCGGGACGATGGCCCTTCCGGCCGAGATCATTCTGGACCGGGACAAGGTCATCATCAAACGCCGTCTTGCCGGTGTGCCGGTCCGGGTTGTGGCCGCCATCAGCGCCTTCGACGGGGTCATGGTGCGGATCGTGCCGGGGGAAGCCCCCGGGGAGATCGCCGCCTCCCTGATCCTGAAACACCCTGACAGCGCCCTGTCCATCACTCTGGCCGAACGGGCCGGGTCCGACGATCTGGCCGTGCTGTGGAGCCGCTGGGCGCAGACATTGAATCTGCCGATGCTGGTGTGTGATCTGGGTGGCGATGTCAAACCGATTGATGCCTATAGCGCGACACCGGCCGGAGGCCCTTCCCCGCGCCGCAAGCTGCGTCTTTTGACCGGCCGCCGCCCGCGCTTTTTGAACAAGCGCCAGCCGGGCCGTCCCGCCGCCGCGTGCAGCATGTTCATCAATGAACGGGAAATCATCGCCCGCAGCTGACGCGGGCGCCTTGCAGGATTCTCTGGCGCTTTGACAGGGGACACCCTGCTTTCAAGCGTCAGAGCCCGGCAACAAACCCATCGGCAACGAAGCCTGCAAACAGGATCCAGCCATAGGTGGAATTGGAGCGGAACAGCTTCAGGCACTGGTCGCCGTCATCAATATTCAGCACCACCACCTGCCAGCCCAGATGCCCCACCCCTGCGACCAGACCTGCAAAGGCGAGCGGGCCCGCATCGGCCAGAGAGGCCGCCAGGGCGAACAGCACGGTTGCCATGGCATAGAGCACAATCAGAGCCGGTTTGGTGC
This sequence comes from Roseibium sp. AWQ4_254, assembly GCF_056161025.1. Lineage (NCBI taxonomy): Bacteria > Pseudomonadati > Pseudomonadota > Alphaproteobacteria > Hyphomicrobiales > Stappiaceae > Roseibium > Roseibium sp. AWQ4_254. Next base: position 109,755 of record NZ_JBSWYH010000014.1, read on the forward strand.
TGTCCCCGAAGAGGCGGGCGGTGGATCTGACGCCCACCAGCGCATCGTCTTCCTTGTCCTGATGGGCATAGATCGTGTCATAACCGATCGTCCAGCAGATCCCCCCCAGATACAAAAGTACCGGTGCCAGGGACAGGGACCCGAAGGCCGCCGCCCAGCCCATCAAGGCGCCCCAGGAAAACGCAAAGCCCAAAAACAATTGAGGCCAGTTGGTGATGCGTTTCATGAAGGGGTAGATCGCCACCGGAAGCAGGGAGGCAATCCCCAGGCCAATGGTGAAGCTGTTGAACTGCAAGAGCACCAGCAAGCCAATCAGGGCCTGCCCCACCAGAAACACCGCCGCCTGGGTTTTGGTGGCCTGGCCTGCCGGAATGGGCCGTGAACGGGTCCGCTCGACCTTGGCATCGATATCCACATCGACCAGATCGTTAAAGGTGCACCCAGCCCCGCGCATGGCCACGGCGCCAATGAAGAACAGCACAAGGTGCCAAAGGTTTGGCCAGCTGCTGCCAGAGGCAATCGCAGCGAGCGCGGCGGACCAGCAGCACGGCCACAGCAACAGCCACCAGCCGATAGGCCGTTCCCATCTGGCCAGACGTGCATAGGGGCGCAGCGGCGCCGGAAGTTTCGTATCGACCCAATGCTGCTTGACCGCGTCAGCAACCGGCCCCGTGTCCCTGGTGGCGAAAAACATTTTGTCCTCTTAATGCGTCTGCCAACTTTTACAGAACTTGCCCGCCGATTCCATCCGGCAAATGCGCACAGGCCTTGCCCCTTTCCCCTCGCCCCCCGATTTGCGGGCCGCGGCGGGCCATGATAGACCCCGCTCTGCAACGCTGACCCATCCAATCCGGCGTCAGCGACACGGATATTCTGCGAAAGACCGGCGAGACATGAGACTGCTGCTTCTTGGATCCGGCGGGCGTGAACACGCCCTGGCCTGGGCCTTGGTGAAATCCCCAAAACTGAGCAAACTGTTCGTTGCGCCCGGCAATGCCGGCATCGCCAGCCTGGCGGAGCTGGTGGATCTCGACGTCACCAACCATGACGCTGTCATCGGCTTTTGCCAGCGTGAGGCCATTGATCTGGTGGTTGTTGGCCCGGAGGCCCCCCTGGTGGCCGGTCTGGTGGATGATCTAGAAGCGGTCGGCCTGAAGGCGTTCGGCCCCGGCAAGGCGGCCGCCCAGCTGGAAGGGTCCAAGGCCTTTACCAAGGGCGTCTGCGACGAGGCCGGCATTCCGACAGCCGGATATGGGCGCTTCGCGGACCGGGACGACGCACTGGCCTATCTGCGCGAAAAAGGCGCCCCGATTGTGGTCAAGGCGGACGGTCTGGCCGCCGGGAAGGGCGTTGTCGTCGCCATGACCCTGCCGGACGCAGAAGCCGCTGTCACCGCCTGCTTTGAAGGCTCGTTCGGAGATGCAGGGGCTGAAGTGGTGATTGAAGAGTTTCTGGAGGGCGAGGAAGCCAGCTTCTTCGTGCTTTCGGACGGCATAAACGCCCTGCCGCTGGTCACCGCCCAGGATCACAAACGGGCCTTTGACGGCGATCAAGGCCCCAATACAGGCGGCATGGGCGCCTATTCTCCCGCCCCGGTTCTGACCGATGCCCTCGTGGACCGGGTGATGTCCGAAATCATCACCCCAACGATTGCAACGCTGGCTGCACGCGGTACGCCGTTCAAGGGCGTGCTATATGCGGGGCTGATGCTGACGGCAAACGGCCCGAAGCTGATTGAATACAACACCCGGTTCGGCGATCCCGAGTGCCAGGTGATGATGATGCGCCTGAAAAGCGATTTTCTGGATCTGGTGCTGGCCAGTGTGGACGGCACCCTGGATCAGGCCCGGGCCGACTGGCGTCAAGACACCGCCCTGACGGTTGTCATGGCCGCCAGGGGCTATCCGGGCGCCTATAACAAGGGCACGGAAATCAGGGGCCTGAACGGGCTCGATTCCGGCACCGTGACTGTGTTTCACGCCGGAACAAAGCAGGACGGGGCCTCGCTTCTGGCCAATGGTGGCCGGGTCCTTAACGTGACCGCTCTGGGCACCACGGTCGCTGAAGCCAAGGAACGGGCCTATGCAGCCGTGGAGCAAATCGACTGGCCAGAGGGCTTTTGCCGAAGCGACATCGGCTGGCGGGAACTTGTCCGGGAGCAACAGAAAAACAGCTGAGCGACTGCCGTGCCTTTCCGGTAAATCGCCAGTTGCGCCGCCCCGGCTTCTTGCTCTACAGCTAGTAGATCCAGGCAAATTGGTCAGGGGAACGGGTTGAGGACAGATCTTCCGGATCTTTTTCCGGACTTCGACACCAGACGGGTCCAGGCCAACGGGATTGGCCTGTTCTGCAGGATCGGCGGCTCCGGACCGCCTTTGCTGCTGTTGCATGGCTATCCCCAGTCCCATGTGATCTGGCACAGGATGGCCCCGGAGTTAGCCCGGCATTTCACGCTGGTCTTACCTGACCTGCCCGGATACGGCAGCTCCGACGTCCCGCCTGTCTCCGCCAGCCACGAGGCCTATTCCAAGCGCAGTATGGCAGCCGCCATGCGTGAATTGATGCGTGTTCTGGGGTTCGAGCATTTCTATCTTGCAGGTCATGACCGGGGTGGCCGTGTCGGCTACAGGCTCGCGCTCGACCATCCGGAAGCCCTGCTCAAACTGGCCGTGCTCGATATTCTGCCGACAGCGGACTATTGGGATCAGCTGGACCGCGCCTTCGGGCTTAAGGTCTATCACTGGACCTTTCTGGCCCAGCCGTTTCCCTTTCCGGAAAAAATGATCGGCGCCGCGCCGGTCCGCTATCTGGAACACACCCTGGCCAGCTGGACCGCCGCAAAGACACTCGACTGTTTTGACCAAACCGCTCTCGCCCACACCCGCAGCTGGTTCTGCGATCCGGACCGGATTTCCGCCTGCTGCGAAGACTACCGCGCCGGTGCCACGTGCGACTACGAGCATGATGACGCAGACCGGCAGGCGGGACGGACCCTCAAGCCGCCCATGCTGGCGCTGTGGGGCGACAAGGGCATCGCAACCAGTGTGGCCAATCCCCTTGAGATGTGGCGGGCCTGGTGCCCGCATGTGACCGGTCAGGCGGTGCCCGCCGGACACTTTCTGCCGGAAGAAGCCCCAAAAGAAACGTGTAACGCCTTGTTGCAGTTCTTTTCTCAATAAGCAAAGCAGTAGCTTGCAATCGGGCTGTCCGGCAGGATTTCTTGCGCTCTACTAGCTCGAAAACACTGTCTTTCCGGAAATGCCCTACCGGTCTCTTAATGCAATTTAACAACTGCATTCAAAACAATTTAACTATTCAGGTTTATTGAGAAAATTGGCAGTTATGGTTTTGAAAATAAACACTCGCGCAGCCATGTGATGAAGGTGTCCATTTCCATCCCTGCCGTCCAGATCGCAGCTGCGGCTGCCGGGGGTGACAGTGCAAGGTCTTGGAAGTCAAAATCCGGGGACACGGACGCATCTGCGTGGGCAAGAGCCCGGTGGACGCGGCGAAGAAGGTCTGCTTGACCGGATTGTCCGGAAGCTGTGCCCCGATGATCAGAATTTCGAAAAACCGCTCAGGCTCGTGTTCCTGTCTTTTCTGGCGCTCGTTGTCTGTGTCCTGACCGTTCAAAACATCGTGTCCGAATACCGGAACCTGCAGGCCCCGCAAGATGCGATTGCGCGGAGCGCTGAACGGCTTCTGGAAAAACAGCGGGCCTTCGGCGCCAGAATGCTGGACAGCATCGTTCAGGAAGCCACAGGGACCCCCGCATTTGAAAACGCGCTACGGCTCCAGGACACGGCCAGGCTCAAACACATTGCCGACGCGCTGGTGGCTTCCCGTTCCTCGATCCCTGATCTTACGGGCCTTGCCGTGTTCGGCCCCAATGAGGATCTGCTCTATCCGGTCGCAGACGCGGGCGAAGCAGCCCCCGCCTCAGGGCTCTACCGGTTGACGGACGGGATCGAGATTGCCCCGGACAACCGGTTCGCCGTTGGTGTCTACCGGCAGGTGGTGTCTGACGGCGAGCTCCTCGGCTATCTCAAACTGACCGTGGATATCGAGCATTCCCTGTCGCTTGCAAGCGCGGCGGTTGACGCTCAGATCATCAAGATCTGTGACGTGTCTTCCAAGGCAACGGAAGACGCAGCCACTGAGCCTTTCAAGGTCCTCGGCAGTCTGGCGCCAGCGGGGACAGGTCTGGACGCATTTTCCATCGGCACCCAGGATCTGAGAGACTTGCAGCCGTTCTACCTGCAGAACGACAGAATTTTTATGGCGCGGGACTTGCCGGTCGGTGCCAGTGTGGCCGACACGGACTTCAAGCTGCTTCTGGTCAAGGACGTGACCGGCAATGTCTGGTCTTTCATTCGCGGCATTCTTGTGTCGATCCTCGCCGGCTCCGGTCTGTCCCTCATTGCCTGGGCCGTCATCCAGCGCCTGCTGGTCCGCCTGCAAATGTCCGTTCAAACAAAACGGTCCCGGCTGGAAGCCGAGGTACGCAGCTATACAAAACGCCTGGAAGCCAACAATGCCCGGCTTCTGGAGGCCCAGAGGATCGCGGCGGTGGGCAGCTGGGAACGGGATCTGGAAACCGACGAAGTCAGTGGCACTGAAGAGTTCTTCCGGATCATGCGCATATCGCGGGACGTTCCCTCAAAACAGATCCTTGAACGGGTGTTCATGCAGATCCCGGAAAATGAACGCCAGGCCACCCGCTTGCTCGTTGAGCGCGCGATCAACACCTGCGGCGGTTTTGATTTCGAACATTCCCTGATTCAGGAGAACGGATCGTTCCGGACCATGCATGTGCGCGGCCGGATCGTTGCGGCAGCAGATGGCACCCCCAAAAAGGTCCTGGGGACCATTCACGACATAACCGAGCGCACGGAGGCTGAACGCCAGACCAATCTTTTGGCCAAGATCCTGGAATCTTCGCTCAACGAAATCTACATTCTCGACGCCAAAACCTTCCGGTTCGAACACGCCAACAAATGCGCGCTCGACAATCTGGGCTATGGCATCGATGCCCTGAAAGCCCTGCATCTTTGGGACATCAACCCGATCTACACCAAAGATACGATCCTGCGTCAGGTCCGGCCCTTGCAAAACGGCGAGCTGGAAGGGCTTTCGGCCGAATGCCTCCACAAACGCAAGGATGGCAGCGAATATCCTGTCGATCTGCGGGTCCAGCTGCTGAAGGAGCGGGACCAGGAGCTGGTCGTCCTGATCGCCAACGACGTGAGCGAACGGGTCCAGCGGGAAACAGAGACCCGGGAAGCGCGGGTCAGGGCCGAACGCCTTGCCTATTTTGATCCGCTGACGAAACTGTCCAACCGTGCGGGCTGCCAGCGGGACGCCAAGAGCCTGTTTGACCGGGACGGCAAACCCGCATTCCTTGTCCATGTGGACATGGACAATTTCAAACGGGTCAACGATACGCTCGGCCATGTGGCCGGAGACTACTGCCTGGAAGAGACCGGCCGCCGCTTGCGTGAAGTCTCAAGGGGCCTCGGCACACCATACCGCTGGGGCGGGGACGAATTCGTCATCATTGCGGAAAACGACCAGTCCGATCCGAATGAACTGTTCGAACGGGCCCGGCGCCTGATGCGCGCGCCCATGGAATTCAACGGCAACCGGTTCTGGCCGACAGTCAGCATGGGGGTTGCCCTGTGCCCGCAAGACGGCACCACGTTCGACGATCTTCTCAGCAATGCGGATCTGGCGCTGTATCAGTCCAAGGAAAACGGCAAGGACCGATTCACTTTCTTCACCCCCAGCATGAAGACCGAAAGCGAGGCTGAGGCCCGGATCGAGCTGGAGCTGCAGGACGCGGTCAAGAAAAACCAGTTTTTCATGGTTTTCCAGCCCCAGGTGAACCTGCGGTCCCAGGCGATCACAGGGGTCGAAGCCCTGGTCCGCTGGAACCATCCGACCCAGGGCACCATGGCTCCGGGGCAGTTTCTGCATGTGTTGGAAAAGTCAAATCTGGCCCCTGCCTTTGGGAGACTCGTTATCGACAACGCCCTTGCCGCCGCAAGGCATTGGCTCGACCGGGGGCTGGACTTCGGCCGGATCTCCATCAATGTCTCCCAGTCCCACCTTGCATCAGGCATGCTGGTCGACCATTTCAAGGCGGCGATGGCAAAACACCGCGTCGACCCGGAGCGGATTACGGCAGAAGTGCTGGAATCAGTCTTCCTGAACGACAACCGGTCGGGCCACCTTGCGGCTCTGCGTGAACTCGTTGACATGGGCATTCACATCGAGCTTGATGATTTCGGCACCGGCTATGCGTCTTTGACCCATGTGGCCGGCCTGCCGATTACCGGGCTGAAGATCGACCGGTCCTTCACCACCCAGATGATCGAGGACTCCCGCAAGGAAGCCGTGGTCAACCAGCTGGTCCACCTGGCCCGCTCGCTCGATATTTCCGTTGTCTGCGAGGGTGTGGAAACGGAAGCCCAATATGCCCGCCTGCGCATGATGGGCGACTTCTCCATCCAGGGCTTCCTGGTCGCCGAACCGATGACGCTGAAGCAGATGACCACCTGGATGACCGCAACGTCCGGCGATCTTTACTACGTAATCTGATTTCGAAGCGGCGGACCCTGGCCCCCTGCCCTTGGAAAGCGCGGGACCGGTTCCCATGTGAAAGAGGCTTGATCTTCCAACCGGGACCCCGCCCCATGGCTTCTGCCTCCCCTTCCCCGTCCGCAGCTTCGCCGTCCTCTCACGCGTCTTTGGCGCCTGCCTCAAAAGCGCCCAGGATCGGCCTTGCCCTTGGCAGCGGCGGCGCCCGCGGTCTTGCTCATATTCCCGTTCTGGAGGCCCTGGACGATCTGGGCCTGACCCCGGTCCAGATTGCCGGCTCCTCAATCGGGGCCATTCTGGGGGCCGCCTATGCAAGCGGTCTGAGTGGTCAGGACATCCGCCAGATCGTGCTGGACACGTTTTCTGACCGCAACACGGTTCTGGCGAAAGTCTGGCAATTACGCCCCCGGCGCTTTGCGGACATGTTCCGTTCCGGCCCCGTGCAGTTTGACCCGCAGCGAGTGCTGGAAGTTTTTGTCGCAGAGCATCTGCCTGAGACCTTCGAGGACCTGAAGATCCCGCTCCGGCTGCTGTCGACCGATTTTTACGGATGTGAGGAAGTGGATTTCGAAACCGGCCCGCTGTTGCCTGCAGTGGCTGCATCCGTTGCGATTCCCGCTCTTTTCCGTCCGGTCAAGCACAATGGAAGGTATCTGATCGATGGCGGCGTTGTTAATCCACTGCCTTTTGAAGGCATGCGTGCAGCATGTGACATTGTGATCGCTGTCGATGTGGTCGGCGCCCCCGTACCGCGCCCGGACAAGGACGAAATCAACATGCTGGACAGCATGTTCGGCTCCGCCCAGATCCTGATGCAAACGATCACAAACCAAAAACTCCGGATAGAACAACCAGATATCCTGGTCCGCCCCCCTCATGACAATATCCGCGTTCTCGATTTCATGAAGGCCGACCGCATTCTGGAACAGGCGGAAGCTCTGCGCAGCTCCACAAAAGACCAGCTGACAAAATTGATAAAAGAGTCAATCAAAGTTACTTGATTGCCACATGAGTATTTTTCACAATATAAGGTTTATTTATTAAAATACGAGCATAAATTAATAAATGATTCAACAGAACAAGAGACCCTGATCTTAAATTACTAGGGGCTAGACAATGCAAAATTCGGGATCTACAGATCTGGATACCTGCCCGGTTCCGGAAAACATGCTCAAGAGGCTTCTGGGCGCCACTTTGACAGCCGTCAAGGATGTGGCTGCCACCTTGCCGGATGAGCAACGCGCATCGCTTGCGGTCTATTGCTACCGGCGGGCCCATTTCCGGGATCTCGGCCTGTCCCTTGCGGCCCAGTGCAGCCGCTCCGCTCTGATGATGGAAGCCGGCCATGCCGGAGAGCTCATCTATGTGCAGGCAACCGCTCAAACGTCAAAAAATGCCGACACGGGCCTGCGCTCGCGAGGGGGAAAGCCTCCCGTCAGTCTTCACGTGGTCTGAAAATCCCTTCAGGGGCGGGTACTTCCTCCCACCTGCTCCCACCTATGGCAACCGCCTGCGCACCCAAGACAGCAGGCCGGTTGCCTTTTTCTTTTGCACCGCCGCATAGCTGCCCCGGCCCTTTCTCCCAGGCAGACACATTCCAATTTTCCCGGAAAACTGCGGTCTACCTTGCCTGATGCAATCCGACCGCTACCTTTTCCCTTTGAAGCAAACCGCGCTTCATCGGAAGTCCCGCTTTCTGCCTGAGATCAAAGATTTCAACGCAAACGGAAAAACAGATAGACTGTGACGAAACGCGGCGCGCTCAATGGCGAAGCAGGTTCGGGGACCGGCAGGATGGCGTTTGGAGGTTTTGATCGTTGCTTGGTCCGGATTCGGACCATCATGCCGCGCAGCCCGTTTGAGGCAGCTGGCAAGGTGCGAAGATTTGTCTGTGCAGGGCTGCTGGCGCTGGCTGTCCTGTTTATGGCCCAGCCGGCCTCGGCCATTTGCCAGGTCGTCGCCCAGGCCCCGCTTGCGCCGCTTGAAACCGGCGAGCTGCGGGTCTGGCAGGCGGAGCTGCAAACCGGTCAGGTGCAGATCCGCTATATCGGCCATTCCACCTTCGAGCTGGAAACGCCTGCGGGTGTGCGGATTGCCACCGACTATAACGATGTCTACCGCCCCTTTCTGCCGCCAACCGTTGCCACCATGAACGGCGCCCACTCGACCCACTATTCCCTGTCGCCGGATCCAAGCATCGAACATCTCCTTTACGGCTGGAACCCGAAGGGCGGCCCGATGGATCACGACCTCACAGTGGAAGATGTCCGTATCCGCAACATTCAGACCAATATCCGCGGCTGGGACGGGGAGACCCGGCGCCTTGGCAATTCGATCTTCATCTTCGAGGTCGCGGATCTGTGCATTGCCCATCTGGGCCATCTGCATCATCGGCTAACCCAGGAAGATCTGACCCGGCTGGGGCAGATTGATGTGGTTTTTGCCGCAATCGACAATTCCTCAACCCTGCGCCTCGACAGCCTGATGGATGTGCTGCAGAATATTGGCCCGGCCATGGTGATCCCTATGCATTTCCATTTTGCCGGAGCGCTGGAAGCCTTTACGGCGCGGGCGGGCGAAGCCGGATATGAAATTGTGCGGGCGCCAACGGCAAAAGTGATCGTCAGCCGGGAAAGCCTTCCAGCCGTCAAGACCGTCTACATCATGATGCCTGGCGGCGCCTGACCGGACCGTCCTGTCAGAGACATTGCTTCATGCCCAACCTCAAAGGCCAGGGATCCGGACCTTAGGAAGCCTTCAAAAACACCACCTGGCTGTCCCCGGCCCGGCGCCGGTCGAGTTCGTCAAAGCCTGCGGGCGGCTCGATCTGGGCAGAGGCGCGTTCTTCCAGAACGCAGACCGCGCCCGGCATCAGCCAGCCGCCGTCGCGCGCAGAAGCCAGAGCCCGTTCGCCCAGAGCCTTGTCATAGGGCGGATCGGCAAACACCAGGCCGAAAGGCTCGATGGTGCCGGTCTCGCCAAGACGGGTCGCATCCCGGCGGAAGATCTTGGCTGCCCCGTTAAGCCCCAGGGTTTCCATGTTGCGGCGGATCACCCCGCGCGCTTCCGCGCCTTCTTCAATGAAGGTGCAGTGGCGCGCGCCCCGGCTGAGCGCTTCAAAACCAAGCGCGCCGGTTCCGGCAAACAAGTCCAGAACCCGCACGCCGTCGATCTCCACGTCCAGCCCGTGAGCAAGAATATTGAAAATCGTCTCCCGCAGCCGGTCACTGGTGGGCCGGGTTGTCTGGGATTTTGGCGTGGCCAGGGCTGTGCCCTTGAAGCGTCCGGCAACAATCCTCAAGAGCGGTCTCCACCGCGCGGTCCACCCCTGCCGCCGCGCGGCGGGCCGCCCCTGTCCTGTTTGTCACGGCTGGTGCGCGATTCCTGCTGTTTGTCTTCGACCAGCCCCTCGTCGCTCCAGATCCGGCGGGCGGGCGCGCTGCGCTCCTCGGGAAAATCACGGCGCGGTTTGGGCTCGGATGTCATGCGGAAACGCGAGCGCGGCGAAACCTTTTCCTGCCGGGGCCCGGCATTGCTGCGCTTTGCCTGTTTTTTCGGCCCATCGCCGCTGCCTTTAGCCGCCTTGCGCCGATCGGTTTGCGACCGGCCTTCCCGGGCGCTCAACCATTTGCCCTGAGCGCCGTCGCCAGTGCCGGATTTGTGGGCGCCGCCGGGACCACGCCGTTTGTCACCTTGTTTCTTGGCCGCCTCCTGCTGGGGCTGATGCAGGATCGGGGCGTCGAAATCGGCTCCGGCCTGCTCAATCAGTCCGTCGCCCAGCTGGTCCCGCAGAACCCGCCCGCGGATTTCCCGCACATCGCCTTCCGGAAGGTCCATCAGCTGAAAGGGACCATAGGACAGGCGGATTAGCCGGTTCACGGCCAGACCCAGATGTTCCAGAACCCGTTTGACTTCCCGGTTCTTGCCCTCGCGCAGCCCCACGGTCAGCCACACATTGCCGCCCTGCTCCTTGTCGAGCGTCGCCTCGATGGCGCCGTAGAGGATACCCTCAATGGCAATGCCGTCCTTGAGCGCATCCAGATCCGCCTGGGTCACCTTGCCGAAGGCGCGCACCCGGTAGCGGCGCAGCCAGCCGGTCGCCGGAAGCTCCAGCACCCGGGCAAGCCCGCCATCATTGGTCAGAAGCAGCAGGCCTTCCGTATTGATGTCCAGCCGCCCGACGGTCAGAACCCGGGGAAGATCCGCCGGCAGACGGTCGAACACGGTCGGCCGTCCTTCGGGATCCTTGTTGGTGGTCACCAGCCCCTTGGGCTTGTGATAGAGCCACAGCCGCGTGCGTTCGCGCATCGGCAGCGGCTCGCCGTCTACCACCACCCGGTCGGACATGGTCACGGTCACCGCAGGTGTGGTCAGTTTTTTGCCATTCAGTTCCACCCGTCCGGCCTCGATCCAGGTTTCGGCTTCCCGGCGCGAACACAGCCCGGCCCGGGCCATGACCTTGGCGATCCGTTCACCGTCCCCGGAGACCATCTGGACGCCGGCCGCAGCCGGTTTTGACCCCGACGGCTTGCGGCCGGGGAACTTGGTGTGCTTTTTCGGCGGCACGTCTGCCGCCCGCCCCTTGCCTATTGGCGGCCCTGGGCGTTTTTGAGAAGGTTTTCTTGTCGTCATGGGGGCGTCATAGCAGAGCTTGCGCGTTTCGGAAATCGGTTCCTGCCGTCAAATCTGCAAGGGAGCCCTTTTCCTGACGCATGGCCCATGCGAAACAGCGGCAGCACCGGAGATCTCAAAGAGTCCCGGCAGTTTTAAAGCAAGCTTGAAAAACACCTGATAGTCTTTAGCCCATGACCCAAACGAACCCAAAGGGGAAGCAGCCCTCCTTCATGCGCCTTGCCCTTGAAGAAGCCGAAGCGGCGGCGGCCCGGGGGGAAGTGCCAGTTGGCGCCGTTCTGGTGAAAGACGGACAAATTCTCGCCCGGGACGGCAACCGCACGCTGGAGCTGAATGACCCGACCGCCCATGCGGAAATTCTGGTAATCCGCAGCGCTTGCAGCCTTTTGGGCTCGCAGCGCCTGACCGGCTGCGACCTTTATGTCACTCTGGAGCCCTGCCCCATGTGCGCAGCGGCCATCTCCTTTGCGCGCATACGGCGGCTCTATTATGGGGCGGGAGACGAAAAGGGCGGCGGTGTGGAGCACGGCACCCGCTTTTACTCTCAAGACACATGCCACCACGTGCCGGACGTGTATTCCGGCATCAGCGAGACAGCCTCCGTAAAATTGCTTAAAAGCTTCTTTCTTTCAAAACGATAGCTCCAGTTTGCGTTGCAAAAGAGCAACAGCTCCGCCTCCAACTTCCGTTGCGACGTTTTTAGTGTCCAATGCTGTTAGCAAATCGTCACGAAGCGAACCCATAGTAAGATTAAGATCAATTTTCGCCTCGTCTTCGGAGTGACGTTATGACACGCTTTGCCCTTCTTGGATCCTTTGCGGCTCTTGCCGCCGCAGCATCTCCGGCGCTGGCCGCCGATCTGCCGGTGGCGCCGGAACCGGTTGATTATGTCCGGATCTGTGATGCGTATGGAAGCCGGTTTTACTACATCCCCGGTACGGAAACCTGCCTTCGGGTTCGTGGCCGCCTGCGCACAGAATTCCGCGTCCGCAATTTCGGAGAATCTGAAAATGCCTGGGGTGACCGGGACACGGATGGCTATCAGTGGCGCACGCGCGGCTATCTCTATCTGGATGCCCGCACGGCCACCGAGCTGGGCACCTTGCGCACCTATATCGAAATGTACATGCAGCAAACCAATGACAGCGGCGGCTTCTCGCTGGAGAAGGGCTACATTCAGTGGGGCGGTCTGCTGGCCGGGAAGGCGGAATCGAATTTCGATTTCTTCACCGGCTATTCGATGGACGCGCAGATCGAATCCTATTCTGATCAGAAAACCAATCAGATCGCCTACACTTATGCGTTTGGCAGCGGCTTCAACGCAACGCTTGCCCTGGAAGACCGCTCCGACCGGGAAACCAGTATCGGCCTGAACGGCAGCACGTTGGATTACGGCGGTACACGCATGCCGAATGTGGTCGGCGCCCTTGGCGTTTCCCAGGGCTGGGGCAAGGCCCAGATCATGGGCGCGCTGCATCAGGTCTACCCTGATGCGGTCTATAACCAAACGACCGGCGGATCCGAGGATACGCTCGGCTGGGCGCTTGGCGCCGGGGTGGAAGTCAAGTTTGGCGGCCTTGGAAAGGGCGGCAAAATTGCGCTTCAGGGTGTCTATACCGATGGCGCCAGCGGCTACGGGTCGACCGGCTGGAACAGCCGGATCACCGATGCCACCTGGGATGGCAACAGCACGGACACCACCAAAACCTGGAACATTTTCGGCGGCGTCAATCTGGGCCTGACCGATACGGTCGACGTCAATCTGGAAGGTGGCTATCACTCTGTGGATGCGGGCACCGATGCCTTCGACTTCACCCAGTGGAGCGTGACCGGCAACGCCATGTGGGAACCGGTCGACGGCTTCGAGATGGGCCCCGAACTGCAATACCGGGATCTGAACTTCGACAGATCTTCAGGGCTGGAGGACACTTACGAAGTTTACGGAACCTTCCGTCTCCAGCGCTCGTTCTAGGGGGCAGGCCCCGTCCTGACTTGTCCCGTCCCTGGCTTGTCCCGTCCTAGCTGGCCCATCCCTAGCTGGCATGGGCCTTTGCCCAGCTGGCTTTGACCGCCTCAAACAGCCCGTTGTCCCACAGGTCGCTATGGCCGCCCCCCTCAAGGATCAGCAGATCCTTGGGCTCCGGGGCAAGCTCATAGAGACGGTGCCCATGCGCGGGCGGAATGATCCGGTCCTCGGTTCCGTGAACGATCAGGAGCGGCGCCTTAAGGGCGCCAATGCGGTCCCGGGTCTTCATGGGATCTTTCATCAAAAGCTCGACCGGCAGCCACGGATATTGCTCAGCTGCAATGTCGACGAGAGCTGTATAGGGCGCTTCCAGCACCACAAGGCCCGCCCCAGGCCGGTCTGCGGCGACAGCAGCCGCCACCCCGGTGCCAAGGCTTTCCCCGTGAAGGATCACCGGCCCACCCACATCTGACAGCCGGTCGAAATGTTCCAGAGCATCTGCCAGAAGGGCTTGTTCAGACGGGCTGCCGCTGCTGCCCGGATAGCCCCGGTAGGTTGGCGCATAGAGGCCGTAGCCGCCTTCCAGGATTTTCTGGAATCGTTTCGAGCGGGCCGACAGCGATCTGGAATTGCCATGGAAATAGAGCACCGTCGGAGCGCCGTCAGTGGACGGTTCCGCCCGCCAGACCGGAATTTGCGTGCCATCGGCCATGACGGCCGTCTCGACGAAGACCGTGTCCAGACCCTTGTCTGCCGGTGTTTCCAATTCACCCGCCGGCACGAACACGAAGCTTCGCTGGTTGAAGTACATATATCCCGCCGCAGCACCATAGGCAGCGGCCAGGGCAACGAGGATCTTGACCAGACCGTTTCTCAAGCCCTGCTCCTCCCGCTTGTCCATTTGCCTTTAGCCGGGCCTATTTGCGCCCGAACAGCTTTTCGATATCGCTCAGCTTCAGTTCCACCCAGGTGGGCCGGCCGTGATTGCACTGGCCCGATTTCGGGGTGGCCTCCATATCGCGCAACAGCGCGTCCATTTCTTCCGGGCGCATGCGCCGGCCGGCTCTCACGGACCCATGGCAGGCCATGGTGGCCGCAACATGGTCGAGCTTTTCCTTCAAACCCTCCGCCGTGTCCCATTCGGCCAGCTCATCGGCGAGAGTGCGCACCATGCCTTCAATATCCATTTCTCCCAGAAGCGCCGGGGTTTCTCTGACAGCAATTGCGCCCGGCCCGAACGCTTCCAGCACAAGACCGGCCTTGGCCAGATCCCCCGCCCTCTCACACAGGCGCTGCACGTCTTCCTCCGGCATGTCGACGACCTCCGGGATCAAGAGCATCTGCCGGGCGACGTCTTTTTTGGCCAGCGCGTCTTTCAAACGCTCATAGACAAGACGCTCATGGGCGGCATGCTGATCGACAATCACCACCCCGTCACCGGTCTGGGCAATGATATAGGTCTCATGCACCTGGGCCCGAGCCGCACCAAGCGGCAGGCTGGTTTTCTCAACCTCCAGCGGGGCCTCATGGGCCCGGACGTCGGCTGAAGGCACGGAGAGATCGGCCAGATTGTCCTGAAAAGAGGATGCAGCGCGCGGTTCGGCAAACCCGCCGCCAACCCCAGCCACCGGGACCGCGCCCTCTGCCAAAGCCGCACGGCCTGCTCCACTGCCTGCCGGACCGGTTGCCGCAACGGGCCGGAACACGTCCTCCGACCATCGGGGGGCAGAGGTCTGCCCGCCATAGATGCTGGCCCTATGCCCCGCGCCTGCGCCTGCTCTTGGGGAAGCGGCGTAGTCCGGATATGAGCTGCCACCGGAGGCCGCCGGGCCGGAGGGCTGGGCCCTGAGGGCGTCCAGCGCCACTGCCGCATTGGAGGTGGAGGACCGGTGCCCCGCCTGAACAAGGGCATGCTTGATTGCCCCAACCAGAAGCCCGCGCACCAGCTGCGGATCGCGGAACCGCACATCCGCCTTGGCCGGATGCACATTCACATCCACCTGGGACGGATCAAGTTCAAGATAGAGCACGACCACCGGATGCCGGTCCCGCGCCAGCACATCCGCATAGGCACCGCGCAGGCCCGACAGAAGCAGCTTGTCTTTCACCGGCCGTCCGTTGACGAAGAAGAACTGATGCTGGGCATTGCCGCGATGATGGGTCGGCAGACCCGCAAACCCGCTCAGGCGCACCCCTTCGCGCAGCGCATCGATCTCCATGGCGTTGTCGACAAAATCCTGACCAAGGATCTGCGCAATCCGGGCAAGATGCGGCTCACTTCCGCGCGCAGGCGGCCAGTTCAAGGGCTGGCGGTCGGCGCCGGACAGGGAAAACCCCACCTGCGGATAGGCTAAAGCGATTCGTTTGACAATTTCCGTAATCGCAGCAGCCTCTGCCCGGTCGGATTTCAGGAATTTGAGCCGGGCCGGGGTGGCAAAAAAGAGATCGCGCACCTCCACCTGGGTGCCTTTGGCGCGCGCGGCGGGTGCCAAAGGCTGTTCTTTGCCCCCTTCAACGGCAATCGCCCAGGCGTGGTCTTCTTCTCCATGCCGGGTCTGTATGGTCAGCCGCGCCACGGAGCCGATGGAGGGCAGGGCTTCGCCCCGGAAGCCGAGCGTGCGGATATCGAACAGATCGTCGTCGGAAATCTTGGACGTGCAATGGCGCCGGACCGCGAGTTTCAGATCAGCCTGGCGCATGCCGGCTCCGTCATCTGAGACCCGCATCAGGGTCTTGCCCCCGGCGGCGGTGACAATCTCGATGGCCCCGGCCCCGGCATCGATCGCATTTTCAACCAGTTCCTTGATCACGCTGGCGGGGCGCTCAATGACCTCTCCCGCCGCGATCTGATTGATAATCTGTTCGCCAAGCTGCCTGACCTGCATGAAACATCCCTTAGTGCCCGCCTGTCCGGAGTATGCCCCATCCGGTGGCGCCTGTCCCTTTGCCCCTGCCGCGGCCCCAAATAAACCCGCGCGCTGACCAGAGGGCCCAACCGGAGCCAGAAACACCGGTCACAGCGCAGGCGCCGGGTCTTTTGCGCGCGCCGTCCAGTCTGCCCGGTTCCGTCTGTCCTTCAGTTCCTATATGGTCCGCGCCGGGTTTGTCCCGATTCTTTTAAGATGCCCCTGCAAAAGCCGGTTGATTACGTCGCAACGGGCTTTTGTGTGATCTGACAATGCGCACTGCGAGAGCCCGCCATGACCGTTTCTGCCCCCCTTCTTGTCGACGGGCTCAAAGCCCTTGCCCCGTCCTACAAAGGGATCCTGTGTGACGTCTGGGGCGTCCTGCACAATGGGGTCGCCGCATTTGAAGAGGCCCACACGGCCTTGAGCTCCTACAGGGCCACGACCGGCGGCAAGGTGGTGCTGATCACCAATGCACCTCGTCCGGCCAAACAGGTGGCCGAGATGCTCGATCAGCTGGGAGTTGCCAGAACCGCCTATGATGACATCGTTACCTCCGGCGACGTGACCCGGGCCGTGCTGGAAGCTCAGGGCAAGAAGACCCTCCTGCATCTCGGTCCGGACCGGGATCAGCCGCTTTACTGGGATCTGGAAGCCACCTTCACCTCCGATGATGACAAGGCTGAGGCGATCAGCTGCACCGGGCTTGCGGATGACGAGACCGAGACGCCCGATGATTACCGGGACCGGCTGCAAAAGCTGGCCGACCGCAATCTTCTGATGATCTGCGCCAATCCGGACATTGTTGTGGAGCGGGGCGACCGGCTGGTCTGGTGCGCCGGGGCTCTGGCCCGCCTCTATGAGGATCTGGGCGGTGAGGTGGCCATTCTCGGCAAACCCCATGCCCCAATCTATCAGGCGGCGCTTGACCGGCTTGGGAAACTCGCAGGCGCACCGGTTGCCAAGGAAGAGGTTCTGGCCATTGGCGACGGCCTGCCGACCGATATCCGTGGAGCTGTTTCCCAGGATATCGATGTTCTGTTTATCACTGCCGGGATTCACGCATCTGACTTTGGCCCGAGCGCGGCCCCGGAAGAACATCTCATCCGCAGCCGCCTGACCGAGGAAGGCCTGCGCGCCCGCGCCGCCCTGCCCCGCCTGAGCTGGTAACACCATCCGGTCCCAATGCAAAAAAGGCCGCCCTTCGGCAGCCTTTTCAAAATCTGTTATTGCCTGATCTGTGCGCCGCTCAGTCGAACAGCTTGTCGATATCGGCCTGGGCGTCGGTCAGCAGCGAATCAATGTCGTCCTGAGAGACCCCCTCGCCGGTGTGCTGCGGACCGTGCAGGATCAGTTCCCGCTTGCGCCGCTCCTCGTCGCTCTCTTCAAGCTCCGCATCCACATCTTCGGGAATGCGCAGCCGCTCGATGAAGGAGGTCACCCGCTCATCGATATAATTGAGGGTTGAGACGACCTTTGAAATCCGCTGGCCGGTAATGTCCTGGAAGGTGCAAGCCTCAAAGATGCTGATCATCTTGTTGCTGACCAGCTCCTGATAGGCTTCGGTGTCGCCGGTATCGGCGCCCATGATTTCTTCAGCCGCTTCCATGATCGTGTTGGTGGCCTTTTCCGTTGCCTCGACAATTGCGTCAAGTTCACGGCCGGCATCCGGGATCTTGCTCCCGGTCATGTCGTTCGCGCGCAACTGGGAAATTTCCACTTTCATACGCGTGATTTCCCTGGCGATCATGCGCAGCTCGTCAGTGACCGTCGGCTGCACGCTTGCCAGAAACTCCTGCATCGAACCGGACATGACTTCCGCAAGATGCATGACGTCAGTGAGTGAGACTTCACCTTCGCGCTTTTTGTTTTGTTCCAGGAATTCAATAACGCGGGCAACGTTTTCCTGTTCCATTTTAGACATAGGTTGGTCTCCCCAAACTGTTTCCAAAGGCAAACAAGGTCGAAGCGTTTGCCTTCGGTGTGCCCCTCCAGGACGCAGCTTTTCCCCAAAGCACCGCGTCCATTGTTCCGAACCGGCAAGGTCTGCCGGACACAAGTCTGTCCGCTGCCGCACACCCGTCCGGCCGGCAGTCCAGGCTCATATCTATGCTGCGCGGGCCTGGAGCCTTGATCCCAAGGCTCGGCCGGATGCAACGTCTTATTCGGAGAAAACGGCTTCGATTTTGCCTTTCAATGTCTGCGCATTGAACGGCTTCACGATGTAGTTGTTCACGCCGGCCTTTTTGGCGGCGATCACGTTTTCCGTCTTGGATTCAGCGGTAACCATGATGAACGGTGTCTTGCTGAGGCTACCGTCCGCACGAACCTGCTTCAGCAGCTCATAACCGGTCATCGGTTCCATATTCCAGTCAGAAATCACCAGGCCATAGCGGCGCTGCTTCATTTTTTCCAATGCTTCGGTGCCGTCCGCGGCATCGTCGATGTCTTCGAAACCAAGTTGCTTCAATAGGTTCCGGATGATGCGAATCATCGTTTTGTAGTCATCGACCACGAGGACCGGCATCTGAAGATCAAGGGCCATTGTCTACTCCATACTGTCAATAGGCGCGGCCCCTGGCCGTGGGCCGGTGGAAACGCGATTTGACTCCGAAGGAGAGCAACACTTCTCAGTGTCCTCACCTCCCCATACAGGCATAATGTACTCATCGGGACTGAAAAGACCGTTAATGACCCAAGCATTTTTTCTCCACCCAAAGCACAATTGCCTGAAAACCTTGGGGAGCCTAGACCTTTGGGCGGCTATTCAGGCGCATTTCACCAGCGGCTCCGGGCGGAACGGGCCTCTTGTGCCAAGGCCAGGGACTGAATCTTCCGCCGGACGGGATTATTTTCATGCTGGAACTGCGGACACTGTGCTTTGAAGACCTTGAGACAGGGATGAGCGAGGAACTGATCAAACATGTCAGTTCTTCAGATGTGGTCGGCTTTGCAGAAGTCTCCGGCGACCGCAATCCGATCCATCTGTCGGAACATTTTGCAGCACGTACCCCGTTCAAGACCAGGATTGCGCACGGGCTTTATACGGCCAGCCTGATCTCGGCCGTGCTCGGCACGCGGCTTCCCGGCCCTGGTGCGATCTATCTGTCCCAGACCCTGAACTTCAAGGCACCGGTCAGGATCGGCGACGATGTGAAAGTGACCGTGACCGTTGAAGAACTGATGGAGCGCGGCAACCGGGCACGGCTGTCCTGTCTGTGCAGTGTGGATGGCACCGCCGTTCTAGAAGGAGAGGCTCTGGTGAAAGTACCCTCCCGCGGCGGCGAGACATCGCGGACCTGACCCTGCCTGAGCCCACCGGCTTTTCTCCCGCTGCCTTTGGCCCGCGGCATTTATCGATCTTGACGTTTCCGTGCACAGACGGCAGGTTCCTCGCCCAAGTGGGCAAGCGGGCCGGACCGGCGCGGCTTGCTGTATCTGCCGCGAGCAAAGACGCCATCCGGCCGACAAATTGCGTGAAGGTTTGCTGAATGAGCCCGTCTCAATCCGCCCGTTTCCACTCTGCCCGGAACCTGGACGAATTTCCCGACATCCTGAAAGGCGGCGTGGTGGCCATCGGCAATTTCGACGGCGTCCACCGTGGGCATCGGGCCGTTCTGGATGCGGCGTTGGGCCTGGGCCACGGCACCCAGCATCCGGTCTTTGCCATGAGTTTCGAGCCTCACCCGCGCACGGTCTTCACCCCGTCCAAACCGGTCTTCCGGCTGACGCCGCCGCAGCAAAAGGTCGACATGCTGCGCCGGTGCGGACTGGACGGCGCCCTCATTCTGCCCTTCACCCGGGAATTTGCCGGGCTTGAGGCCAGCGTTTTCGTGGAAGACATCCTAATCAACCGGCTTGGGATCTCCCATGCGGTCACCGGATATGACTTTCATTTCGGCCGGGCCCGGCAGGGCACGCCAGACTATCTGCGCATGGCAGGCGCGGCACACGGTTTCGGGGTGACCATCGTTCAGCGGGAAGAAGATGAAGGCGCCGAAGTCATTTCGTCCAGCCGCATCCGCGACAGCCTTGCCGAGGGGGATATTGCCCAGGCCAACGGGCTATTGGGCTACCGCTGGTTTTTTGAAGCCTCTGTGCAACATGGCGACAAGCGCGGCCGGGATCTGGGCTACCCGACCGCCAATCTGCATCTGAGTGACGACTGCCCCCTGCGCCAAGGCATCTATGCCGTCAAGGTGAAGACCGCAAGCGGCTGGAAAGACGGGGTTGCCAGCTATGGGCGCCGCCCCACTTTCGACAACGGCACGGTCGTTTTCGAAGTCTTCCTGTTTGATTTTTCCGGTGACCTTTATGGCCAGACGCTGCGGGTGCACCTCGTCTCCTATCTGCGCGGCGAAGAGCGGTTTCAGACGGCCGATGCCCTGGTTGCACAGATGGACCGGGACAGCGAAGAGGCCCGGGCGGCGTTGCAGTCCCTCCAGCCCCTGTCGGAAATCGACATGAGCCTTCTGGAACTGGCGGAATGAGCGCCGTCCCTGGAAAGGCGCAGCCCGCCGCCAATTCCCTAGGCGCCATTTTTCTGATGACAGCGGCCATGCTGATCGTCCCGATGATGGACATCATCGCCAAATATCTGTCCGCAGCGCTTCCTGCGCTGGAAGTGACCTTCGGCCGTTTCTTTTTCCAGTTTCTGATCTGCCTCGGCCTTGCGCTCGCTGTGCGCCGGACATTTTGGCTGCGGGCCCGGCAGCCCGGGGTCAATCTGCTGCGTGGCGTTTTGCTCGCAACGGCCTCCCTCAGTTTTTTCACCGCTGTCAAATACATGTCCGTGGCCACAGCCATCTCGATCTTCTTTGTCGAACCCATGGTACTCACGGTTCTGGCGGCCCTGATCCTGAAAGAACAGGTTGGTCTGCGCCGCATCGGTGCCATTCTGGTCGGTCTGGCCGGCGCCATGATCATCCTGAGGCCAAATCTGGCGGAGATCGGCGCGGTCAGCCTGCTGCCGGTGTTCACCGCCGTTGTCTTTGCCTTCTATCTCCTGATCAACAAGCTCTACCCGGCCGAGGACGATCTGTTGACCATTCAGTTTGGCGCGGGCCTGTCGGGCGCCCTGCTTTTGGGCTGTGCCCTGCTGATCGGGTCCTGGGCCTCGGTGGACGGATATGCATTTGTACTGCCCACCGGTCCGCAGACGCTGCTCTTGATGCTGATCGGACTGATTTCCTTTGCCGCCCACGGGCTTGTCGTGGCCGCTTTCCAACGGGGCAGTGCCAGCCTGCTGGCGCCGCTTCAATATATCGAAATTGTCGGGGCGACCCTGTTTGGATATCTGGTGTTTTCAGATTTTCCAGATGGGCCGACCTGGATCGGCATTTGCCTGATTGTCGGCAGCGGCCTTTATATCGCGCACCGCGAGCAGGTGCGGAACCAGCAAAGGCCTGCCGATCCGGTCAAGTAGACCTGCTCCGCCTCAGGTGACAGTCTCTCTGACGGATTTCTCAGACCGACACCGTCACCGTGTCCGGTTTTCCATCCAGCCGGGTTCCTGAATGGCGCATATGGAGCCTGCGCAAACCAAGCCACAGGATGACCGCCGGAAGAACCGGGGCAAGCGGCAGGCCGAGCAGGATGGCAAAGGGGGCCGTTGACGCGGACAGGCTGATGACACCCGCCAGCAGCACCTTTTCATAGGGCAGGAACCCGGCGCGCAGCCCGTCGCGGATCAGGAAGGCACAAGGGATCACCAGAAGCGTCAGGTCGTAGGTCATGGCAAAGGGTGTGACCAGCAATGTGCCCCCGACCAGAACGGATGCCCTTATGGCCATATCCTGGCTGCGCCGCCAGGCGGTCCAGACACAGACCAGCGCTCCGGCCCCGCAAAGGCCCTGCACAACAAGCGCCGGTGTGTGTCCAAGACCAAATTGCCGGAGACTGCCATAGAGCGAGATCATCTTGCCCCATTCAACCCCACCAAGCTCCATCATGGCCGACGCCACCGGCGCCTGTATCCAGAAGAGCTGCCAGACGCCCACACCAAGAATGGCAAGGCTCAGCCCTGCAGCAATCAGACTTGTGACAGACGCGCTCAGGAAGGCGCGCCAGTTCCAGCTGGCAATCAACGCAATGGGGGCCAAAATGCCCAGCTGAGGCTTAATGGTCAAAAGCCCAAGGGCAATGCCTGCAAGAAACATCCGCTGGCGCTCAACCCCGACCAGAAAAAATCCGTAAAGGGCAGCCGTCAAGGCCGCATTTTGTCCGTGAAAGGCGTTGTTTCCACAAGCGGGAATGACAATCAGGCACGCGGCGAGCAACCATTGCCCGGTGACAAGCCGGCAGGCTAGGCCAAGCAGGGCTGTTGTCGACAGCACAAACACAGCAAAGGCGGCTTTGTAGGGCAAGACCGCAAAAACACTCTGAAGCAGCTGAAAGGTTGGCGGGTAGAAGAAACCGAACACGGTGTCGGTTCCCGAAAGCTCTTTTTGCAGGCCTGCAAATTGAGCGGGCATATAGACAAGCCCGGGATCACCTGCAAGCACCTGGCGGCCTGCAAGCCAGAAGCTGAGATAATCCATCAAGAAGGTGCCATTGGGCGCGTCATGGGCATTGGGCAGGATCAACAGCCAGGCCAGCGCCAGACTGAGGCCGATCCCGGAGCACAGGCATGCAAACCCGATCCGGTCCCATGTCAGCCAGGCCCCCGAACGGATCCCCTTTTCCCAGAACATTCCGCTCATCCTTCGCGGGCGGCCCCCTCATGCAACGCTTTGCCGGGTTCGGCGCGCCGGATGAGACTGACAGATACAAACAGCATGATGGCGGGCGCAATCAGGCCAATCGCCAAACCGCTGACGGCCCCGATGGACCTTGAGGCTTCAGGAACCAGCATCGCAACGGCCACAAGAAGCCACATATAGGGGAAAGCCTGTTTGCCGCCGGTCTCCCGCGCAAGGAAGGCAACGGCGATTCCGAGCGCGGCAAGGTCATAGGGCAGCACATAGGGCGTGGCAAAATAACCGGCGGAGATCAGCACCACCGCCTTGAGGTTAAAGGAGATCTGACTTCTCCAGACCCGCCAAACCAGCCACAGGGTGGCAAGGGCGGAAACGGCCTGAACGCCATAGGCAAAGGAACTTCCAACGCCCAGCATGCGCATGGAGGCATAAACAGATGCCATCTTGCCGAACCCTGCCATGCCCTGGTCGGTCGCTTCCCCTGTAAAGGCAATCTGCTTGAAGAAGCCTGCCCACGCGTCCGCCCCCAGAACGCCGTAGCTCAACGCGGCAAGGGCGATCGTCGTGAGCGATGCCGAGACAATGGTTCTGTAGTTTCCGGCGGCCAGGAGCGCAAAGGGAATGAGAAAGCCCATTTGCGGCTTGATGGTCAAGAGCCCGATAAAGACACCGGCCAGCACAGACCGGCGCTCCCCCAAGGCCACTAGACCGGCGCCGAGAAACGCTGCACATAGCAGCGCATTTTGCCCGAACAGCACCGCATTGAAGGTGGCGGGCATCGCAGCCAGCAGCAACAGCCCATGCCAGCTGCGCAGGAGACGTGCGCAAACGGCCCCAGCCGCAAGAAGGCAAAGGCTTTGCGAAACCACATAGGCGGAGATCGCCCCCAAGGCCCCAAGCGGTGTTACCATCAGCAGAAAGGTCGGCGGATAGAAGAACGGATAGAAGAAATCTTCCCCGATATGCGGAACCTGCAAGGCCTTGAACGCCGCGTTGTCATAGACCTGCGCAGGCGTTCCCTGAACCACTTCCTGACCTGCCAGCCAGAAACACAGGAAATCGTTTATCGGCACGCCATGGGAGGACAGGGCCAATCCAGTGGGCCCGAAAAAATAGATCAGCATGCCGAGATAGGCCGCAATGGACATCAGGCTTGCGGGGATCAGAAGATCTTTTCTCACCCAGCGGTCTTCTGCAAAATAGCTGACCATTGAACCCTCTCAAGCCTTTCCAATGTTCCCGGTCCGGTCTTACCTCACAAGCCGTTAAAGAAAAGCTGCTTATGGGCAGGGAAGTTGCCCGGAAACCGGACGGGGCACTTTATTCCGCTTGAAAGTGCTGCTATGTCCCGTGCCATGCATGACATGGCTTCCATATTCTCCGGTTTGCGGATGAGCGCCATAGCGCGAATTACCGGCCCGGCCTTCGGCTGACGCGGACCGCGCGGCGCCAGGGACCGGGACCCCTCCTCTATTACCGCCGCCTGACCACAGGCGCATATTCTGGATCTTGCGGCCCCTCCTTGCGGGGCCACACCTGAACGACCGGATCGACCCGACGATGACCGAGACTGATAAACGCGACTATTCCGAAACCCTCAATCTGCCGCAGACCGATTTTCCCATGCGCGCCGGCCTTCCCAAGAAAGAGCCGGAAATCCAGGCCCGCTGGGAAAAGCTTGAGATCTACAAGAAGCTGCGCGCCCAGGGGCAAGGCCGCAACAAATTCGTGCTGCATGACGGCCCTCCTTACGCTAACGGCAACATCCATATCGGGCACGCGCTCAACAAGACGCTGAAGGACATTGTCTCCCGCTCCATGCAGATGATGGGCTACGAAAGCAACTACGTGCCCGGCTGGGACTGCCATGGGCTGCCGATTGAATGGAAGATCGAGGAACAATACCGCGCCAAGGGCAAGAACAAGGACGAAGTGCCGATCAACGAGTTCCGTCAGGAATGCCGTGAATTTGCCGAACACTGGATCGATGTGCAGCGCAAGGAGTTCAAACGCCTTGGTATTGAGGGGGACTGGGACAACCCTTACCTCACCATGCGTTTTGAAAGCGAAGCGGTCATTGCCCGCGAGTTGATGTCCTTCGCCATGTCCGGCCAGCTTTACCGGGGCTCCAAGCCGGTCATGTGGTCTGTGGTGGAAAAGACCGCCCTTGCGGAAGCGGAAATCGAATACCAGGACTACAAGTCCGACATGATCTGGGTGAAGTTCCCGGTGACCACTGCCGGCGGCAGCGATCCGGCTGCCGTTGAGCAATTGCTGGACGCTTCCGTCGTTATCTGGACAACGACCCCTTGGACCATCCCGGGCAACCGGGCCATCTGTTTCTCCTCACGCATTGCCTACGGCCTTTACGAGGTCACCCAGGACGGCCTGCCGGATGACAACTGGGTGCAGAAGGGGGATCTTCTGATCCTGGCCGACGCGCTGGCCGAAGATGTCTTCAAGAACGCCCGCATCAGCGATTTCAAAAAGGTGCGTCCGGTCAGTGCTGAGGAACTCACCTGCCTCACCTGCGCCCACCCACTCGCCGATCTGGATCTTGGCGGCTATGATTTCGATGTGCCGCTGCTGGACGGGGATCATGTCACCGATGATGCCGGTACGGGTTTTGTTCATACCGCGCCCAGCCATGGCGCGGAGGACTTCGAAATCTGGATCGACAAGCGTGCGGAGCTGGAAGCGCGCGGCATCAGCACGGCTATCCCCTTCACCGTGGCCGATGACGGCTTTTACACCAAGGACGCGCCGGGCTTTGAAGGCTGTGAGGTGATCACCCACAAGGGCGAAAAGGGCAAGGCCAACAAGGCGGTCATTGAAAAGCTGAAGGAAAGCGGCACCCTGATCGGGCTCGGCCGCCTGTCTCACTCCTATCCCCATTCCTGGCGCTCCAAGAAACCGGTGATCTTCCGCAACACGCCGCAATGGTTTGTCCATATGGACGAGGCACTGTCCGGCGAAGGCGACACTTTGCGCAGCCGCGCGCTGAATGCCATTGACCAGACTCGTTTCGTGCCCGGCAGCGGCCAGAACCGGCTGCGTTCCATGATCGAGAACCGCCCGGACTGGGTGCTCTCACGCCAGCGGGCATGGGGTGTGCCGATCACGGTGTTCATCCACAAGGACACCGCCGAGATCTTGAAGGACGAGACGGTCAACGCGCGCATCTATGAGGCTTTCTGCGCCGAAGGCGCCGATGCCTGGTATGCGGAGGGCTCAAAAGAGCGGTTCCTTGGCGGCAGCTACCCGGCCGATGACTGGGACATGGTCACCGACATTCTGGATGTGTGGTTCGATTCCGGATCAACACATGCCTTCGTTCTGGAGCAACGCGGCGACCTCGACCCGGTCAGAAAGACGAAGGGGGGCAAGGATTATGTCCTTTATCTGGAAGGCTCCGACCAGCATCGCGGCTGGTTCCATTCCTCGCTTCTGGAAAGCTGCGGCACGAGGGGGCACGCCCCCTATGACGCGGTTCTGACCCATGGTTTCACCATGGCCGAAGACGGGCGCAAAATGTCCAAGTCACTCGGCAATCAGGTGTTCCCCCAGGATATCATCAAACAATATGGCGCCGATATCCTGCGGCTTTGGGTGGCCTCCACCGACTATTGGGAAGACCAGCGCCTGGGTCAGGAAATTATCAAGACCAATGTCGACAGCTACCGCAAGCTGCGCAACACCTTGCGCTGGATGCTCGGCTCGCTTGCCCACGCGACCAGTGAAGAGGTGGCCCTTGCCGACATGCCGGAACTGGAGCGGCTGATGCTGCACCGGCTTGCGGAGCTGGACGGCATGATCCGCGAAGCCTATTGGGACTTCGACTACAAGAAGGTCTTCCACCAGCTGTTCAGCTTCATGACGGTGGAGCTGTCGGCCTTCTATTTCGACATCCGCAAGGATGCCCTTTACTGCGATGCGGCCTCGTCCACCCGCCGCAAGGCCTCACTCTGTGTGATCGACAAGCTGTTCAACTGCCTTGTCACCTGGCTGGCGCCGATGCTGCCCTTCACCATGGACGAGACCTGGACCTCCCGCTATGGCGAGGAAACGTCGGTTCATCTGGAACAGTTCCCGCACGTTCCGGCGGAGTGGAAAGACGAGGCGCTGGCAGCCAAATGGGCCAAGATCCGGACCGTGCGGCGCGTGGTCACCGGTGCCCTTGAGATCGAGCGCCGGGAGAAGCGAATCGGCTCGTCCCTGGAAGCCCATCCGGTCGTGCATGTGACCGATCCCGAGCTGATGGCGGCCCTGGACGGTCAGAACATGGCCGACATTGCCATCACCAGCCAGCTGACGCTGAGCGATCAACCGGCTCCGGATGGCGCCTTCACCCTGGACGACACCAAGGGCGTTGCGGTTGTGCCCGCCCTTGCAGATGGTCAGAAATGTGCCCGCTCCTGGAAGATCCTTCCGGAGGTCGGCTCTGATCCCGACTACCCGGATGTGTCCTTGCGGGATGCGGACGCGCTGCGGGAATGGGACGCGACCCATGCTGCGGCCTGACAGAGCGGCGGGTGCAACATAGCATGACCGGCACCGCCCCCCCCGATCAGAGCCCTGGAAGGCGGCCCCGTCTCTGGGGCCGCCTCAGCGCCCTTGTGTTTGCCGTCGCTCTGACCGGCCTGGTGCTGGATCAGGCGAGCAAGCTCTGGCTGCTCTACGGCTTTGATCTGCGCTTGAAAGGGCCCGTTGAGCTGCTCCCCGTCCTGGACATCGTTCTGGTCTGGAACCGGGGCGTGTCTTATGGGCTGTTCCAGCAGGACAGTGAAACGGGCCGGTGGCTCCTGGCTGTGCTGACCGTCGTGATCACCATCGGATTGTGGATCTGGTCTGCCCGCTGCACTTCAAAACTGGTGGCCTTCGCCCTCGCCCTTGTGATTGGCGGGGCCATCGGCAACGGGATCGACCGAATCGCCTATGGCGCCGTCGTGGACTTTGTCCATTTCCACGTGGGCAGTTTCTCCTGGTATGTCTTCAACCTGGCAGATGTGTGGATCGTTGCAGGAGTGATCGGTCTCCTGTATGACAGTTTCACAAATGGTCCTAATTCAGCCTCAAAATGAAGGTCTAAGGCAGGATCATAGAATCGCGGGCGCGTGAACGGCCGCAACCTCAATCGGAAATCGGGGAGTCTGCTGTGGTGCGGACGAAGCAAAACTGGGTCCAATTTTCATCGTGTCTCGTTCTGTTGACGGGCCTTGTGGCCTGCCAGGCGGCAGACGGCACGTCCCAGGCACCGGACGTCGCGCTCGTGAACTCCTTCATGAAAGGTCTCGGGGCTGTCGACCCGAACGAAAAGCCGATTGACTACAAGCCCCGCGCCCCGCTCGCCATGCCGGCTGAGACCGCCAAGCTGCCGGAGCCAGAAACCGATGTGGCTGGCGCCAAAGACGCGAACTGGCCCAAGCAACAGCAAAACGCCCAGTTCGAAGAGCTGAAGGAAATCTACGCTGATACCGGCGGGCTCAACAAGGCCCCCCTGACACCGGAGCAGATGCGCGGTTTCAAGATCACTGGCGTGACCGGACAACAGACCCGCGACCTAGACGCCGAGCGGCGTGAGAACGATGTGGCCGAGGGTGACTTGCTGACCCGGGAAGAACAGCGCGCCGAATGGGAACGGCTACAGAAGATCAAGGCGCAGCAGGTTGGCGCTGCCAATAATGGTCTTGCCACCCGCCGCTACCTGACCGAGCCCCCGGCCAGTTACAGTACACCATCACCGGATGCGCCGATGCCGGAGGTCGTGGCCAAGTCGAAAGACAAAAAGCCGGGCAACGTCGACCCCTACACAAGCAAGCCGCTGGATCCGCGGTGCCTGGAAGGCCAGTCACAATATTGTAACTGATCCCGATCCGCCTGATCCGTGCGCCGGGCGGGCAGCGATGACATTTTTGTAATGGGACCTTCGGACCAACCCTCCTATATGGAAGGATTAGTCCGGAGGTTTTTTATTTTATGACAAAGAATGGGAGACGCGCTTGACCCCTGCCCCCGCGAAGACACATCAAGGACGTGGCCTCTTTTGGAAACACCCCATCCGAAGTCTCCTGCTTCCGCTCCTTCTTCTCGGGTCAACGGCAGTGGTGCCAATCCCTTATGCCCGGGCCGGGACTTTGTCGGCCGATGACATTGTCATCGCTCCCAATCTTGGGAGTTTCACGCTTGAAAACGGCCTGCAGGTGGTGGTCATTCCGGACCGCCGCGCCCCTGTCGTGACCCATATGATCTGGTACAAGGCCGGGTCCGCCGACGAACCGGAGGGTCAGTCCGGCGTTGCCCATTTTCTGGAACACTTGATGTTCAAGGGCACGTCCACACATCCTGGAGACCACTTCTCCCGTGTCATCGCCCAACGGGGCGGTCAGGAAAACGCTTTCACGAGCCTGGACTACACCGCCTATTTCCAGAAAGTCGCCAAGGAGCATCTGCCTCTGATGATGGAACTTGAAGCAGACCGGATGCAGAACCTTGTTCTGAGTGACGCGGTTGTCGACCCGGAACGGCTTGTGGTTCTGGAAGAGCGGCGCAGCCGCGTTGACAGCGAGCCGGGGTCCCGGCTGCGCGAGGCGCTGAACGCGGTCACCTTCGTCAACCACCCCTATGGATCGCCGGTGATTGGCTGGCAAAGTGAAATCGAGGCACTGAACAAGGAATCGGCCCTTGCCTTCTATGACCGGTTCTATACGCCCAACAACGCTGTGGTGGTGATAGCCGGTGATGTCGATGTGGCCGAAATCCGCAAACTTGCAGAACGGACTTATGGCCAGATCGCCCGGCGTGCGGATCCCGCCCCCCGGGTCCGCCCCGCGGAGCCGCCCTTGTCCGGGGAGCGGCGGGTCGTCGTCTCCGATGCGCGGGTTCGACAGGAATCCGTGTCCCAGACCTGGATTGTGCCGAGCCAGACCACCGGAACCGGCCGGACACCTGAAGCGCTGGACATCCTCGCCTATATTCTGGGGGAAGGTCCCTCGAGCCGACTCTACAAATCGCTTGTGCTGGAGCGCAAGGCCGCGTTGGGCGCCGGGGCCTATTACCAGAGCCAGGCGCTGGATGCGGGCCGGTTCGGCGTCTATGCCGCGCCCCGCCCCGGCCACAGCCTTAAGGAGATGGAAGAGCTGATTGCCCAAGAAATCCGCGCCCTGCTCCAGGACGGCGTCACCCAAGAGGAAGTCGACCGGGCCCGCAACAGCATGGTTGCAAGTGCGATCTATGCCCAGGACAGCCAGTCCAGCCTTGCCCGGCTCTTTGGCGGTGCGCTGGCCACCGGACAGACCATCAAGAACGTCCAGACATGGCCCGCACAGGTGAGCGCCGTGACGCCTGAAGATGTTCTGGACGCGGCACGCACCTATCTCGCGGGGCTGCCCGTGACCGGCGAATTGCGCCGGGAGTCTTCCGAAGCTGCAGAAACCACCCCCAAAAGCCCCTCTCCTGCCAAGGACAAATCCTGACCATGCCCCATTTTGCTGTTTCCCTGCGCACGGTCCTTGTAAGCGCCGCCTTCATGGTGGCCACCCTTGCGGTCTTGATCCGCAGTGCCCAAGCGGTCGAGGTGCAACGGGTCATCAGCCCGAAGGGCATCGAGGCCTGGCTGGTGGAAGACCACACGGTTCCCATCATCGCCATGAATTTTGCCTTTGACGGTGGTGCGACACAGGACCCGGACGGCAAGGGCGGCCTCACCCGTCTTCTGGCCGCATCGCTGGATGAGGGAGCCGGTGATCTGTCTTCAGAGGCGTTTCAGGGCCGGATGGAAGAGCTGGCCATTAGCATCGGGTTCAACACCGGCAAGGACCGGTTTTACGGCAGCCTGAGAACCTTGAGCCCCACGCTTGACGAAGCGGCCAGCCTGCTCGCCCTGGCCGTAAATGAACCGCGTTTCGACGACACCCCCGTGGAGCGCATGAAGACACGGCTTGTCGCCCAGGCCAAACGTGCCGAAACCGACCCGGA
Source organism: Roseibium sp. AWQ4_254 (assembly GCF_056161025.1). Lineage (NCBI taxonomy): Bacteria > Pseudomonadati > Pseudomonadota > Alphaproteobacteria > Hyphomicrobiales > Stappiaceae > Roseibium > Roseibium sp. AWQ4_254. The sequence continues at coordinate 140,531 of NZ_JBSWYH010000014.1, forward strand.
TGCGATTGCCGGGCGCACCTTGGCCGAAGCCATGTTTGAGAACCATCCCTATTCCCGCCGGACAGCAGGCACACAGGACACCCTCAAAACCCTGACACGGGACGACCTGAAACAGCAACACAAACGACTTCTGACCCGCAGCGGCCTGAATGTGGGCGTGGTCGGTGCCATTGACGCAAAGCGTCTTGCCCAGGTGCTGGACGATGTCTTTGCCGGTCTTCCCGAGACGTCCGAAAAGGCCTCCGTGCCCGAGCTGGCACCCGCATCAGGGGCAACGCTCCACCGGGAGCTGGATGTGCCCCAGACAACGATTTTGATGGGTCTGCCCGGGGTCAAACGGGATGATCCGGATTTTCAGGCCGCCTATGTGATGAACCACATACTAGGGGGCGGCACCTTCACCTCCTGGATGTATCAGGAAGTGCGGGAAGAGCGCGGCCTTTCCTACGGGGCAAGCACCTCCCTGTCGCCTTACCGCCACACTGGGCTTCTGCTTGGTTCAGCGGCCACCCGCACCGACCGGGCGGGGGAAACTGTTGATGTGATGCTGGGGCAGATCCGGCGCATGGCAACGGACGGGCCGAGTGCAGAAGAGGTCAATGCGGCGAAACGGTACATCACCGGCTCCTATGCGCTGCGGTTTGACACATCCGGAAAGATTGCCCGCCAACTGGTTGCCCTGCAAAATGCCGGACTCGGTATCGATTATTTTGACCGGCGCAACCGGGAAATCGAAGCAGTCACCCTGGAAGACGTCCAGCGCGTTGCCCGGCGCTTGCTGGCCGGTGCCCCGCCGACCATCGTGACGGTCGGACAGAAGCAGGACGGCTGATCAGGCTCGGGGGTCCAGGACGGTTCAGAACATAGATGCGGCGGAAAAATCCGTCTGGCTGGGATCAGCCAGCGGCCGTCTTTCTGGAACCGGGGGCCGGCGTTCCCTGCAACACCTCCGCCCGGACCGGGCGCGGCGGCGAAAACAGGTTGCCCTGCGCGAGCCGGATATCGTAGTCGAGCAGCTCAAGCACCTGGGACTCCGTCTCCACATGATCGGTGATCAGCTCCATGCCGTAGCGGTGCAGCAAATCGCCGAAGTCGGACGGGTGGATATGACCGTGAATGGCTTCACGGCGGCCGATCAGATAGTCGGCATGCAGCTTGCCATATTTGAAGCCCCGGCCCGCGAGGGAGTTGAAGTCCATCTTCATGTCGGAAATCCGGTCGATGGAGAAGCGGAAGCCGAGATCATAGAGCGCACTCAGGCTTTCCAGTTCCATCGCTCCCATATCCGCCACATCGCTTTGCGAAAACTCAAAGACGAGCACATCTGCAAAATTGCGGTTGGACTTCACAAATTCCAGGAACCCCGGAAAAAACGCCTCATCCACCAGCGACACGGATGAAATATTGCAGAACAGAACCGCATTCCGGTTGCGGGATGTCAGACGGCGGATCACCTGAATGGAGCGGAACAGCAACAGGTTGTCGATCCGGGCAATCTGGCCGGACAGAACGGCTTCGGGCAGGAAAGTCTTCGCCTCCACCCCATTGCCATTGGCGTCGCGCAGACGGGTGAACGCTTCATAATATTTCACCTGGCGCTGTGGCAGGGTCACGATGGGCTGCAAGTGCAATTCCACCCGGTTGGCGTTCAGCGCGGAGGTGATCAGCTCACGCATGGCCATATTCGGCTTCGGCCGCTCCGGCTGAACCGGAGCCGGCGTCACATGCGGCAAATCATCCGCCGCCTGATCCTGCTGGCCAAAGGGTGCGGATGCTAGTGCACCGGGATCGGCTGCAGGGTCTGCATCATAGCCGGCACCAGGCGCATAAGCCGCCTCAACGGGTGTTTCAGGCGGCATGGGCTGCGGTTCGGCCTGCCCTCCATAGCGGCGGTCCCAGTCGTCCCGGCCTCCTTGCACAGCCCGGCCCTGAACAGGAGAAGGCGCAGTCTGAGGGGCATTGTAAGCCTGAGGCTGCGGTTGGGGCTGGTGCGCCGGCGGCGCGGTCTGCGGAACGGGCACAGGACGGGCTTGCGGATGCGAAAAGGGCGGTGATGCGAATCCGGGCTGCGCTGCGGGGGCCTGCACCTGAAGCGGTGGCGCATCCTGCCGGTAGTGGGGCAAGTTCTGCATCTGGGGAGGTGGCGCCAGCGCCTGCTGGTCTTCCATCCGGGTTTCCAGGTCCGACATGGCTTCTGCCATCTGCTTGACCAGCGTTCCCAAAACCTCGACTTCGGCAAAGATCGGATCAATCTCCGCCCGCGTGCGCCGGGGCACGGAGTGTTCCATGCCGGTCAAACGGCCTTCCAGATTGCCAACATCTTCATCGAGGTCTGCCATGCGTTCTTCGAGGCGGTCCACCGCTTCACTGACAGCCCCACGGTCCCGGGCCCGCCCGACCAACAAGTGAACGAGGATCATGGTGCACATCAGCGCAAGCGACAGGGACACCGCCTCGCCAAACGGACGGCCGAACTGAAAAATCATCACGGTCGCCGAAGACAGCGCGATAATCGCCATGCAGATTGCTACAAAGATGGTCCCTGTCCGGCCCATGGTATTTGAAAGTTCCGACCCGAATCACAATTGACTGGTTAATCATGCCTTAAGAACCAGTGACCTCCGAATCCGCAAGCCGCATTCAAACGTGGATTCCGGGACTTGTCCCCGACTATGCATCTCCAAAGCCGCAGTTTTTTCGGTTCCAGGCCAGTTCGCCGCCCTGCTGTGCCGGACATTTCCAATGCCAGCAGGGGAGGCGATACGTATTTTAACAATTTGCAATTGGAAGCCGGAGCGCTAACATGACGTTAGGGCAACTTGTCGTGGAGCGTTAAAAACCGGTTACCGAAAGGGAACTGGAATGTATCCCGTCGCGAAATCAAGAGGCTCTGCGTCTCTGCAAACTGCTGCGAGAAAAGCCCCCGCGGCCGCCACACCAGCAGCGGAAGACGCCCCCCAGCTGTCAGCGGCCACAAACACTCCGGCCAGCCCCGCTGACGCTCCCTCCTCTTCTTTGAGAGTGTCTGAGGACCTGATACGGGCCGCTCTCACCAAAACCCTTGCGAGCCCGGAATTTCAGTCCGCTCCGCAACTGCGCGCTTTTCTCAAATTCGTGGTGACCGCCGCATTGGAGAACAGGCTCGAGAAGATCAAGGGATACACGATTGCCACCGAGGCTCTCGGCCGGGACGACGATTTCAATCCTGTGACCGATCCAATCGTGCGGGTGGAGGCAGCCCGCCTGCGCCGCCGCCTGTCCGGATACTATGCCGGCACCGGCACTCAGGAATCTGTCCGGATCACCATTCCCAAGGGCAGCTATGCCCCCAGATTCAGCATCGCGCCAGCGCAAGCCCCAGCCCGGGACCAGCCTGGACCTGCACCCGCAGATGAACCGCGCCCCCCCCTGACAGGCAACACAAAGGCGGGCGACGACATGCGCATACCGGTGCCGCAGGACATCCCCGCCCCCAAGGCTGAGCCCGTCAAAAGTTCCGCCCCAGCCCTGACCGGCCAAACAGCCCTTGCCCTCTCCGGCACGGCTTTGACGCCGAAAAACGTCTCGCTCAAATTTGCCGCAGCGTTATCAATTGGTTGCTTTTTCGCAGGCCTCACCCTAGGATTGATTCTCTCGTTTGCGTTTTAAATTGTTACAGCCGCTGGTTTTCTCGGCAAAAACTGCAAAATGCGTCATCTGACAACGCTTTGTTTACCCTGTTCGGAGAATTATCAGACTGACGAATCTTTCGATTATGGAAGACCCGGATCTAGCGATGGGAGTTACCCAGCAATGGGGAGTAATGAGGGCAAGACTTTGCCTGTGATTGTACGCGTATTGGACGCATCGGCCTCCGAGGCCGCCCGCACTTCTGCCGTGTGCGCGAAAATGTCCGCCTCCTGTGCCGACCCGATCCTTTATACGGATTCTGCCTCCTGCCTTCAGGATCTGGCCGACAAGTCGACCGACATTCTCATCATAGACCTGGAAACAATCGGCGGTGACGAAGCCTTGGAAGCCTACGCGGTGCGCTGCCCGAAAGCAGTCATCATCGCGGTGTCGGCCTCTGGCTCCGTCTCCCGGGCTGTCAGCGCCATGCGCGCAGGCGCCCATGACTTCCTGACCAAACCCTTTTCCCTCGACGCTCTTGCCAGCAAGATCACGTTTCAGCTGCAGCAGCGCCGCCCGGCGGCTCCCCCAGCCCGGCCCGACGTGAACCAGGCTCAGCCTGTGCCGCAGCCGGTTGAACGAACTGCCCCCCTGAAGCGGACCGAACGGTCTGCGCCCGAGGCCGGCGGCCTCGGCCGGATGATCGGGACCTCGCTGAAAATGCTCGAGATCCAGGATCAGATCCAGCGTATGGCCCCGTCGCAGGCCCCTGTGTTCATCACCGGGGAATCGGGCACCGGCAAGGAGTTGTGCGCCAACGCCATTCACGATCTCTCTGAGCGCCAGCCCAACCGGTTCGTGACGCTGAATTGCGCGGCCATTCCCCGGGACCTCATCGAAAGCGAGATTTTCGGCTATATGCGCGGTGCCTTTACCGGGGCGAGCGAAAGCCGGGCCGGCGCCGCGGAACAGGCCGATGGCGGCACGCTGTTTTTGGACGAAATCGGTGAAATGGACACGCTGTTGCAAAGCAAGCTGCTGCGGTTTCTGCAGACCGGCACGTTCCAGAGGCTCGGCGACACCCAGTCGCGGAAGGTCGACGCGCGGATCATCTGCGCCACCAACCGCAACCCGATCGAGGAAATTTCAGCAGGCCGGTTCCGCGAGGACCTTTATTACCGGCTGCATGTTCTGCCTGTTCATCTGCCTCCCCTGCGTGAGCGCCGCGACGACATCCTGCCCCTCGCCGAAGCCTTTCTGGAACGTTATTCCGGGGAGGAGCGCCGGGGCTTCAAGGGCTTCGATGCGGATGCGGAGACCCGGATTGTCGCGTATGGCTGGCCGGGCAATGTCCGCCAGCTTGAAAACACCATCCGCCAGATCGTGGTCATGAATGACGGTGCGGCTGTCACCTACGACATGCTGCCCATGGTCATCCGGGATCAGTCCGGCCGCCCCAACGCGGTGATAGACCTGTCGCGCGAACGGTCCAGGATCAGTGCTCCCAGCCGCCCCTTTGGCGCAATTGAGCCGCTCTGGGCCCAGGAACGCCGGATCATCGAAGACGCGCTGGACGCTTTTGACGGCAACATTGCCATGGCGGCAGCGGCTTTGGAGATCAGCCCGTCGACAATCTATCGCAAACGCCAGTCCTGGACGGCCCGCAGTCTTTAAACCGGCCTAAGTTTACCGCATTGCACGCATTTTCTTGTCACCCGGCGAAAGTCGGTCTATATCGGCAAAATCGCCAAGCAACGACAAGACTTTAGGGCGCGCGGGGACGTAATAGATGGTGACAGGACGACGTTTTTCCCGGCGGGGCGCCGCCACGCTTCTTTGCATGACTTTGGGATTTACCGGCCTCTCCTCAGCTCCGGCGCCGGCTGATCCTAAGGCCACACCCTCCTCACCGTACACGTCTGCCCTGGCCGCATTCGATGCTGCCTGGGACGCCAATGGCCTGGCCTTTACGGCCGCCACGTTCGCTGAGACGGCCGGGGCCGCATACGGACAGTACACGCCGCGCGCCGATACTGAGTTCAGGGCAGGCGATGTTCTGTTCATCTATGCCGAGCCGGTTGGCTATGGCTTCCGCGAGGCTGAGGGCCTTTATGCCTATGAGCTTACCGCCAGCTACAAGCTGCTGAACCTGACCGGGCAGGTTCTGACCCAGCAGGACGGTTTCGCCGTCTTTGCCGGCAAAGGCCGGTCGCGGCAGCGTGAGCTTGCAGCCAGTCTGTCGTTTCAGTTCAGCGGTCTTCGCGAAGGCACTTATCAGCTGGAAACACGGTTTTCCGACGAAGTGAACGGCAAGACAGCAACTTTCACCTTGCCCTTCACAATCACGGCCCCCAATTAGGGCGTGTGCGTTGATATGGAATAGATACGCTATGCCATCTTTGATGTCAGGCAGCGAAAGGCAAATTCCAGGAAACGCGAGTTGCTCCAGACCGCAGGCCGCAACCGGTTTCCCGGACGCAAAAGCCCCACGATCTGAAGCCGGTTAACCATGTCAGAGGTCCGGGTCCCGGCAACGGCGGCAGCGGGCGGAAAATTTCCTCTCAAACCATTGACAATCCGGGTCCTGCTGCATAAATCCATGGCGCTGCTAGCACTCGCCTTGAGGGAGTGCTACTGCGCCGCAGGAGCCCGAAGGCCCCTGCGTTATGTAACCCAAAAATCATGTCTCGCGCGCTGCCAAATTGCGTGGGGCGCGCTCATGAGAGGAAACAGTCTAATGGCATTTCGTCCACTTCACGACCGCGTCGTCGTTCGCCGGGTAGACTCTGAAGAGAAAACGGCCGGCGGCATCATCATTCCGGACACCGCTAAGGAAAAGCCGCAGGAAGGCGAAATCATCGCTGTCGGCACCGGCGCCCGCAAGGACAACGGCGAAATCGTTGCCCTCGACGTTAAGGCAGGTGACCGCGTTCTGTTCGGCAAATGGTCCGGCACCGAAGTCAAGATCGATGGTGAAGACCTGCTGATCATGAAGGAATCCGACATCATGGGCGTGATCGCTTAAGTTTAGCGAACCGCTTCTGATCTCTCTCCATTCAACATTCAAGTGAGACGACCCTATGTCTGCTAAAGAAGTAAAATTCTCCTCCGACGCCCGTGAGCGCATGCTCAAAGGCGTGGACACGCTCGCAAACGCTGTGAAAGTCACCCTCGGCCCGAAAGGCCGCAACGTCGTTCTCGACAAGGCGTTCGGCGCACCGCGCATCACCAAGGACGGTGTGTCCGTTGCCAAGGAAATCGAACTGGAAGACAAGTTCGAAAACATGGGCGCCCAGATGGTGCGCGAAGTGGCTTCCAAGACCAACGACATTGCTGGTGACGGCACCACGACCGCAACCGTTCTGGCCCAGGCCATTGTCAAGGAAGGCGCCAAGGCTGTTGCTGCCGGCATGAACCCGATGGACCTGAAGCGCGGCGTTGACCTCGCTGCTGTTGAAGCTGTGAAGTCCCTGGAAGCTGCTTCCAAGACCATCACCACTTCCGAAGAAGTGGCTCAGGTCGGCACGATCTCCGCAAACGGCGACGAGCAGGTTGGCGCGGATATTGCCGAAGCCATGCAGAAAGTCGGCAACGAAGGCGTGATCACTGTCGAAGAAGCCAAGTCCCTGGAAACCGAGCTGGAAGTCGTTGAAGGCATGCAGTTCGACCGCGGCTACCTGTCTCCTTACTTCGTCACCAATGCCGACAAGATGCTGGCCGACCTGGAAAAGCCGTACATCCTGCTGCACGAGAAAAAACTCTCCAACCTGCAGGCCATGCTGCCGATTCTGGAAGCTGTTGTTCAGTCTTCCCGCCCGCTCCTCATCATCGCTGAAGATGTTGAAGGCGAAGCTCTGGCAACCCTCGTTGTCAACAAGCTGCGCGGCGGCCTGAAAATTGCTGCTGTCAAGGCTCCGGGCTTCGGCGACCGCCGCAAGGCCATGCTGGAAGACATTGCCATCCTGACCGGCGGCACCGTGATCTCCGAAGATCTCGGCATCAAGCTGGAAAATGTCTCCCTCGACATGCTCGGCACCGCTGAGAAAGTCGCGATCACCAAGGAAACCACCACCATCGTTGATGGTGCCGGTGCCAAGGAAGACATTGACGGCCGCGTTGGCCAGATCAAGGCCCAGATCGAAGAAACCACTTCCGATTACGACCGTGAGAAGCTTCAGGAGCGCCTGGCCAAGCTTGCTGGCGGTGTGGCTGTCATCCGCGTTGGCGGTGCAACCGAAATCGAAGTGAAAGAGAAAAAAGACCGCGTTGACGATGCTCTGAACGCAACCCGCGCTGCCGTTGAAGAAGGCATCGTTCCGGGTGGCGGCACGGCTCTGCTGCGGGCGAAGAAGGCTGTCGAAGCTCTGACCTCCGACAATTCCGACATCGCTGCCGGCATCAAGATCGTCCTGCGCGCTCTGGAAGCTCCGATCCGTCAGATCGCTGAAAACGCTGGTGTCGAAGGCTCCATCGTTGTTGGCAAGATCCAGGAAAACAACGACGACACGTTCGGTTTCAACGCCCAGAGCGAAGAGTTCGTCAACATGATCGAAGCCGGCATCATCGACCCGACCAAGGTTGTGCGCACGGCTCTTCAGGACGCAGCTTCCGTTGCAGGCCTGCTGATCACCACCGAAGCCATGGTTGCCGAGCTGCCGAAGAAAGAAGCTGCTCCTGCCATGCCGGGCGGCGACATGGGCGGCATGGGCGGCATGGGCTTCTAAGAAGCCCATAAAGCCGACCATCAGCTTTCATGCTGACCCCGCTACGGCGGGGTCAGTGGCGGCATGGGCTTCTAAGAAGCCCGACATTTACAATTCCTTTGAAAGGGCGGTCTTTGGACCGCCCTTTTTGCATTTGCCGCCATCATTTTCAGTTTGTGCCGCTGTGCGGCACAGGGGACGGCATGGACTTTCAAGAAGCCCAAAGCTCGAATGCTTAAAGAAAAGTGCAGTCTCCCGGCCCCAGCCCCTAACCAAAATTCGGGTTTCTAGAAAAAGAGTAAGCCGAACTGACCTGCAAACCAGACTTTTTCAACAAAACCCGCAGGTAGCAGACTTTCGCTTCAATCGGCTCTAACGACTGCAGGGCTGGTTTGGGTCAAGCAGTCACTCGCCGAGGTCGGAACTGGCGCCGCCGCAAGGCCGGTTTGAACTCTTTGCGGTCCGTTGAATCAATTGTTTGATCTGCAATTATCGTAGAAATAGGTGTAATACATAGCGTAATTCCGGCGGCCACTCTCCTGAGCCTATGATGCGGGGTCGTAGCACACGCCCCAAGAGGCATAAAAGGAGAGTGACC